>JBEKUR010000126.1:0-17243 GCA_049514855.1 Terriglobia bacterium
GTCACCAGCTTCAGCGCCTCATCGTGCGAAAGCCCGCCCCATTTCATGCTCTTGGCCGCTTCCTGGTTCAGGTGCCGGGCCTCCTCGCCGCTATCGGAGTTGATCGAGACCACGATGCCGCGTTCGGTCATGAGGGCGGCATTGTATGGGATGGCGTCGTAGGCCTCCACCTTGTAGGCCCACCAGTCGGAAAACGTGGATGCACCCGCGCCGCTTTTGGCGATTTCATCCGCCACTTTGTAGCCTTCGAGCACGTGCTGGAAGGTCGCAATCTTGAAGTGGAACTCCTCAGCCACGCGGATCATCTGCAGGATCTCATCGTCGCGGTAGCAGTGGATGTGCACCAGCCGCTTGCCCTCCAGTACCTCCAGGAGCGGCTCGAGTTTCAGGTCACGCCGAGGCGGAATCAAGTTCGATTCGCCGGCGGCTTTCTTGCGGTTGTAGTCGTCCCAGGCTTTCTTGTAATCCACCGCCTCCGAAAAGGCCTCTCGGTATACGTCCATCACGCCCATGCGCGTGGAGGGATACCGCGGCGGGGTTCCGGAAATCGAGGAGCCGGAGCGCTTGGGATTTTCTCCCAGGGCGAACTTGATACCCGGCAACGCACCTTCGAAGGGAAGGTCTTTAGCCCGCTTTCCCCAGCGCAGCTTGATCACGATGGTTTGGCCCCCGATGGCATTGGCGCTGCCGTGCAGAACGTTGGCGACGGTGACGCCGCCCGCCAAGTCGCGATAGATGTTGATGTCCTCGGGGTTCAGCACGTCGGCAATGTCTACCATCGAAGAGACGCTGACGCTGCCTTCGTTGACGCTTCCGGCCACCGCGATGTGCGAATGGCAGTCGATGATGCCCGGCATCACGAACAGGCCTGTGGCATCAATCACCTTGGCGCCCTCAGGCGCGGTCAAGCCCTTGCCCACCTCCGCGATCTTGCCGTCCCGGATCAGGACGTCACCGTTTTCAATCGTCCCCTTGGTGACGGTAAGGATGGTGCCGGACTTGATTAACGTGACCTCTGCAGCCTTAGCCCCAAGGGCGCAAACCGCCAGGAGGGCCAGCATCGCCATCACGCTTATCGAACGGGATGCGCGTTTCATCTACTCAACCTCCTGATGGGTATTTACAGTTGCAGCCGTGCTGCTGGGGCGCGAGCCCGTAAAGTCCACCGACGCGCCGCCCCCGCTGGCACTCCCTTTCATCTGCTCGCCTTCGAGCGTCCCGCTGAAGATGACGTCGATGGGACTGCCTCCGAAGGTGAGGCTGAGCGTGAAGCTGAACTGGTTGCCGCTCACCCAGCCGTCGCGGATCGAAACCGTGCCCATGGACCCTACCATGGCGCCGGAGACGCCGGTGAGCGATCCGCTGAGCGTACCATCGGGCGCCATGCTGAGGTCCGCCGTAGCCTCCTCCGGGCCCTGCGCACCCGACAGGCTGATTTTCCACTTCCCGGTCAGCTTAACGGTCGGGGGCGCCGTGGGGCGTCCGGGCTCGCGCACTTCGTAGCGGCGGCCGTCCACAAAGGTCATTTTCACTTTGGTCTTTTCATTGAAAGGATCCCCATCGGTCACGACCAGGTTGGCAATCTTGCCGGGCTCGATGGAGCCTAAACGGTCGCCCACGCCCAGGATCTCCGCCGCGTTCAGGGTGAAAGCACGCAGGGCGGCATCGGCAGCGAGACCCGCGTCGACGGCCTTCTTCGCGTTCTTAAGCGCGTCCTTGGGAGCTCCGATCCCTTCAAAATAGAAAGCGAACTTCACGCCTGCCTTCTGGAGCGCGGCCGGGGATGAGGGCGCGCGGTCACGGAAGCGGAGCACGCGCAATGGTTCCTCCGCTTCCGGGTCTGCGTCTTTCTCCTTCTCTGGCCACTTCAGGTTCACCAGCACCGGAACCTTCGCTGCCGCCAGTTCATCGGCGTCCTCGTAGCCTTGCTGGCCGCCGTAAATGACGGCGCGCGCGCCGAGGCGCTCCGCCAGCATCAGCGCCCGGTGCATCTCCTGCGCGGTGTTTCCAGGCAACAAGACCGGACGTCCGGAGGCCAGCGCGTCGTGCACGACGATTTCCGTCCGATCGTAGGCGGGCCGCTCCAACCCCACCGGATGCGCACGGTAAATGGACTCCGATTGGTTGTACCAGTTGGCATCCAGAAAGACCTGACGGACGTAGGAGACCACGCCCATCAACGAGTCGGGGAAGTTTCCGAAGCCTCGCAGGGGTTGGAGGGTAATAAGAAGGGCACTGGGCGCGGCCACCGTCATTTCGCCCGGTCGCTCGCCGGCGAGGTTCACCACCGCACCTTGGCCCGGGAAAATCCCCGTCATCGGTGCGGCCAGAGTGGAGGTGAAGCCGGCGTTGCGCCAGGTTTCAACCCGCTTGTCGTCGGGCTTGAGTTCGTCTGCCGCATTCATCCAGGGCGTGCTCGCCGGTCGATCCTGCGGGCCGTGAGAAACCGGCTGCGGCTGCTGAGGTTGACCCCTGGCGGGGCCCCCACCACCTCCTGCCGGTCCGGGCGCAGCCGGCGCCGGCGGGCCTAGTCCAAGGTCGCTCAGCGCATTGATGAAGCCGGGGTACACCGTCAGGCCCTTTCCTTCGATCACCCAGGCTTCCGGCGGGATGCTCACATTCTCGCCCACCGCCGCGATCAGGCCCTTGGCAATTACCACCGTGCCGCTCTTGATCTCAGGTCCCGAAACCGGCACGATGCGCGCATGGCGGATGGCAAAGTAGCGTGGCTCTTCCGCCCGCGCGCCCAGCACGATGCCGAAGGCGAATGCCACCAGCAGCCACTTCCTTCGGAAAGTCGCCTTCAAAACTCTGCCCCCCCATCTCACCATGACGTGCTCCTTCGGCGTCATTCCGCGCCGGATTCAGAGTCAGTGCTTCCCGCCTTGTGAAAGCCGACATCTTACGTTAGCCGGTTCAAGGATTCAAGCTATAATCTGGAGTGCGGCAGCTTGCTGCCGCTTTCCCCCCGCGAGCTTGCTCGCGTGCCGCCTCGCTGGGTACAATCGACAAGTCGCGGCTCGGCCAGCAAGCTGGCCCGTAGGAAAGCGGCAGCAAGCTGCCGCACTCCAAAGCCGGGCCGCTTCAAAAGTCGCGGAGGGTCTTATGCGTGATTGGCCTCACAGCCCGGTTCACCGCCTGGCAGAGGCCGGAGCTTACATCGTGACCGCCGGGACATACCTCAAGAAGCCCACTTTCGCCGGCCCCCAGCGCCTCGAGTACCTCTGCGACCGGCTTCTCGAGCTGGCGGAAAAGTACGAGTGGGAATTGCAGGCCTGGGCGGTCTTCCCCAATCATTATCATTTCGTTGCCTTGTCTCCCGCGCAGGCTGCCTCTCTTACCTTGCTCAGCCGACATCTGCACTCTTTAACCACCATCCAGGCGAACCGCTGGGACGGAACCGGCGGGCGCAAGGTGTGGTTCCAGTACTGGGAGACTAACCTGACTTACCCGGAGTCCTACTTCGCCCGGTTGAGTTACGTCCACCGGAACGCAGTCCATCACCGCATCGTGCGCGAGGCGTCGCTTTATCCCTGGTGCTCGGCGGGCTGGTTCCAGCGCCAAGCCACAACTTCGTTTTACAAGCGGATTATGCAGATGAAGATAGATCGCGTGCACGTCGAGGACGAGTTCGAGGTTGATCCCAGGGACATTTAGGGCAGATTTGGAGTGCGGCAGCTTGCTGCCGCTTTACCCCGCCGGCGAGCTTGCTCGCGGTCTCTAGGCTTTCCCTCAAATTCCGGCCAGCAAGCTGGCCTGAAGGAAAGCGGCAGCAAGCTGCCGCACTCCAAAACAACGGAACGTCGCTTCCGTCAAGAACCTATGGTCACCATCACCCGAGCCAGCTACTGGCTTGCGAAGTTACGCGTTGACCGCGCCCAAGGCGATCCTGCACCCCACAAACCACTCTTGCTCCTCGTGCTGTGTGATTTGGTGGGGAAGGAGCTTGGGTAGCGCGGAGTTGCTCTTGAACTCCGCGGCTTGTATACTCGGGAAGCGGAGAAGAGCCGCTGAGTTACAGACCAACTCTGCAATGCAAGGTCGTAATTCTTGTTTTTTTAGCAAACATTTTTTGGAGCATTTCTCGTGGGCCGCACAAACACGGGGTTTCTGCGCATAGATCATCTACCAGAGGCGCATGTTCGTTTTCGTTGTTTTGGTTGCGACCGCGAGGCCGCGCTGTGCTACCTGCTTTCGCAATCACCAGAGTCGGAAAGGGCTGGCTTGCGACATACAACCTTCGGGCTCTAGAAGGGCAAGTGGGAGGGGAGGAGGAACCGGAGTTGATCCGGAACTTCAATGAGCAGGAGGTAAACCTTGAAGACATCCTACCTCAGAATCCGGCTCCCGGAACGTGGACGGCATTCGGTCCCGAATCTGCCGCAGCTTACACAAATCGACTCGGCAACTTGGCGCTTATGAAGAATAAAGAAAACGCGCTGTCCGGCAACGAAGAATTCGCATACAAGAGGAAGCGCTATGCGGAATCTGATTTCGAGCTGACTAAGAGCATTGCGACTCTAGCCAGCTGGAGCCCGCAAGCAATAGAAGAGCGCCAAACGAACCTTGCAAATCTTGCAGTGAAGACTTGGCCGGCGACTGTCTAACCCACATGAGGCGATTCCCAAATGTAGATCGGTTGGAGCAGGCGAGCAAAGAAAAGCGTCCTCTGACAACATCTGAGGCCGCAAGACTCACCGGTTATTCGACGGACCACATCAGCTTGATGCTTCGACGTCGGACACTGGTTGGGTCAAAAATTGGAAGAGACTGGTTCGTCGATCCAGAAAGCCTGACCCGTTATGTCAAAACAGGGCCGAAACCAGGCCGAAAAAGAACCCGTTGACAATATATCGTCTAGCCGATATATTTCTCACATGACATTTAACGGGGTATATCGCCCGCCCCAGATCGTTGCGAAATATGCCGGGCCGCAGGGCATTTTATTCAGAGCCGACGCGCTCGACCTGCTCGCCAACATTTGTGATAAGTCAATAGATGTGGTGTTTGTTGACCCCCCCTTTAACCTCGGAAAGGACTACAAAGTTGCCGAATTCGACGACACGATGGGAATCGAGATGTACAGGGGGTGGTGCCGCACTTGGATTTTAGAGCTGATCCGAGTCCTTCGCCCTGGGGGAGCCTTTTTTCTGTACCATTTGCCTGCGTGGCTTATGGACTTCGGTGCGTGGCTAAATGTGAGCCACCTCCTCGAGTACAAAAGCTGGATAGCGCTCAAAATGAAGGGTAGCTTCCCCGCCCACGGTCGCATTCACCCAGCTCACTACGGCCTCCTGTACTACGTGAAGGGCGGAGCCACACCGACATTCAATGTTGTTCGAGCTAAATCGCCGAAATGTAGAACATGCGGCGAGCTAATCAGGGACTACGGCGGCTACAAACAAAAGTACGATAAATATAGAGACAAAGACGGCAACACGTGGGTACAAATAAGTGACTTTTGGGAGGATACCAGGCCCGCTCGTCGTCAGGAGAAATTCCACGATAAGAAGATCAACGAACTTCCAATCCAAATTCCAGAACGGGCAATTTTGATGGCGAGCAAGCCCGGAGATGTGGTGCTAGACTGTTTTGCCGGGAGTGGCAGTACCTTACACGCGGCTCAACACCATGGCCGTTTTTGGATCGGGGGTGAATTTGGGGAGCCCATCGCGGCACTTCGCCGCATCAAGACGTTTTTTGGAGCCGCCGAAACTGATGCTCCCGCGTCCCGGCTAATGGATTGCTTTACCTCAAAGTTCAAAGCAAGTGTAATCGTACCTTATACGAGAGGAATCGTAAGGCCCATCTCAACGGTTACCGTGCTTTCAAAAACGTCGCTTTCGCCAGACAAATATGCCGGCAAGAGCAAAACGTTTTAGCGGTGCGACTTCTTCATTCTTGAAGGCCACGGCTGGCGCAGGCTCGCTACTCAAGGCGCAAACGGCCAGTTGTGCCTATTAGAAATTGGGAGGTACAAATGGATACCAGCCAGTTTACTGGACGCCGAAAACCGATTCCAGTTGCGGATATTGAAGTGAATCCGGAGAACCCTCGTGGAGACGTACCTTTCGACTCCAGCTTCGAACGCTTGGTTTCTTCGATTTCCGAGGTTGGGATCCTCGTCCCCCTCATCGTGCGGGAAAAGCCACCCGGCAAGTTTCAGCTCGTCGACGGCGAAAGACGATTTCGGGCTGCGCAAAGGCTGAATCTGCACAAGGTTCCGGCACACGTATTAAAACACGACTCTCACCTTGAGAGCTTGAGAAAGTACATGTTCCACCTGCACATGACCCGCGAACAATGGACACCGCTTGCTCAGTGCAAATCCCTGGCGGAAATGTACCCGGAGCTTGAGGCCGGCCTCACGTTTGCCGAGAAGCCGACTTGGACAGATCGGATTGAAAGGGAGACCTGGATGAATACGGGCACCGCACATGATCGAGTGCACGTACTTGCCTGGCCCAAGTCCCTGAAGGAAAAGATTTATTCATTTAACTCCGAGGAGCCGACGCGTAACATTTATTCCTATATATTGGCCATCGAGGCCAGTGTCGTTGAACCTTCAATTACTGCGTTTCCGCGATTCTATAACCATGGAAAGCCTCCCGAAAAGAAAGCAAACATGGCTCGGGAATGCCTTCTTAAAAAGACCATCGAAGGGATCAACGGTGGCGAGGTTACGTCACGCGACCAAATACGTCAGGTTACTCCTCTTTTCAAGCCAGGCTTGAAGGACCCAGACCAGAAAGTGGCGGAGACAATTTTCGCAAATCTAATCGAGAAGGAACAGTATTCGTTTGACGATGCGAGAGCAGACATTGAAACCCGTCTTCCTATGCTTGTTGCAGAGAAGCCTCCCAAGCCCCAGAAAATCATTGGCTCAATTAAATCGCTCACAGAAACGCTTAGGATGTACAGGGTCAGCTACATTGACGCGACTGTAGGCCGGGAGAGTAGTAGAAAGAGAGTAAAGGAGGACCTTGCCGGGGCGTTAAGTGAAATGATCCAAGTAGCGAGAGACCTTAAGAGCGAGCTGTAACACTCATGAGTCAGGCCCAACTTCCGACGGAAGCAATAAACGGGTTGCTCCGCTGCCTTTCACGCGACGAACGGGCGATCGAGGTTAAGTTCGGCTCCCGCGCGATGGAGCGTTACATCCCTAGGAGGCTAGAGTGGCAACCTACCCTTTGCGTAAAGCGAGGCGAAAGAAGGATCTTGGTCCACGCTCTTGTCTCGCTTCAGGTTCCCGAATACGTACGGAAGGCTGTGATGCAGCTTCGAAAAAAGAAATTCCGAAAAACGGATGTGATTATCCTCGCGCGCCAAGTGACGACGGAAGGTACGGAGGAATCTGATCCGTGCTACATTTCTGCGGTTCAAGTTGCCGGTGACGTGGCAGCGGACTGCCAGAAAATGGGAGCTGGCCTTCTCATGGAAACGGAGAACGAAGTTTATGAGGTTTTCCGTTCTAATTACTGTCTCCCGCGCCAATATCGCTCTGGGGAAGAAACGGGCCACATACCTAAATGGCTATACGAAGGTGTTGCGTCAAATCAATATTTAAGTCCCTACCTCGCGAGAACATTTCGAGCGTTTGCCAAGCAATACAAGCAGGCGACGAACGGAAATACAATTGCCTACATCCGCGAATGCGACCTCCTGGCTGGGTTTGCAAGAAGGTTCGCACGTGGAGATAGGAGGTTATTATTTCCTTTAGGACAGTTGGACATATTACGCGAGTATGAATTATCGGGGGCGAAAAAGGGCGGCAGGGATCATTTTTTCCATACCTTCAACAATCTGTTCCTCGGCTTTTACATCCTCGGTCTACTTTCGAAAGGGAGGAAACATTTGGCAGAGGTGGACCGATTTATTTCAGATTCTAAGAAGCCCAGGAGTCTAAGAGCGTGGGAGGTCCTCTGGTTTCTGACTTGCCTGTTTCACGACCCCGCATACATCGCGGAGGACCCTTGGGGCGCCTTTCGGTTTGTATATGGTGCGGAGGAAGATGCGTCTGCCCGAGATTCCTCAATTCCCGGTGAGTGGGCCAGGGAAATACCGAATTTATGGGAAACAGTATTTGCCCAGACGAGAAAAGATCTTCGTGCCCTCTATAACCGGACGGTCCGGAAGTGGCTTCCCCCCACACTTAAGAAAAAGAAAGACAAGGACTTTTTCGATGCGTCGCTACGAGCAGTTTACTTTGACGGACGCAGGACAAGTCACAGTGTTATTTCTGCATTCAAACTCATACACAGCTGTCGGCCGCTGGGCGTACCGCAATCGACCTTGCCTGACAAGGAAATAGCAAGAACTAGTTCCGTTATCGCGGCCCTTTGTATGTTGTTTCACGATCAGCGGACCCGCGAAATGTTGGAGCGAGACGGAATTGGGCCTATCGCTTTCGAAAAGCTTCCCTACGCCGCTACACTAATGTTTGTGGACTGCTTGCAGGATGACAGGCGAGATATAACTTGCGCGAGGTTCAGAGAGCTTGGACTCCTCAAGACCGTTGAGGTTTGCGATTACGGCACGGCTGTAAGAGCCCTCGTTTGTCTTCGAGAAGTTCCCATAAGCGGGTGGCCAAAAAGAATCGCCGAATACGAAAGCGTAATGCGTTGGATCAACATGGAATCTGACGTGAATTTCCAAATTGATTATCGCCGTTTAGCAGGGCTGTGATGGGACTTGAAGAAATCCCCTTCGCGGGTAGCGCAAACATCGATTTCTGGGTTTTGCGATCGAGGCGCGATCAGCCTGAGCCGCGCCTGAATCCGTCCTGCAGCGCCAGCCCACAACGGAGGGAACTTGGTCGCCAACACAAAACGTTAACTTGCATATCAAGAAAGAACCTACCGGCTACTGCCTTGCGAACGCCGGCTGGCGCAGAGCGCGGCTCTGCGTCTCAGCCGCACACTGCCCCCCTCATGCCCGTCTCCAGACGCCATCTCGCACCCGGCCAGTTGAAGTTTACCACTTCTAGTGTAGTGCGCCATGAATGTCCTTACTTTCCCGCGCCCCCGTGAGCCGACGCCTGACGCCTGGTACCTGCCCTTTTGTCTCCTGCACTTTTCTCTTGACACGAGAACCGACCTGAAGTAGCCTATCAGAGTTGTCGTAAGAGAACGCCGGCAGGCGGCTGCGGCAAGGGAAGGCGAAAGGGACCCGGAAAGGGGGAAAAAGGCGGGGAAACGCAAAAAAGATACTAAATAGTGGGAACGAACCTACCGATCTATTGCAAACAAAGGGCTTAGCATTTTAAGACGCCAAAAACGAACTGGTTTTTGATGCAAACGAACTCAAAACAAACCCCAAAAAGGGGCCAAAAAACCGCCTTTTGCGTGGAATCGAAGCCAAAATTCGCGAGTCGAAAGACGCCAGCGGGTGGGCGAGAACGAGGGGGGCTACACGAGTGCCGCACCTCAAGGCGCTCATTCGTAACGGAGAGCTTCGACGGGATTGAGGTGAGAGGCGCGGATGGCCGGCGCCAAGCCGCTGAGGAGTCCCACCAAGATCAGGATGGCCGTGGAAACAGCGACTGTGCCAAGCGAAATATAAAGGTGGATATCGCCTTTACCGGAGGTGTCTTCGTAGAGCGGGCCGTAAAGGGGAAGCGGTCCGATGGCCGCCGACGCAGCATAGGCGAGGCCAATGCCAATGGCGCCGCCAATCGCGGTGATGACCAGCGCTTCGGCCAGGAACTGCAACTGGATTTGCCACCGGCGGGCGCCCAGGGCGCGGCGCAGGCCAATCTCCCGGATGCGTTCTTCCACGGCCACTAACATGATGTTCATCAGCCCCACGCCGCCAATGCCAAGCGTGAGCGCTCCGACGAAGGTGAACAGGGCCTCGAAGCCAATGGTAATGCCATCGATGACGGGCCGGAACTGTTCGCGGCCGAACATCATGATGGCGCGCTCATCCGTGGGTGAAAAGCGCTGGCGTTTGGCCACCTCCGCGCGCACCTGCCTCATGGCCTCCTTTTCGAACCGTGGCGCCAGGGGCTCAAACACCAGCACGTTGGCATAGCGAGTGTTCCAGATATCGCCGGCGCTGGAATAGGGGATCCAGACAGATTCATCGTCGCTCGTGAAATAATTGCTGTCCTGGATCTTCCGGTCCATGGTCCCGACCACGGTGAACCGGGTGCCGCTAATGCGAACCATCTCGCCCACGGCAGGTTGGCCACTGAAGAGCTTTTCCCGGAGACGGGCGCCGAGGAACGCCACGCGCCGGCGCTCGAGCACGTCCTCGGGGCTGATCCAGCGGCCGGCGCTGGGCACTTCGTTGCGCATTTCGCCATACTCGGGACAGACCCCGCGAATCGCGGTATTGGCCACGCGGTCACCGAAAGAGATGGGAAGCCAACGCACCGTTTCCAGGCAGGCGGTCCTGACCAGGGTGACGTTTTCCCGAACCAGGTCCAGGTCCGCTTTTTCGAAGACTACGTGCTTGCCGGCGCGTTGGCCTCCCGCTTGCTCGCTGGTCTGAGCGGGCCAGCAGATGACCGCTCCCTTGCCGAAGGCGTCGAAGGCCGCAACGACCACGGACCGAAGCCCCTGGCCGTAGGCGATCAGGAGCGCGACGGCGGCTATACCCCACGTGATCCCCAGCATGGTGAGGAAACTCCGCAGCGGTTGGCGGCGGAGTGCGGACCAGGCTTGCACGAACACCTCTCGGATCATAGCGTCGCGTCCTCAGTTTTCAGTTATCAGTTCTCAGTTATCAGTACAAGCGCGTACAAGCGACCATGCTTTCATTTGTGTGGCCTTGCTCCCAGACAGTGAGCTTCTTGAAATCCGCTACGGTCCCTCCCTTGCTGTCGAACGCTGATGCTGCCTGCCAAATCGCGAGGAAACAGTCATCGAGGTTCAACTGACAACTGACAACTGATAACTGAGAACTACTTACGCCCTTAGCTTGCCGATGAAGGCGCTCAGCATGCGTTTGATCTCTACAACCTGGCCTTCCAGTGACCTGTACTCCGGTTCACCTAATATGGCGAGGTCGTGGGCGAGAAGAAGATGGTATTGAAGCTCGCTGGCTGAGCCCATCGCGACTTGAAGAAAGCGGCCCAACTCAGCCCTCCCGGTTCTCCCGCAGCCCTCCGCAATGTTGGCTGGGATGGACGCAGACGCTCGTCGGATCTGGCTTGTTAGCCCGTATAATTCATCCTTAGGAAACCGCGCCGTCGCTTTATATACAGCCAGCGTTAGTCTATGGCCTTTTTCCCACACCGTGAGCTTCTTGAAGTCCTGCAACTAGTCCCTCCTTTTCAGTTCTCAGTTCTCAGTTCTCAGTTTTCAGTTATCAGTACGAAAAACCATGCGAAATCCCCTACCGCGCTGAAATCTGCCGCTGCTCGCCGCGACTCGCAGAATGGTGCTTCGTCTTGCAACTGAAACTGAAAACTGACAACTGACGACTGAAAACTACCCGCCCGGCTCATACCGCAACGCCTCGATGGGATCCACCATGGCGGCGCGGCGCGCCGGGTAAAGCGCCGAGCACACGGCGATGGTGCCCAAAATCGCGAATGACACCACGGCGGATTTCCAGGTGGGCAACAGGCCCGCAAAGAAGGCCGGCATGGGGAAAAGGTCGACCAGCCCACAAAGACCGTAGGCGATGCCCATGCCCAGACCACCGCTCAACAGAACGACGATCAGCGCCTCGATGAAGAATTGGGTCAAGATAGCCCGGGCGCTGGCCCCCACCGCTTTGCGCACGCCGATTTCTCGGGTGCGTTCGCGCACGGCCACCAGCATGACGTTCATCACGCCGATCCCCCCCAGCAACAGTGTGGTGATGCCCACCGCACCCAAGAAGAGCTTCATGCTGTCCATGATCTTCTGAAAAGCCTTGGCCTCCTCGACCGTGTCCCAAATGGGAGCGGCTTCCTTGTCGCGAGGGTCGAAGTTGTGGATGCGTCCGAGCGCACGGCGCACTTGCCACTTGCAGGTTTCGTGCTCTTCGAGCGACTTCGGGGCGACTAACAAGTGATCGACGCTGGTGGAAAGCTGGGGAGGTTTGTTGGGAAAATCGCGCAGCATGGTGCTGAAGGGGATGAAGATCTTATCCACGTCCCAGCCATCATAGCAACTGTTCTGGTCTTTGCTTTCCATGACGCCAATGACCGTGTAAGGCAGGTTGTTGATGTAAATGCTTTCACCGACAGCGGTGCGGGTGGAGAAGAGCTGCTTCTTGATATTACTGCCTAGGAAGGCTACGCGGCGCCCCTGGGCATTGTCTCCCCAGTCATAGAACCGGCCTTGCGCGACGCGGATCGACCGAATCTCTGCGAACGGGGGAAGCGAACCTGTGACCTCTGGTGAGGCATTGTTGTAAAGACTGCGGGTGGACAAGCTGTCCCGCGAGAGTTCCGGCAAGACGTACCGGCAGGCCGTAGCCTCCTCCGCCACGGCGGGCACGTCCGAGTCCTGCCAGGTCACTTGACGGCCTGCCCGCAGCCCCCCCGCTTGCATGCTGGTCCGGCCATTGAAGATGATCATCAAGTCCTTGGCGAATGTCTCCTGCTGCCTCATTTGACCGACGCGCAATCCTTCTCCGGCGGCAATCATCAGGGTGATCGAGATGATCCCCCAGGCAATGCCAAACAGGGTGAGGAAGGTGCGCAGCTTGTGAGACCACAAGGTGCGCAACGTGTCGAGGATGAGATCGCGGAGGACCATTGTTGAGTCCCTCCTGAGTGCCAGAACAAAGAGTGATGAGAAGAAGTCAGAAGTCAGGAGTCAGAAGTCAGAAGTCAGGAGCCAGAAGACAGAAAATCCGGCGGCGCGTCTCAGATGTTAGGGGGGAAGCAGGCCCAAGCGCTGCATATTCTGACTCCTGACTTCTGACTCCCGCTCGTCACTTGTCACTCGTCACTTGTCACTGCAGTATCACCTGCTGGCCTTCTTTCAAGCCCTCGAGGAGTTCTGTCTTTACGCCATTGGAAATGCCCAGTTTCGCCGAGAGTTTACGCCGGCCGGTCTTGGAACCAGGATCGGGAGTCTCCAAGAAGGTGTGGTGGTCCTTATCGTAGATTACCGCTGCCTCAGGGACCATCAATACTTTCTGTTTCTCCTCGAGGATGATCTCAGCATTGGCGCTCATATTCGCTTTCAGCTCCCCGGTGGGGTTCTGGATCGAGACGCGGACCTCGAAGGTTGTGACGTTGTCCTTCTCCACGCCCAGGGGGGAGATCTTGGTTACTTTACCCAGGAACTTCTTTTCTTTGAGGGACTCGACCGAGATGCGCGCGGGCTGACCAAAGTAGACCTTGCTGATGTCAGCTTCGTCCACTTTGCCTTTGACGTATACTTCGCTCACATCTCCCAGGGTCATGATGTTGGTCGCCTGCGACCCCAGGATCAGAATCGAACTGACGGCGTCCCCCACTTCCACGTCCCTGGACAGCACCAATCCATCCATCGGGCTAACAATCGTGGAATTGCGGAGGTACTCCTCGGCATTATCGAGGGCCGCTTGCATTTGGGCCACCTGGGCCTTCGCTCGGGCAACCTCGGCGCGGCTGACCGCCACATTGCGCTGGGCTGACAACTGCTTGTTCAGCGCCATCTGATAGGCTTTTTCACCGTCATCCAGTAAGGAGGCGGAAATCAGTCCTTCGGCCGCCAGCTTCCGGTTGCGCTCGGCGGTGGATTTCAGGAAGGGCAGGTCAGGACCTTGCGCGTCCACAACGTTGCGCTCGAAAGTCGCCTGCGCCGATTGCACGGCGGCCTCTGCGGCCTGCAAGTTGGCGCGGGCCTCAGCCACCTGGGCGCGCAACTGCTCTTTGTCCAGCTCGACCAACACTTGGCCCTGCTTCACACGGTCGCCGTAATCGGCAAAGATTTTCTCCACGATCCCGCTGGCCTTCGATTTGACGTCCACTTTGGCCAGAGGCTCGATCTTGCCTGTGGCGACCACTGAGCGAGCCAAGTCCCCGCGTTCGACCGCGGCCAATTTGGAGGCATCAATCTGACGATTCGGTCGTAATGCTGCGGCAATGCCAAATCCGCACCCAATCAGGACAACGAAGGCGACTCCCGCGACGATCCAGCGCCGCCGCTTCTTATGATTGTTGTTTGCCATCGGTTTTCCTCGGACCCAGGCGCTATGCCGGGTGTCTGGTTTCAAATACGCGACAACGGCAGGAAATGTTCCATCCCTATAGGTGGCAGTCGGCCCTGCTGCTTCCCAGCAACTTTGGACAAGCAACCGGCCCCTTAATCCGTGGGGTTCTATCCAGGAGATTTAGACGTGGAAGGAACCCCAAGGTCACCTGATTGTAGGCGCTTAATGCAAATTTTGACCTTCGGCATTTAGCTTGTCGGGCAGCACGGCGAAATTCAAACGGCTTTCGCGAGAATCATGAGAAGGGCACAGCCGCAAAAGGGAGGCCTTGCGTTAAATGGTCTGGCCGTGCGAAACCTGAGGAGTGCGGCGAGCGGATCAATAGTTGGTTTTGGCCATTGGTAGTGAGAGGAACCATTTTGGGTAGGTTACAACTTCCACACGAACCGGCGTGGTGCCAGAGTGGACAAATCCCAGGCGCTTAGCGGCTGCCCACGAAACGTCAATCAGACGCCGTCCGAGGTTTGGCCCACGGTCGTTGACCCGCAGCACTATGTTCTTACTGTTCTTGAGGTTGGTGACTCGGATGGTAGTTCCGAAGGGGAGCGTTGGGTGCGCTGCTGTAAATCCATTTAAGTCGAATGTCTCTCCGCTCGCGGTGGTATATCCCTGGAACTCTTGACCGTACCAGCTTGCTACTCCGATTTGGTGTTTTTCTTTCGGTATTACTGACAAGCGGGGTGGTTCGACGGAAGCGGACAACCTTGCTTCGGACTTGGCGGACAGTGCGATTAACCCCGCCACCGCACAGCCCATAATAAGTCTCTTCATTCATCCTCCAATCAGCACGCGCCCTCTCCGGGCTGAGCTGGCCAAATCTATGTGCAACTGGTTGCGTGATGGAATTGGCAACTTTAGACAATTTGGGATAGAATGTCAACTGAAAAGCTCCCCTTGAAAAGCCGTCTGTTTGGCCTAACTACAACTTGGCCGGCAGGTTATTTCAGGCTACTCAGTCGAAATATCTAAAAGGGCAAACTGGCCCTCATCCGAATCTGAATCGCCAGTGCCATGGCTGGATATTCGAGCGTGCCGTGCCGTTACTGCCTTAGTGCTGGCTCAAGTGGGCTGCCTTGGGAACCGGAGGGCTGGGTCAAACCCAGGGCGGCAGCCAACGTCGCTGCAAGGTCGATCGGCTGACATCGGCCGAAGTAGACGCCCGGTTTGAACGCGCTACCCCACAGCAGCAAAGGTACTTGCGAATCGTAGTTCCAAGGGCTCCCATGAGTAGTTTCTCTGGACCCTGAAACAGGCACCGCGTAGGGATCCAACACTACGAAGACGTCACCCCCGCGCTTGGGGTTGAAACTGTTCGACGCTGCACGGGCGGAAGGTGACGAGAGCAAACTACCGGTCAAAAGTTGCGTACGTGTAAAGGCTGCCATCACTCCGGGCGAGGAAGCAGCAGCCGTGGCCGCCACCTCTTCAGCCTGAAGGGCTTGAATATGGTGCTTCTCCAAAGCGTAGTAGTCAAGGTAAATGTAGGGCGCCTCCGTTCTTTCAACCCACGCCCCCGGTCCAAATGCTGAAGCCATGGCTTTTTCGACAGCGTCGCGGATCAAGGCAGGCTGGGCGTTGCCCGGACCCCACTTGTGGTCCTGAATGAATCCCGGGTTCGGAGCAACTCCGTGGTCCGCTGAGAGGGCGACCCAAACGTTATTGAGCCCGACAAGTTTGTCCAACTGCGCAAAGAACGAGGCCAGATAGCGGTCCGTTCGCAAGGTTGCATCAGCGACTTGAGGGCTGTAGGGGCCAAAAGCGTGACCGATATGGTCGTTTACGCTGAGAGATATGGCCAACAGGTCGGTATCGGTTCCCTGGCCCAAGTGTTCGTTCCGGACGGCTTCACCAGCAAAACCCAGTTCAATCTCATTCATATAGGGAGTCTGCTGAAGCCAACCCAGGAACTTCGCGTCAGGGCACGATTCCTCGGGCATCCCGCGAAATTCCCCCAGCGTTTGGCCGTTTGCACCCGTTGTTTCTGCCAAAGCTGTCCATTTCCCGCCACAGTATTCCTTCACCGGCGAATTCCGGTTGAATTGCGCTACCCAGGAGGGCAGCGCGGGCATGTAGTAGGTGCTGGTAACAAAACGGCCCGAACCAGGGTCATACCAGTACACGGCGGACGGTGAATGGCCACCCATGAGCACTGCCGCACGGTCTTTGAGCGAGATGGCTACGACTTTCGAACGAAAGTCCGTGGCGGCCCGCAATTCGTCCCCCAGGGTGCTGCCGATAAGGTAGTGCGGAGAAAATCCGGGAGTCGCGCTGGCCCGGTCGGGCTCGCTGACTAACTTTGTGGTCAGATCCTCGATGCAATTGACCGTTCGGCGAAGCGTTGGCTCGTACCATTCGTTCCCGATGATTCCGTGTACGTTCGCGTACGCCCCTGTTAAGAGAGTGGCATGGCCGGGGCCAGTGGTGGTTGTGGCATAGTCGTATCGGCAATCCGCGAAGTTGGCGCCACCGGTCAGTAAGAGGTTAAATCCACCCTCCACGAATTGTTGCCTGAAGCGCACCAAGTAGTCATATCGGAATTGATCGATTACGAGTATCAGGACCAGTTTGGGGCGGCGGGGGTAGTCAGTAGCTTTCCCTGCAATCGCGACACGGAGCAGGAAAAGCATCAGTAAAACCGCTGTCAACACACTAATCGGGGGCCTCTTCAGCACAAAAATCCTCCTCGAAGGGTCTACAAACTGAATCAGGATACCAGAATTACGCGCTGGTCGGCACGATGTGGTGGCGGGGCGCGGCAGGTGTGACCGGCATGGGAGATGTCAAGCCATCCCCCGTGCTACACTGAGTTCATGTCACACAAAAGGGGATGCCGCCCGTGCAGCGTCGCGCTCTGATTTCCCTGTTCCTGGCTTCCATTGTGCTCGCACCGGTTCGATGCAGTCTTCCCGCAGAAGATGCTCAGACGGTTAGATCTAAGTTTCTGCAAGCTCCTGCGGGCCGCTTACCGGTGAAGATTGATCTCAGAGGAATGACCGTTCTTCCCAACGGGCGCCTTATAACCCCTTTCGGCAAGCAGGTGAAGGTGGCGCCCCATCCCTATGGCCTCGGGCTCAGCCCGGACGGCAAAACCCTTGTCACCG
>JBEKUR010000127.1:0-17221 GCA_049514855.1 Terriglobia bacterium
GCTCCGCTGGTCGGCCTTTCGGTGACCATCTGGTACTACCTTCAATTCATCTCGGCCTACCTTTCCGTGCCCATGTCTGCGGTGATTTTCACCGGTTTGATGTGGAAGAGGGGCAACACGAAGGGAGCTATCGGAGGAGTGGTGGTGGGGTTTTTAGCGGGGCTGGTCTTCTTTCTTGACCAAGCGCTGGGCTGGAAGTTGCCGGTGCTGTCCCACCCTCTTTTGCACTCTTTCTTGCACCGTGCACTGGTGGTATGGATCATTGCTGCGGCGGTGATGATCGCCATCAGCCTGGTCAGTCAGCCTGCGGACCCCAGCAAGGCGACTCGTAACGTATGGGGGGAATTCACTGCCCCTGGCAGGGGATTTGGTGATTACCGTAAATGGGCCGGCGTACTCTTTCTGTGCACGGTGGTCCTGTGGCTCTCGTTCCGGTAGTTTGACGAATACGGCCTTGTTAAAAAGACTCGGGCAATGTCATTCCGAGCGCCTCCTCACTGTCATGCTGAGTCCGCCGCGGCGGACGAAGCATCTCGCCCTGCTGTTTCTCGGCGGAAGAGTCCAGAGCGAGATTCTTCGCTCCGCTCCGCTGCGCTCAGAATGACAGCAGGGATTGTTGCGGGAGAACGCACATGAATCTCAAGAAGTAGGGGCACCCCTTGTGGGTGCCCAGGAGCGGCAGGGATGATTGCGGGAGAACGCACATGAATCTGGATGCGAAGTGGGTACCGATGAAGTGGCCGTGCGGGCTTTTGGAAATCGCACGCCGAAACAAGTCACAGAGTATCAATGCTGACCTCAAGGAGACGCTCCAGGCTTGGGGGCAACCCTCCACCCTGGAATTGCTCAAGGGAACACCCATCAACTGCCTGATTGTGGACTGGGCTTATGGCGAGCCCGAGGATTCAGCTCAGCAGCAGGCCCTGAAGCCCCTCCTCGAAGCAGGCCGCCGGCTTGGGATCAGCTTTCTGGGAAAGGTCGCGGCGAAGGAGGGCTCAGGGGCTGCCGTCGCCGCTGCACGCGCGGCCGGGCTTTCGGCAGTAATGCTCGGGGATACATCCGGCCAATCCTTTGACCTGCCGGCCATTCTGCAATTCCCACGCGACAAGGTCGCCTGGGAAACAGCTTCAACCATCTTCAGCTCGAGGGAAAACGTTTGGCCTGGATTGAGTCTCGAGACCATGGAAGGAGATACCGCCATCGCCGGCCCAACGGGTATCCCTTGGGTGAATTCGAATGGGTGGTTTTCGCTGCTGGCGGGCGAGTTGGCGCCAGGAAAAAGCCTGTGGCTGGACTTCGATCCTCCCGACTCTTCGAATGTCCTCCACCCTGCCGACTATGACTTGGCCATCGCAGACAGCCGGGCGTATGGGAGCCGGTGGATCATTTCCTTGGACGATAAGCTTCGGGCCGCGCTCCCGAAAGGAAATTCCCAAGCAAAGGGTGTTTGGGAAAAGATGTGCGAAGCGCTCGCTTTTTTCGAAAGTCACAGGGAATGGGAGGCATTCAAATCACAAGGCATTCTGGCGGTCATTTCTGATTTTCGTGGGGAGAACGCGTTCTTGAGCGGAGAAGTGTTGAACCTTCTCAACCGCCGCCAAGTTCAATTCCAGATCGTCGAGAAATCGAGGCCGTTGCCGGCGCCCACGAATGGCTTGAAGGCAATACTCTGGCTCGACAAACAAGCGCCCGGCGCGGAACAACATTCGATGTTGCTCGCCTTTGCCCGGCAAGGGGGATTGGTGATTGCTGCAGCCTACTGGGGCCCTCCGGAGGTGAAGCCAACCAAGAAAGACCCCTCGCTTCAGTATAAGATGTATAATGTCGGCAAGGGGCAAATTGCAGTGGCAGAAGAAGGGTTCCAGGATCCTTATCAGGTGGCTGTGGATACTCATCTGCTGGTGAGTCGCCGGAACGATCTCGTGCGCCTTTACAATCCGGAGTCGGCGAACTGCCATTCCAGTATTGATCCCGGCCACAGAAAACGACTCGTTCAAGTGCTCAATTACTCCTCGGAGCCAGCCGAGTCCGTCACACTCTGGATGAATACTCGGGCCCGGTCGGCACGGCTCTGGAGGCTTGGCACAAAAAATGCTCTCACCGTCCAAGGCGTCGCCGCGGCGCCCGGGACAGATTTCGGACTTCCCCCCATCTCTGTCTATTGCGCACTCGAGTTTGAGGGTTCAAACCTATGATGACAACAGCTTGTTCCCGAAGGAAGTTCATTGCCGCGATGGGTGCAACGGCCGGCGCGTGGCTGGCTCGTCCCACAATGTTCTTGGCTCATGCTGCTCCGGCAAGCCGAGTAGCGGTGGGGACGTGTAACGAGTATGGCCCGGAAGTGGTCGGCGCGCTTGGGAACATGTTCGACCAGTTAGGGGGACTGGAGGGGCTGGTTCGAGGAAAAACCGTCGCTATAAAGCTCAACCTGACCGGAATCGCCACTGACCGGTTGGGGTACTTGCCGCCGGGAATCACCCACTGGGTTCATCCTCAGGTCATCGGGGCAACGGTTCATCTGCTTGCCAAGGCGGGAGCGCATCGCATTCGCCTGCTGGAGAGCCCCATGGTTACCACCGAGCCGCTGGAAGAATTCATGCTCCAGGCCAACTGGGAACCGCGAGACTTCCTGAGCGCGGCGCCGCGGGTGGAATTTGAGAACACGAACTACCTGGGAAGCGGCAAGAAGTATTCCCGCTTCTGGGTTCCGGGTGGCGGCTTGATGTTCAAGGGCTACGATCTTAACCACTCCTATGAAGACTGCGACGTCTTCGTATCGCTGGCCAAACTGAAAGAGCACACTACCGCCGGCATCACCCTTTCGATGAAGAACTGCTTCGGCATCACTCCCTGCACGATTTACGGGGATGGCGCTCCCGAGGATGAGCCGGGTCTTTTTCCACGGGGCGGCCGCGACCCTTTCCATTCGATGAATCGGTTGCCTCCGAAGAGCGCGCCCCCGCCGGTTAATCCCGATGCCCCGAAGGATCCCGGGTACAGCGTGCCTCGAGTGGTGGCGGACCTGGTGGCAGCACGGCCCATCCATCTGGCAATCATCGATGGAATCCACACCATGACCGGTGGCGAAGGTCCCTGGACCACGGGACGGCGCCACGTCCAACCCCGCCTGCTCATCGCGGGAACGAACTGCGTGGCCACAGATGCGGTAGGCATGGCGCTCATGGGATTCGACCCCATGGCGGACCGCGGCACTCCTCCGTTTGAGACTTCCGATAGCACGTTGCGGCTGGCGGAACAACTGGGCGTGGGTACTCGCGACCTTAACCAGATCGAGGTGCTGGGCACTCCGATCGCTAAAGCGCGTTTCAACTTTCGCAGCGTTTGATTCGCAGCGCGCCCCTTTGCCTGCTCGAGCCTCGAGGCTGGTGAAGAAGCTCGGGGAGTTCCCATCCTGAGCGTGTATAGCCGAAAACCGCTATCCGTGATGTCAGAAACGGAGCGCATCGCAAAGTGGGTCTGCCCTCTCCCAAGGGGAGAGGGTGGACCGCGACGGCGCTTTCACCAGCCGTCGCGGGCCGGGTGAGGGGTCAGTTGCACGCCGCGGACGGGTCAGAGAGGCTCGGTGCAAGTTGCTCAATCGACACGAGTAATGCATCGAGTTTCTGGAGAGAGCGCACGGAAATCCAGAAGGCGGGTGGCGCATACATCGTTTTGTGATGTATGCGACCTCCTGGCAATTGGGTTAGAATGCGCTGATGCCCCGGGAATGTCACTGCGGGGTGCCATGATCGCATACATGCCAAATGGCGGCATGTATGCGCCACCCGCGATTATTACCTCAGCAACCCGGTGCCAGGGAAGAAGACGAATGACCTGCTGTTCTCGACAGGCCTTCGGCTGACTTTCGGCAACGCCGCGAAGTGAGCCCAGGGGAATACCCACAAAGGCGATTGAACAAACCTGAGCCATAACCACAAGGGGGAGAACATGCTGAAGGAATTCAAAGAATTCGCGATGCGCGGCAACGTGCTCGATATGGCCGTCGGCATCATCATCGGCGCAGCCTTCGGGAGGATCGTCAGCTCAGTGGTGAACGACATCATCATGCCGCCGATCGGGCTGGCCCTGGGGCACGTGGATTTCTCGAACCTGTTCCTTAACCTGTCGGGAGCGCACTACAACTCGCTGGCAGATGCGAAGAAGGCGGGAGCCGCCGTGATCGGCTACGGCACCTTCCTCAACACGGTCATCGATTTTCTGATCGTGGCCTTCGTGGTCTTCCTGCTGGTCAAGCAGGTGAACCGGATGATGAAGGCACCGCCGGCTCCCGCACCGCCGCCTACCAAGGAATGCCCCTATTGCGTTTCCGGCGGCATCGCGCTTAAAGCCACCCGCTGTCCCCACTGCACGGCGGAGCTCCAAGTGGCGTAAGGGGAAGCAAACCCGCTCACTGTTTCGAACGGGCCTCGTTGGGGATTGATGACGTGACGGAAACGCCTCTTGAGACACTACGGCGCTGGAGTTTCTCTCTGGAAGCGTCCACAGTCAACCCGCATGGCGTGCGGGCGGCATGCAGTCGGGCCTTCTTCAGGCGGCCAGGGCACTATTTCTCTTTGAAGAGCGGCGAATAAGCAACTCCGGCCAATGCCGCGCCGATGATCGGGGGTGGCGCATACACTGCCTTTTATGTATGCGCCCCACGGACACGGGCAACATCCCTGTCACCGCGTCCTATCCGTGGCCTGTTCTGGCTTCTTAACGGTCCCGCAAGGCGGGATGCCGGCGCCACCCGCCACAGGCGGGCTGAGGACAGTTGATTTGAGAATTTCCCCTTGAGCCTAAGGCTTTGCCGCAACGGGGAAAGCCAAGCTCATTTCGCAGCTTTTATAATGGGACAAACCCGATTTTTCATGCGCGGGAACTCGGCATTGAACGGCGCGCCGCTTCCAGCTTTGCGTATAGGGCCGGGTGTTCGCGGCGAGCCTCTTCGCGCATCCGCTCGAAGTCCGCCCGCCCCTTCTGAAGGTACGCATCAACCGTTTGCTGGTGCGCCAGGTAAAACGCGATGGCGCCGTACGCTTGCTCCAAACTGAGTGCCGGAAATGATTCGACGATGCCCTCTGGGGACTCGCCGCGCAGAAAGGCATACACGACAGAATCGAGCGAAACTCGGGTCCCGGAAACGTAGTAGCCACCATCGCGCTGTTCGACGTACTGATTTCCCATCCCAAACCTCTTCCCTATATTATAACCCCCTTTGGGATTCGCCGCGAAACACGATTGATTCTTAGGGGCCTCTTCCCAGAGTCTTTCGGACTCGGCCAGATAGGCAATCCGGGACCCACAATTCATAATTGCTCTTGCCCTTCAGCCGCTCTTCAATGAGTCAATGGATCAATGACCCAATGAATCAATTGAAGAAGCCCTGGGCTAGGTATGTGGACACATTGTCTCTTGACAACTCCCCGCCCTTGTGGTAGCCTACTCATGTGAAAAGCCCGACCCGCGGGGAAGTCCTTTCCCCGCTATCCCAACACCCCGTCCCAGGAGGAACCATGTCTTTACGCAAATCACCCCAACTTACGCCCGCGTTGCTCGCCGCCGCGCGCAACAATGCCCAGCATTCCACCGGCCCGCGCAGCCCCGCCGCCAAGCAGAACTCCAAGCTCAATGCCTTGAAGCACGGCGGACGCGTCAGGGACGAAAATCGCTGCCTAGCCATGCAGGCGCTGGGCGAAGACCCGGAACAATTCCAAACCCTCACCCAGGAACTCATGAGCGCCTTCGGTCCCGGCGACGCGCTCTGGGAGAAGCAGATCGAGGACCTCGCCTGGCTCTACTGCCGCCGCGAAAGGCTCGAGCGGGCGCAAGCAGGCCTGAAGCGGCGCGCCTTGCAGGGAATCGACGATTGGCAACACCGCCGCCAGCAGGAGATGGCCCGTGTCACCTTCGACGCCTCGCAACCCTGGGCCATCGACCTCGACATGACGGAGCCCGCCGATCCCGGTGTGCGCCTGAGAATGCTGCTTTCCTTCCTCGAGCTTATCCGCGCCCAGGTCAAGCAACGCAATTTCAAGCCTCGGCAGGCCTCCGAGATCGAAACCCTCTACCACAACGACGTGGGCTGGCGGCAGGCGCGGCTTCTGGCGCTGCTGCGCCTCTTCAAGGAGTCGTCCGGGCCCCCCGCCAGCCGACCGGACCCGGAGTTGGAGGAAATGCTCCGCCAACAGTTCGGGCCCCGCGAGTCGGCGGGGGAGCCCCAGTACCAGGAACTCCTCCGCCTGCTGGAAGAGGAAATCGCCAGCGTGCGGGAAGAGTTCGAATACGCGGAAAAGGCGAATGAGGAGAGAGCGGCGATAGAACGGGACGCCTGCCTTGCTCCGGAGGGGGAGACGTGGAGGATGATGCTGCGCCAAGAAGCCGCCCTGGACCGCTCCATAGACCGCAAAGTGAGGATACTGCTGAGGCTGCGGAAGGAATCTGCCAACCTCCCGGCCGCTCCACCTGATCAGGACGATGGCCCGACGGTGGGCAACATGGAGGACACCTTCGACAGCGACATTGCGTCCGATAACTCGCAGAGCGTGGGAATGGTGGAAGACTCAAAATTGAACGCACGATGCGGGAATGTCATTGAAAACAAAGGATCGGGTTTGGAGAGTCGCGCGCGAAGCGAGAATGTTGTAGAAAACAAAGGTAGTTACGCACAAAATGCAGGAATGTTGTTGAAAAGACAGATGGTTACTTCCTGATAGCTGGCAGGTGATAGGTGGAGGTCCCACAAAAACTCGTTGACAGGCAACCGACCGCGCATTATAAACACGCCTCGGCTCGGCTGTATATGATGTTCAGAGGTCGGTAGCGGGTCAGTCTGATGTAGAGGCGGCTTTACGCCGCCATTTGGCGAGGTAAACTCGCCGCTACAACACCAAACTGACCCACTACCCAGAGGTCAAGAACAGTGGACTTGCCACGAAGCTGATGCAGCCGCAAGGAGGGAAGATGTCACAGCAGCTTGCCAGGAGAATGGCTTGGTTATGTTTCGCCCTACTCGTTTCGCTTCCAGCGCCTCTCCTGGGCGCCGAAGGAAACGTCTCAATTTTCAACGTGAAGAATTACGGAGCTACAGGGAAGAAAGCGGACAACGCTCAGAAGGCCATTCAGAAAGCCGTTGATGCCTGTGCCGAAGCCGGTGGAGGCACAGTTTATCTGCCTCCCGGCGAGTATACGTCAGGAACGATTCACCTGCGCAGCCACGTCAGGCTTTATGTTGAAACGGGCGCCACGCTGTTCGCGTCCCAGGACTCTGCCGTGTTCGATAAGAGCACCCTGCTCTACGGCGAGGATCTGGAGAATATCTCGATTGAAGGCCGGGGGACTGTGGACGGCCAGGCCGAGTACGAATGGCGGTTGAATGATATCGATGATGCTTACATCCGCGATAACCAGCTCCTGGCACAGTCGCTGGGCAAATCGCTGATGCGCTCTTTTCCAAAGGCGCGTCCGAAGCCCTCCGTGTACCCGCACATGGTTCTGCTGCTGCGCTGCAAAGACGTCAGGATTGCCGGGCTCTCGTTTCTCCATTCGCCGAGCTGGACCATAAATCCCTACGCTTGCGAGCGGCTGACCATCGACGGCGTTTACATCCACACCAGCTTGAAAGACGGCGTGTGGGCCGACGGTATCGACCCGGATGGCTGCAAGGACGTGCGCATCGCGAATAGCACGATTGAGACCGGCGATGACGCCATTGTCTTCTATTCCTCGAACATTTGGGGACCTCCGCTTCCCTGCGAGAACATCACCATCACCAATTGCCGCCTCTCCTCGGCCTCCAGCGCGCTGAAGTTCTGCGATGGCAACATGAACAGCGTCCGTAATGTGACGGTGGATAATTGCGTGATCACCGGCTCCAATCGCGGCATTGCCTTCATGGTGTATGACGGAGGTTATATTGAGAACGTGGTGTTGTCGAACCTGATTATCAATTGCCAGCGTTTCGACTGGTTCTGGTGGGGCAACGGCGATCCCATCTACTTTATCATCCAGCGGCGCAGCGAGAGCCAGGGCCTGCCGCTCAAGCCCGATGAGCCGCCCGCCGGCTCGATTCGGAACGTCATTATCCGCAATGTCATTGCTCACGGGAAAGGCTCCTGCCTGATCCTGGGGCATCCCAATAGCTGGCTCCAGAACGTCAGCCTGGAGAACATCAAGCTGTTTCTCTCCACCGATCCTTCGGCGGCCTATGACCGAACTGTGAACGCTATGCAGTTTCGATATGCCAGAGATCTAAAGGTGAGAGACCTCGAGGTGATCTGGGACAAGCCCGAATTGAGCCAATGGCAGAGCGCTCTTTACTTCCAGGATGTGGAGGGACTGAAGCTGGAGAACTTTGTGGGAGGGCCGGCGAAGCTGCAGACGGATATTCCCGCCGTGGTTTTCGATCAGGTTGAAGATGCCACCATCTGCAACTCCCAGGCGCGACCCGGAACGCAGGTATTCCTTAAAGTGAAGGGCCCAAAGAGCCAGCATGTCTACCTCGTCGGCAACGAATTGCACGAAGTCCGATCTCCATATCAAGTTGATGCGGATGTGAAAGAGGGGGCAGTGAAAGAAGCCGGCAATTTCTAGCCACTGTTACCTCGGGGCAGATTATTCCAGCTCTGCCGAAGCGAGAGGACAGGCAGCCAGGCCTACGGAAACGAGCGCGGGTGGGGCATATCCGTCCAACATTAAGATCGGCGACGCGCCTTGCCACCCGAGACTGAGAAAGTGGAAAAAATCGACTGCATTAACCACAGAGGCACAGAGAAAAGGCCCTCTCCCTTCAGTTCTCAGTGGCTCTATGTCTCTGTGGTGAGGGGTTTGTTTCATAATTCTTTCACACCTTCTGAGGGATTACATACAGCGAAAAGTGCTTGACTGGGCTTGGTCGCCTGTGCTTAAATCCCGCCGTCTGTCACGAGTTCGGTAAGTCATTCTACAAAGCAAAAAGGAGGCTCGTTATGTCGCGATTTGCACATACAGTCCTGTGCACCGCCGCCTTGGCGTTCTGCCTGGTGGCTTTACCTCTAGTGTCCAAGGGGCAGGAGGTCACCATCGACTCCCAAGGTCGATCAGTTACGACCGCCCCCCCGAGTGCCAGTACTCCCTCTCCCAGCGTGGTGAAACCCGAGAGTGCGATCCCTGAAGGAACCTGCACGATCTATTCGAACTTTGGGTCAGGCCATTCGTACGATTGCTGTTCGGGTTGGACCGAAAACGGTCCGACTTCCATCATTGCGCCGCCCGCTCAACTACAGGCCATGGCCTTCACGCCAACTAAGGGGACTTACCTACTCACCCAACTCGACTTGGCGATAGCGTATATCTCGGGGACGAATGGTTACAAACTCGAACTGGACGCCGACGATCACGGGCAGCCCGGCCGAAGAATCGCAGAATGGAAAGTCACTGGATTGCCCACGTTCGGAGCAACTTCCAGCGCCGTCCAAACGATTAAGGTTAAGGGGTTTATTATACTTTGCAAAGGCTCTCGATACTGGCTGGTTCCAAAGGCCAATTCGGATGAATGGGCGGCCTGGAATCAGAACACCACGGGCGCCCAGGGAACCGGTGTTATTTCAACCGACCAGGGGGCAACATGGACGCCTTACCTCTATAATCCATACGGAACCTTTGATGTCCTGGGGCAGAGGCTTTGGTAGTCGGGCGCCGAAGATGAGTTGCGACCGGGCCGCCTGGGGACGTTTCAGGCCTCCGCAAAGGGTGCCGCGCCCGACCGGGTTCGCCCTGAGGGGTGATCTGTGGTTGGCCCAGTCCTAACTGTCATCAAGCTAAGCCACTGGTTCGAACAGTGAGACCCGAAGAGGTTTGACGGTTTCCAGGTTCCCCGCAAGGGGAACACAGTGAGTAGCCGTAGGTGGAACCTACGGTAACGGCGCACAGAAGAACGTCTCGGCCCTGGCGGGGCCGGACAGACGCGATCCGTGGGCGGCGGGCACAAAAGGCGTGCCCGTGCCCACGGCTACCCAATGCTAACCCCTTCGGGGTTTCGAGGGGCCGGGACGGCTCCAATCCGAAAACGCCACCGTGGCGCGTGTAGCTACATCTTCTGAGCGAAGTCCCAGAGAAAGCCTCGTGCCCTTACTTTGGGGAACGCAGCGCCACTTCATACGCTTGCAGCAGGGCGTTCCGGTCGGTTTCCCAGTTAAAGTGCTCGACGATTCGCCTTCGGCCGCGGGTGATATAATTTACAGGTTCGCCTGGGAGTCGGGGAATGGCAATAGCCGTTGGCGAGTCTAGGCGCGTCGGATTATCAGTTCTTCGCAGCCTCGTGATCCTTTTGCTGCTTACATTTGCCCCGTGTGGATTGAGAGCGCAAGCGGTTCCCGCCCCGGCGGCGACTGCTTCCCAGGCGAGTGGACCCACCTTTAAACTACAGGTACAAAAGAACGAGGTGGTGGTTCGGGTGGTGGTCCGCGACTCGCACGGTCGCGCGCAGGCCGGCCTTCGCCAAGAAGACTTTAAGATTACCGACAATGGCAAGCCGCAGACGATCAGCAGCTTCTCAGTCCAGGCACGCCCGGTTGCGATCTCATCGCCAGGGCTGCCGGCTACCGCCCCGCCAGCCAAGGCGGCGGAAGGGCAAAAGGAGGAAGCACCTCCATTGGCACCGCCCGCATACCTTGGTTTGTACTTTGATGACCTGAACTCCGCCTTCGACAGCCTGGTACGAGTGCGCGATGCGGCGGAAAAATTCATTGCCGGGGTGCCGCCGAGCGAGCGAATCGCGATTTTCACTTCCTCCGGAAACCAATCCCTCGACTTCACGAGCGACCGGCAGAAACTCCACGAGGCACTGTTCAAGCTTCATGCTAACCTGCGCCTCGATCCCAGGATGAGTTGTCCTGAGATTACGGATTTTCTCGCCGATCAAATCGTGAACCACGAAGACCCTGACGCCTTCAGAATTGTCAGGGACGAGGCCATCAACGAGTGCCAAATGGACGCTCGCTCGGTGCAGGATCAGTGGATTCGGATGTTGGCCCAGGGGGCTTACGAGGCCTTTCTGATGCAGGCCCGCGCCGATATCGCGAGCCTTGACAACGCGGTCCAGCGCGTCGCCGAGATGCCGGGGGAACGGCAATTGATGCTGGTCTCGGACGGATTCATGACTCTTGAAATGCACGATCGCCTGGAGCGTGTCATCGACAAAGCCTTGCACCTCCGGGTGATCATCAGCGCGCTGGACGGCAAGGGACTGGCGGTGCAGTTGCGGGAGGCGGACGCCAGCCGACAGTATGCGCCCGCTGGCAATCTAGCCGGTCTCTACCACATGTACGATACGTCGCGCGAAGCTGCGGCCACCGGCACCCTGGCGGAAATCGCCGACGCCACGGGCGGCCAGTTCGTCCATAACAGCAACGACCTCCTGGGCGGCCTCCGTAAAGCGTTGCTGGCGCCGGAAGCGGCCTATGTCCTCACCTTCTCACCTGAAAACCTCAAAGAGAACGGAGCATTCCATACTTTGAAGGTCAGATTGTTGAACGGCCACGGGCTCACCGTTCAGGCTCGGAAAGGGTACTTCGCGCCCAGCAAACAAACGACGCCCGAGGAGCGGGCCAAGGACGAGATCCGGGAGGCCGTGTTGAGCCCGGACCGCATTCAGGACTTGCCGTTGGAAGTTCAGGCCCAAGGCCGCAAAATCGGTCCGCAAAAGGCGGAGATCACCGTGCAAGCCCGCCTCGACGTCCGCGCGCTGTCGTTTAGGAGAGAAGGTGACCGCAACATCAACAAGATTATTTTCACCGTCGCCCTGTTTGACACCGACGGCAAATTCGTCTCGGGCAAGCAGGAGGAGCACGGGTTGGCCCTCAGGGACACTACGCTGGCCAACCTCCAGAAGTCCGGGCTCGACTTCCAGGCACAACTCCTCGTAACGCCCGGCACGTACACCGTGCGGGTGGTGGCGCGCGACTCCGAAAAGGGCGCGATGGCAGCACTGAGCAGGGCGGTTGAGATTCCACAGTAAGGTCAACTGACAACGGTCACCGACTGTTTGGGGAACGCAGCGCCACTTCATAGGCTTGCAGCAGGGCGTTCCGGTCGGTTTCCCAGTTAAAGTGCTCGACGATTCGCCTTCGGCCGCGTTCGCCAAGCTCTCGTCGCAGAGATTCGGAATCCAACAAGCTGAGCACCTTCGCGGCAAAATCGACCGGGTCATTGGGGCGAGCATAGAGGGCTGCGTCCGCAGCAGACCGGCGTCCCTCCGTTAGCTCGAAGAGTACAACCGGCATTTCAAAAGCCATGTATTCGAGAATCTTCCCCATGGTGGACTTATCATTCATGGGGTTCAGCGGGTCAGGCGCCACGCCGACATCCGCCGTCGAGAGGTACTTGGCAAGTTCCTCACCGGGGATTCGCCCCGTGAAGTTAACCACCGACTGCAATCCTTTTTGAGCCACCATGTCCTTGATGTGCGGCAACTCGGTTCCCGACCCGATGAAAGTGAAGAACGTGTCGTCGCGGCCCTTCTTTTTTACGATGTAGTCGATCGAATCGACCCAGAGGTCGAGCCCATCTTGTGGCCCCATCACGCCGAGATACACGACCAGGAGTTTCTTGCCTTGTTTTAACTCCGGATACGCCGGGCCACGACGCATTTTTTCCGGCTCAGGGCTGACTCGGACGATAAAGACTCGCTCCGGCGGCATCCCGCCGCGTTGAATGGCAATTTCGCGATAGGACTGATTGGTAGCTAGCGAGACATCCGCAGTCCAGAAGGTTGCGCGCTCAACAAAGCAAACCAAGCGGTAGAGGAAATCTTCCCGGCCAAACTTAGCCAGATACAGTTCGGGGTTCAAATCCAGGTGGTCGAAGATATAGCGCGCTCCGAAGAGCTTGAAGAATAGCCCGATCAGAAACATGATGTCCGGCGGGTTCCAGGTGTGAACAACGCGGAAACGGGTGCGCAAGTAGATTTTCAGGGCCAGATAAAGCTGCGCCGCAAGCGCGCCACCGTATTCCAGCAGGTAACCTGCCGGCCCCGATGCCTCCCAAACTCCATAGCGGTAGATCTCGATTTCCTCGATTGTCTCAAAGCTTCGCTCGCAGCCCGCACCTTTAGGGGAAATGACGGAGACACGGTAGCCGGCGTCTCGCAAGGCGCATGCCTCCTGCCAGGCGCGCCGCACAAATGGGAAGGGTAGATTCTCGATAATTATTAATACCCCGATTCGGCGGTCACTACTCATTGTCTTTTGCCTTATCAGTCGATCTGCACCAGGTTTGGGCGAATTCGGATTCTAACATCTCGCAAATCGCGCCGCGGAGCTAGTGGTCCCGTTCATTGTTGAGGCCACAATTGGGGCGATCAGGAGATGAGTCTGATCACCACCACCCCCTGACCCCCTCCTCAACTGAGGAGGGGAGTCCCCGATCTGAACCGAACCGCTAGCCGTGTCGGACAACGTTTGAGTAGACTTGTACGATTTGCCTGGCGACGTTCTCCATCGAGAGCCTGGCAATCCGCTCGCGCCCGCGAGTGCGCATCCCTTTACGGCAGACCTCCGCGATCTTTGCGGCCATCTCTCCGCAATCACGCGACACCAAATGGCATCCTTCCGTTTGGCCGATCAGCTCGGCTGTGTCGCCCACATCCACGGTAATCACTGGGAGGTTGGTGGCCATGGCCTCTTTGACAGTATTGGGAGAACCCTCGGATTGGGAAGCCAGGATCAGGACATCGGCAGCATTCATATAGAGTGGCATACGGGATTGCGGAACGCCGGAAACCCGAAGGATTTCTAACTCGGGGATGGCTTGCCGTGCCCGCGCCACTGCCGACTCAATGACGTCAAAGCGCTTCTCTGCGCGCTCTGGCTCATAAGGAAATAGGACAAGTTTCTTTTGCGGATCAAGGCCCAGACTCCGTCTAGCTTCAGCTTGGTCGGCGGGCTTGAAGAGATCCAGGTCAACTCCGTTCGGGATGACCTGCGCCGCCTCGAGCCTCAACCAGCTTTTCAGCTCGGCACTCTTGACAATGACCGCAGAAGCGAGGCGTGCCAGCAAGAAACTCGAGAGTTGGTAGAACCGACCGAAAGCTGAAATGTGGTCGCTCCCCTTGGACTTCCCCGTGACATCAAAACCCATGAATGAGACCACAAGAGGGACGGAAATCTGGCCGCGAGCCACCAGTCCGGATAAGCCCATGTGCGCGTGGATCAAATCGTAGCGATGGGTGCGCAGCCGCTGCCACAATTGCGGGAGGGCGCGCAAATAGTTCCAGCGGGATTCGCGCCCGTTGATGAAAAGTACGTCGTAATCCACCCCCAGGGGCCGCAAGGACTCCATCTGGGCCTTCACGAAGCAGCCGTAACTCGGATCGGCTTCGTAAGGCCAGAGGTTGGTGACCACCAGAACTCGGTACAAAGTCATACAGCGCGGCACCGCCGCAACCAAAACGAGACTCTCTCTGGAGTGCGGCAGCTTGCTGCCGCTTTGATCTGGCGAGCTTGCTCGCGGCTTCATCTCGCCAGGAACGGCACACTAGTGCGCGGCCAGCAAGCTGGCCTGGGAAAAAGCGGCAGCAAGCTGCCGCACTCCAGAGCATTCCCTCGTCGCAACAACGGAGATTCTAACCCCTCGGACAAGAAATCGGTAGCGCTGAAACGAACATTCCTTCCACGTGCCGCAAGTGAAACTCGACTACAATGGAGCACTTAGCAATTGCATCTCTTTCGTTTTGGTGTTCACCCTATGTGCGGATTCGCAGGATTCGTGAGTTCGGCGGCAGAGCAGGAACTGCGGACACAAGTTTGCCGAATGGCCGACCAGCTTATTCACCGGGGGCCGGACGATTCCGGCGTCTGGGTTGATGCGGAAGCCGGCATCGCATTGGGATTTCGACGCCTGGCGATTGTGGACCTTTCTCCGACTGGCCACCAACCCATGACCTCTTCCAATGGCCGATACGTCATGGTCTTCAACGGCGAAGTCTACAACTTCGGAGAATTGCGAAAAGACCTGGAATCACGAGGACACACCTTTCGCGGCCACTCCGATACGGAAGTCATGCTGGAGGCGGTGAGCGAGTGGGGTCTGGAGGCAGCGGTCAAGAAATTCGTCGGCATGTTCGCCTTCGCGCTTTGGGACAGGCGCGAGAGGATGCTACGCCTGGTGCGGGATCGGCTGGGCATAAAGCCACTTTACTGCGGATGGGCGGATAGGACTTTCCTCTTCGGTTCGGAGTTGAAGGCGCTCCGCACACATCCTGATTTCGACCCGGAAATCAATCGCAGCGCTCTCGCCTTGTATTTGCGATACGGCTACATACCCCAACCCTACTCCATTTATCAGGGAATCTGGAAGCTGCCTCCCGGCCACATTCTCAGTCTCAGGGCGGGAGCGCAGACCTCCTTTGAGTTATCGGGAACGGCTCTCTATTGGTCTGCCAAAGAGGTTTACGAGAACGGAGCCGCGAACCCATTCAGGGGCTCTGAAGGTGAAGCTGTCGAGGAGTTGGATCGCCTCCTGCGCGAATCGGTTCGCCTGCGGATGATAGCGGATGTCCCTCTGGGCGCCTTCCTTTCCGGCGGCATCGATTCTTCGGCGGTGGTCGCATTGATGCAGGCGCAGAGCAATCGCCCGGTGAAGACGTTCACAATCGGCTTTCACGCGCAGGAATTCAATGAGGCAGCTCACGCCAAGACTGTGGCCGCCCACCTGGGGACCGAACACACCGAACTGTACGTGACCCCGAAAGAAGCCATGGATGTCATCCCCAAGCTGCCGACTCTTTACGACGAGCCTTTCGCGGACTCCTCCCAGATTCCAACTTACCTGGTTTCCGCCTTGACGCGCCGGCACGTTACGGTGAGCCTCTCCGGAGATGGTGGCGATGAGCTGTTCGGAGGCTACCAACGCTATATCAATGCGCTCCAATTCTGGGAGACTATCAGAGGGTTTCCACACCTCACCAGAAAGGCCTTGGCCAGATTCATCCGAGTGTGTAAGCCCGCCACCTATGACCGCCTGATCGGTGGGCTCGGTCTGTTGCTCCCCCGGCTGGCACGCCCGTCTTCGGTCGGCGAAAGATTGTACAGGCTGGCGGAAGTAATGACGGTTAGGAATCCCGAGGAGCTTTACCGTCACTTGGTGTCTTACTGGAAGTCCCCGACGGAAGTAGTGCTGAATGCGAAGGAAGCGCCGGCCCTCCTGACCCAATGTTCAGAATGGGCGCGTGTGGATGACATCTCGCAACGAATGATGTTCCTCGACCTGGCCACTTACCTTCCGGACGATATTCTGGCCAAGGTTGATCGGGCCAGCATGGGTGTGAGTCTTGAAGCTCGAGTGCCGATCCTCGACCACAGGGTCGTGGAGTTTGCGGCCCGTGTCCCGATCTCCATGAAGATTCGCTCCGGCCAGGGGAAATGGCTGCTCCGGCAGGTGCTTTATAGGTATGTACCGCGAGAACTGGTCGAGCGGCCCAAGATGGGTTTTTCAGTTCCAATCGAAGACTGGCTACGCGGGCCTCTGCGCAATTGGGCGGAAGGACTGTTGAACCAGGACCGACTGCGGAGAGAGGGGTTTTTCCGGTCCGAACCGATCAGAGAACTTTGGGCGGAGCACCTTTCGGGGCAGCGGAATTGGCAGGGTCACCTGTGGAACGTCCTCATGTTTCAGGCCTGGCAGGAAAAGTGGGCCTGAATCTGAATTATGAATTGTAAATTCTGAAGTGTGAATTGCTTGTTGCCTACTTCCTGTTCCCTATTGTTTGCCGTTCTTACGCAGTCTCCCCGCACACAAAAGGTGGGGGACGCGTAATAAGCAAAACCTAGCCGGCGGCGGGGACAATGAAGTAAGCAATTCACAGTTCAGAATTCATAATTCACAATTGCCCCACTCCCTGACACCTGAAACCTGTCCTACCGCCCTTACGCCTCGAGTATTTCCTCGTAATCTCGCACCAGGGTCTTCACGTCGAATCGGCTGAGAAAAGTGTCCAGTCTTTCGTCTGGCGGCAATTCTTTGGTTGCAAAGTTGACGGCAGAGACGATTCCTTCTGCCAAGGCCTGCGGGTCAGAAGGCGGGACCAGCCGGGCCCTCGGACAATCCCCAAGTATCTCGCGCAGCGCCCCCGGGCAGTCTGAAGCCACCACCGGCGTTCCTACAGCCAAGGCTTCAAGCACCACCAAAGGCAAGCCCTCAAAACGCGAAGGGAGTACAAACAGATCGGCATGCTTGAAGTAGGGAT
>JBEKUR010000128.1:0-17119 GCA_049514855.1 Terriglobia bacterium
TCTGCGCAGCACCAACGAGGTGACAGGTTATCATATCGAGGCGGCTGATGGTGAGATCGGTCACGTGGAGGACTTCATCGTCGATGATGAAACCTGGGCGATTCGATACCTTGAGGTGGATACGCGGAACTGGTGGCCTGGCAAAAAGGTGCTGGTGTCGCCTCAGTGGATCGATAATGTGAGTTGGCCGGACTCCAAAGTCTACGTACACCTCTCCCGGGAAACCATCAAGAACGGCCCGGAGTACATCGAGTCCATGCCCATCACCCGCGAGTTTGAGAAAAGGCTCTATGACCACTATGGGCGGCCGCCATATTGGCTGTAAGGATCTGGCAACAATGTAGCCGTGCGACGAGCAAGGGTTGATTGATGCCGACGACCACCCCGAGAGGCCAGTACTCGCCTCTGGGGATCATGGCCGGACAGAGGACATCCCACCATAACTCGCTTATATGTCTCGACGAGCCTTGATATTCACCCGCTTGCTTATCAGTGCAAATCTTGGCTGATAGCAAGCGTAGCGCGGACCTCCGCTGTGTAGATCCGCGGTCTTTCGCGCCCACCAGCGCTCACCGATGAGCTTCACCTGAGATGAGCGCTATTGACCAAACAGGTGTTCCGAACGGCACAGACAACGCGTCAGCTTGACTGTATAAAAGGAGTGATTCATTACAGGTTAGTCAGCTCGGAATCAGAAAAGGAGATTTCAGATGAAAACAATCATGTCCTGCCTGGCGCTAGTCGCTTTGGCAGTGTTCACGTCAGCCGCGTTCGCCCAGGAGCCAACCCTCACTTCCGCGGAAGTGAAGTTTAACACGACCACCGACAATAAAGATCAACAAACCAAACTGGATGTTTACATCAAGACCAGTGACGGGCATGAAATCGCCAAGTCCGAAGGCAATGAAGGCCGTTGGAACAAGAATTCTACCCACACCGTCACGTTAAAGGTCGAGGGCAACCCAACGAAAGGGGAAGTCGCGGACGGCAACATTACGCTGACTCTCCACCCGCAAAGAAGGAACAAATGGTCGTTCGACTACAAAGTTACTCTCAAGTTCTCTGATGATACTTTCATCACAAAAGATTTTAAGGGCTGTTACTTGACTGACCATGACCCAGCCCGGACGGATTCTTTTAAGTGATACCGGAGGCCTAGCCAAGCCAAGTGGGGCCCTGCCAGGGCGAGCCAAGGGTGGGGAATCCCGTGACTTCCACCCGGCCGCCTTCCTTGATGCTGACTTCAGTCAACTCTTCGCTGAAATTGGGGGGAGCATAGCGGGCGCTGAACAGCCATAGAACCTGGTTGCGAGTTGTGCGCAACGGCTGACTGCTTGGCTGAGCCTCATCGAAACGCCCGAGGATGGCGAAGTCGAGGCATGCACGGGTTTCTTGCCAGAGACGGCGCCTGTGTTGTTGGGAAGAACCATTTCCCCAGATCCAATATCGACCCGGGGTGAGTTCGTGTTCCGCATAGCCGCTGAACATGCCGAATCTTAGCTCTGGGGCTTGCCGGCGCGAGCCTTGAATCAGTCGACGCAAACTGTCTGCTTGCTGCATGGGCTCCCCACCTGAGAAGGTGACGCCTTCTAAAGGATGCTCTTGGCGCGCCCGCAGAACTCCCTGAACTACAGCATCAACCGTGGCTGCTGTGCCATGAAACGGATGAGTCTGAGGGTTCCAGCAGCCAACACAGCCGAGTTTGCATCCCTGGAAGAACACCACGGCGTGCAGGCCTGGTCCATTAGCACGGCTGGCAGGAATCAACGCATGAAGCCGCATGGCAGTCCTCCTTGCTCGCCGACCTGCGAGGCGAGCTCGGCTTCCGCAGCGTCGGATACGTTCTCATCTCGCAGGGCGGGACTCTCACCTATTGCTCCGGCCCTCGGACGGCGCCAACCCCACCCAGATTATGCAGCGACTGGAGGGGCCGCACGGCCCAATTCATCCTCAAGGACCTGCGGCGGAATCTTGAGTACCCGTGGCGCCAAAAGATGCTCGCCCGGGCGACGCTGCCCCCTTCGCGCATGCACTCTACGTCCATCGCCGCTGCGGGCACCCATTCCTCGCTCACAACGCGCGGCAATTCCGGCCTTTCGCCAAGGTGCTTCGCAGAATTCTCTACAGCAGTTCTGGATGTTCGGCCCGAATCCAACGTTTTACCTCAGCACGCAACTCCGTGGCGAGCGCGGCCATTTCTTTGGCTTCCCCGTCGGAAACAGTCCCACCCACTTCGTACCTTGAAAGGTTCCTTTTCTTCCGAAAAGCGTCCAACCGATGAATCAGTTTCGGTTCGGCCTTGATCGTATATTCGAGCGATTGAAACACCCGGTAATGGTGTGAGTCGCGGGCGGCGCGATAACCCTCGGCGGCTAATGCGGTGTTAGCGGGTTGCAGCGCGGCATTGTAAGCAATGGCGAAACGCCAATCCGCGCCCAACCCTTTGGCTTGGCACTCCCTAAGGTCGCGGTCCACGACGCCCAAGAGGTTTTCGATTTCCTCGCGGCTGCTCTTGTGCTCGGTCAGCCAGCCGTATTGGACCCAGTCTCGCAAGCTCCTGCTCATCGCCCATGACAAAGACTTTTTCAGTTCTCAGCACACTCGACAGAAAGTGATGGTGCGCCTTCAGCTTGGACTTGAATTCCGGGGGCGAATAAACAGTAGGATTAATCTCTCGGCCGAGGGTTTCCTGGGCGATTGCCAACGCCGAGACGGCATCGCCGAAGCTCACGTCACCCACCACCATCAAATCCACATCACTGCCGGACTTCTGTTTGAATCTGGCCACAGAACCATAGATAAAGGCCACCTTGATCCGACCGGCTAAAGGCGCCAGGGCATCGCGCAAGACCTCGACAGCGCCAGCGGTCTTGACTACCAAGCCTTTCAGCTCGGCGAAAACTGGGCATTCCGGATCCGCCTGGTAATAGACCTGGTGCCCTCGGACTGTGCGCCGGAGAATCCCTGCCTCTGTAAGCCGCTTGACCTCCCGCTGCACTGCCCCTAGGCCCAGCCCACCTGAACGGACCAGTTGACGCAGATAATAGGCTTCGTCCGGATGGCCATAAAGCAGGGCCAGAATAGCGCGCCGCGTCCGGCCGAACAGCGCAGCAGATAGGCTCGAACTGGCCGACGCTGTACTCATATTGGATACGATTGTAACCAATTCGGTTACGCCCGTCAAGCTGAAACCCCGCGGCGTTTGCTCGCCAAAACAAATAACCGCGCCCCAGGCCTCGCGGCATGTCGCGGGTGGCGCAGACCCGCCCCACCATTAAGATCGGCGGACCGTAGGCCGCGGCGGGTCTGCGACATGCTGATGCCGCTTGAGGCCGAAATAAAATCTTTTCATGCCTCATCTGCGGCATTTTTGCGGCCTCAATCGTCTTCATTACGTGACCGCCAGCATCGAACAGGATTCAGGATTCGGGATTCAGGATTCGGGATTCAGGATTCGGGATTGAGGAAGTGAAAGAGCAGATTCCAGATGATAGGCGGTAGGTGGGGAAGAGCACCGGGGATCGCGCCCGCCTCTTCGACTCGGAGCGGTTTAAGCGCAAATTCGTCAGCGCACTCGCCGACCTGCGAGGCGAGCCCGGCTTCCGCAGCGTCGGATACGTTCTCACCCCGTAGGGCGGGACTGTCACCTATTGCTCTGGCCCTCGGACGGCGGCAACCCCACCCAGCTTATGCAGCCCGCTTGTAGCGCAGGGCCCGCGGTCCGGCCCCTTCGCTCCGCTCAGGGCAGGCTCTGCGGCTCTTCCAGCGACGCGGGTTCTTGCCGCGCCGCAGTAGCGCTGACCTTTAGGTCAGCAGGTCGGCCGCCCCCGAAAAATGCCGACCTGAAGGTCGGCGCTACACTTGCTTGGCCGCGCCGTCAAAACCACGGCGCGGTGGAAAAGCCGTCCGTCGGCTGACGGACTGGAGAGCGAGCCTTGAAGAGGGGACGATATGAAATGCTGAATTGCGAATGCTAAATTACGAATGAGGTCCGAAGGCAGTTTCCGATGACAAGGGGACCCGGTTCGGATAGGGCCATTGAGTCATTGAATGATTTGAAGTACTCTTTCAGGTGCCACAGGTGTCGGGTTTCAGGAAGGCGAAAGATCACCGGAATGGAGGTGTGTCGTGAAGACGCTTGACGAGCTCATTCAAAAGCTTCCTCCCGATCTGCAGCGCGAGGTGGAAGATTTTGCCAGATTCCTACTGGAGACGCGAGCGGAGCCTAAGACGGGCAGGCTCCGCATGGACTGGGCGGGCGCGTTGGTGGAATTTCGAGAGCGTTTTACATCCCTCGATCTCCAGAAAAAAGCCCTCGAGTGGTGGGGTGACTGATGCAGTTTCTGGTAGACACCAACATTTGGCTGGAACTGTTGCTCAATCAGCAACGGGCCCAAGAGGTTCGCCAGTTGTTTGAGGAGCGCGAGGGCTCCGACTTTGCAATTACTGAATTCTCGCTCTATTCGATTGGCATTGTCCTTACCCGTTTGAGTAAAGATCAAGCCTTTGCGCAGTTCATCGCCGACGCATTGGAGCAAGCGGGCACACGGTTGCTTCGCCTCGGATCGGCCGAAATGAAGGACCTGCTCAGTGCGCGAAAGCAATTTGGACTGGATTTTGACGATGCGTACCAGTACACGGCAGCCGAAAAATACAATCTCACCCTGTTGAGCTTCGACACGGACTTCGACCGCACCGCGCGAGGACGGAAGACCCCCGCGACGGTCCGCCCCTCGAAATGACGCTGCCGCGCTTGTGCGGTGTGAGACCGCCGAGATGCCTTGTGGGCGCTTGAGGTCTGAAGGGCCGCGCCGTGGTGGACCGGGTGAATAGACCGGAGCCCGCTTGTAGCGCAGGGCCCGCGGTCCGGCCCTGCGGCTCTTCCAGCGACGCGGGTTCTTGCCGCGTCGCCAACAAGGTAATCCGCGGGTGGCGCAGGCCTGCCGCGGCGGGTCTGCGACATGCTGATTCCGCTTGAGGCTGAGCTAGAATCTTTGCCTGCCCTGGCTGCGGCGTTTTTGCGCCCTCAATCATCCTGATTACGTGACCACCAGCATCCCGCAGGCGGGATCGCGCCCGCCTCTACACCCCTGCTCTTGTGAATCCGGCGTTTTTGCTCTTGACACGAGGCTAGGGATGTGATATGTGGTAGATCGTAGGTGGTATGTCGTAGGTGGGGGAAGAACGGGAGTCAGGATTCAGGAGTCAGAATGAAGAGCATCTGCTTCCCGCCGACTGCCTTCTGCTCACTGCCGACTGCCTACTGCATTGGAGTGAGGCGGGACGGAGAGGGCTCTTCGCAGGCATGGCAGCCCTGGACAAGATGTCACCGCTGACAGGGAAAGAAAAAACTAGTAACTTTCAAAAATGAAGCAACAAAGCGGGAATGTCTGTGAAAACAAAGGGCCGGCTTTCAGCAGCCCCGGGCGAAGCTGGAATCTTAAAGAAAACAAAGGAGATACAAGTGGAAAGCGGGAATGTTATTGAAAAGAAAGGAAGTAGGTGGTAACTGGTAGGTGGGGAATGAAAAACAGGGGCTGGGGCTGGGGACTGGGGGACGAAGGCCTGCCCGCCGCCGACTCGTGCCAGCATCACTCGCTCAGTTTCTCCTGCGGCTCAAGAAAGCCTACCAACCTTGAAGAGGGATTCCTTTTTTGACGGACCGACGCGGGAATGTTATTGAAAACAAAGGACGGCTGTGAAAAACTCTGGAGCTTAGCTGGAATGTATATGAAAATAAAGGAGATATAATCAGAAAGCGGGAATGTTGTTGAAAAAAAGGTAGTTAGTAGGTGATAGGTGGGGAATGAAAAACAGGTGGCAGGGGGTAGGTGGGGAAGAGCCAGGACAAGCCTCGACCGTTGGTTCTGAATCAAAGTTCGAGAGGGGACTATGCGCGTGTTGTAGGGGCACGGCGGGCACTCGAACAGCACCACCCCGTCCGCCCGCTCACCAAGCCCCAGACGCCGCTTGCTCAACCGGAATTCCGTTACCGGAAGCTGGTCGGCGGCCGCCCAGTGAGACCGCCGAATAATCTTGCCCGACTTGACCCTGCCTCCAAGCTGGACCTGCGGGGGCATCAGCAGGATATTGTGGAAATGTTGCTGGATCGGATGTGCCTCTACGGGAGTTGGAAGGAAGGACGGGGCCTTGGGCATTGCAGCCTTTTCCAGGCTACAATATCAGCCTTGGAGCGCATTTCTTGGATGTTCAAGAGGCTCGACGGATCCTCCGTGCGAATGCATCCGTTGGCTTACTCGAATCGCGAGCAATCCAGTACGCTTGACCACAATGAATTCCGGAAAAAGACGACCAAGGCGACTTAGTAAATCCGAGGTTGGTGTGTCCGTGATGGCTCGGCGCGAAGCCGAACGGCAAGCGAGGCGCGTACCCTGGGAACTCCTTCAGGAGGCCAGAAAGCAATACATCGAGTGGAATGCATTCAGCTTGTGGGTGCGCGCGATCAAGGAGGCGGAGGGTGAAATTCCCGACTGGCTCGCGAAGGTTGTTGAGGACTGCCGTCCCGGACTTCTCGAGGACGAAAACGCTCAGAGCAAAGCCTACCCGGACGAGAACCTTGACGTGCTGCCCCAGCATCTGAAGCGTGTCGAAGGGAAAATACTCGACCACGCCCGGCAGGAAGGGTGGTTGCGTGCCGTCACCTTCTATGCGGTTCGCGAGCCCGTGTTCTTGCGAGACCTCGCATATTCCGAGTATTGCGTGCATGAGTGGAAGCGGAAGCGTCCTTCCCCCTACCCATCCTTTGAGGAGTGGCGAAGAGCCTCCGAGCAGTGCAGCGACGACGTTCTCGACGCTTTCGAGATGAGGGAAGACAAGCGCCGGATCGTCCACTGCGCTGCCGGTGCCTCCGCAAACTTGAAACATGGTTTCAAGACCGTCCCAAATGGTTGCAGAACGCGGCACGGAGACGGTTTCGGAAAGGAACCGTTACTGAGCAGGATTTCGCGGACTTGCTCGCTACCTGCGCGGCGGAGGCTAGCCTTGCATCCCACACCATGCGTGCCCGTGCGACTCAGCGGCGTGGTGAGTGCGGGATTCTCGCTTACACCGGACTTCGTGGTAGGAATAACATTCACGCGCAACGTCTTGTCATTTTCGAGGACGACAGCGGTCATTACCGTGCGCCCCGCAAGTAAGGGCATCAGTTCATCAAACACTCTTGCAGTCCTCCTTTCTGGTCTTGCTCGCAATCCGTGAAACGCTTGGTCCCCATGGGGAGTGTGAGAGCCACCATCTTCGCCAGGCGACATGAGGACCCGGGTTTCCTGGTCGTATTCTCAGCGTGGACTAGAGAGGGTTGCGGCGTAAGCCTGAAAGCGCCCAAGGCGTCTTTCTTGCGGAGGACAGTCCCCGACTGGATTTGAATCCGTGTTACCGCCGTGAAAGGGCGGCGGTCGATCGTAATTTATAGAAAAATCAGGCACGGATGGCTGTTTTCGGCGCGGCAAGGCATGGATTGGAACCCTTATCGAACCCTTTTCGAACCCACGTATGGTCCGTAGCTCATAGCTCAAACGCCCTTCAATGGGAGTCGGTTCATTGATGCAATCGACTGCACCTCAACAGTCTGGTCTGCGGAAGCGGATGCAGTCTCCCCTCATCCAGGAATCCTGTGGGCGCGGACGACAAATCTCTTGGGCGCCGAGCTCACAAAATAGAACGGGTAACAGGTCACCAGGGTCAGGATTGCTTCACCTGAATCGTCCAGCACTTCAGTGTGCTCGGGCGCGAGCACTTGGGTCGAGTCCACCCGATAGCGGTAGGTTCCGTTCAATGTCGTCAGGGTGATTTCATCGTCTTTTCGAATATTGCGCAGCCCTCTGAAAAACGTGTCCCGGTGTCCTGCGATCGCGACGTTGCCTTGTTGACCCGGCAGCGGGGTACCCGGAATATGCCCGAGCGCGTGTCGCAAAGTTCTTCCGTCTACGCCTTCCATGATCATCGCCGCAAGGCCGATGGAACTGATCTCGATGCGCGCCAACGGAGAGCCCGCGAGGCCATCGATGCCAAAACTCTCAGCGCGCGCACGGTCCGCTTCCGCCTGGGCGGGAAGAAGAGGAGACGAAGCAGGCTGTTGAATGGTACGTGCAGACGTCTGCGCATCCTTCAAGGCGCGCTCAAATCGCCAGGTTTGATAGGCCTGAAAGAGCCACTTATCGAGCAGCACGGTGGCGCAGTAACTCAGCGCCAGCACGCCCACGACAAAAAAGAAGTATTGGCTCCAACGGAGAAACAAAGCGATTCGCGTCGGATGAGCGCTCTGGCGTTTGATTTTTAAATTCATGGCCGGTTGCTCTGGCTGCCGACAAGGGGGGCTAAGGGCTGAGGTTTCGAAGGTGCGTAGTAACCGGCACGGGTGCGGACGAACAAGCGTCCACGATCCGGCGCCCCAGCCTTCACTTCTATGGGCCGATAGGCCCCGTCTTGCTTTCTATTCAAGGGTACATAGGCGATGGTGTACTGGTTACGGATATCACGTGCGATTCCTTCACAAAGAGGGACAACGTCCCTTAGAGACTCCGGCAAAAAAGCCTCGCCGCCCGTGTCCTTTGCAAGCTGCTTGAGCACATGAGGGTTCCGGTCGGGATCGTCCTCATCAAAGAGACCAATGGTGTAGATGATGGCGTCGGACTGCCCCGCCATGGCCATGATTTGGGCCAGGTTGTGTTTGCTGGCGTTGTCGCCCCCATCGCTGACCACGATCAGCACTTTCTTGTCCCGATTCCCCTTCTTCAGGTGCTCGAGCGCGGCAGCCACAGCGTCGTAGAGCGCTGTCTCGCCGTCTGCGGCAATTCTGGACAGCGCACCCTGCAATTGAGCCGCTTGGTCCGTAAACGGTGTGTTGTCTGGAAGGCCAAAGGAAACATGCTCGTTGAAAATGACCACGAACATCTGGTCCTGCGGATTGCTGGAGCGGGCAAACGCCAAGGCAGCGGCAATAACCTCAGGCCGCTTCGGCCGCATGCTTCCACTGTTGTCGACAACCAAGCCCACGGTGACCGGGATATCTTCATGGCTGAAATATTCAGTTTGTTGCAGGACTCCGTCCTCGTAGACTTGAAAGTCATCTTTGGCAAGTCCCGAAACAAGCATACCTTTGTGGTTCTGCACGGTCGCGTTCAAGACCACGGAGTCAGCATTTACCCTAATCGTGTATTCGTCACCCCCGCGGCTCTTCGAGGGCGAGGATTCTTGAGGCCGGGCGACGCTTGGTAGAACGAGCAGGAAAAGAAGCGAGACCACACATCGGATTGTGAAGGCGCATGCCTCCCTGGTGCGTACTCCCGTGCTGAATAATTCCGCGGCCGTCAACCTCCACCTCCCGTAGAAAGGTGAACCGTGACTATGAGTCGAGAGACTCAGCCGCCATCCATCTTCCTTTCAGATGAGTGGCGCCCTGTGTGAGTTTGCGCGACCTCGGTGCCAGGATACTGGCTCCATGAGCGATAGCCCGGGAGTCCACCCGGGTGGTCGCGAACTCGAGCGCCCGTGAAGGGGAGGTAATCCTCGCATACCACCCCCCTTCACAACCCGACGCTCAGTCAGCTTCGCCCGGGCCAGCAAATTGGCGCCCGAAGCGTCCTCCTTAGGTCTCCTGCGTGGGCGGTCCACGCAGGCCCCGCAACGCACTCCCTTGGGTCAGACAGCTCGCTTCGAAAAAGCCCAAAGAGCAAAGCCTGCACCCAGCGACAGTAGCCCAATCAATCCCACCAGTGGCAATGGGCTGGCTGTTTTAGGCAGGGTCGCTGCTGGAGCGGGTGTCTCCGCGGCGGCGACCTCGGTCGGCGGAGTCTGAACCACTTCCGTTACCGCTACCTCTTCTCCTGTAGGTTTAACGGCTATGATCGGCGCCGTCTTCAAAGTCTCGACCGGCGCAGGCAGTTCGATCGGTGTCGCGAGAACGGGCTCATTGACGATCTTTGCTAGCTCCAAAGCCCTGGTCTTGGGGTAAACAAATTCCTCGCCCCAGTTATGTCCCGGATAAAACCAGGCACGGATGGCTTCCGGCTGTCCTTCGCCTCTTTCCCTAAATGTCACCACCGTTTTGCCCGTCGCCTTCAGACGATAATTGGGAATGGCGAGGATGGTGGTGAACACATGGTCTTCGGCTTGGTTGAAAATTTGAACGATGTGGCGGTCCGCTGGGGATTCAAGGAGCTTAAAAACATACGTACCCGCCGGCAGAGTCTGAGCGCCCACACCCGGAACCTCCACAGGCCCGCTGAAGGTCACCGTCGTTCTGTTGTTCCACTCGTCTGCTCTCGCACTGGGTAGAAGCGCTAGAGCTACCAGGGACAAGCAGAAGATCATCACTACTACTCTGAATCGATCCATATTTCTCATTGGAGTTACCTCGATCGTTCTCGGGGTGTTCTATTCTGCCCCGTCGTAATAAAACCGGATTTACCTATGCAACGAATTCATGAAACACCACACGAGCGGGAAAACTCGTCCCAGCGTTCGCCGCGCGGGCGACACTTTGAAAGGCCGAAGCGCAGAGTGATAGATTTCAAGATCCGGAGTTGCCTTAACTACTCGAAACAGGGGGACAACTTCCTGCTCGATGGTCCTGGCGAGCTCGGCCTCGCAACCGGGCTTCACATTGATTAAAAGCGCTCGTATAAACACGCCGCTCCCCTTGACATTCGCCTCCCGCCAGATCCTGGCTGGCAGCTTGAGATACACTTGTTATACCGTTGGGCAATTCGCGTGTCAGTTCACTACTGCTCGCACGTCTGGTCAGAATTGCTCATCCCGGCTAATGGGGGCCAACAACAGTGTGGGGCCGGTCGAAGTTACTGCTAGGTGGCGCATCAGTTCTTCATGTAGGCGAGCACGATCACTGCACTGAACCAAGACCGTCACTTCCCCACGTGGATCCCGGAGAGGGAATGCAAAACTCCAAAAATATTTAGGAGCCACAAAACCACGAGAATGACCACGACAGCATTCAAGATCGACTTAATGGAGCCTGCCATCGGTATGTAGTTGTTGACGAGCCAGAGAAGAACACCAACCACGATCAGAACCACCAAGACTTGAACTAAAGGCATGATCCAATACACCTCCTGTTTTGTTTTCAGGGACGGACGTCTGTACGTCCGCTCCCGGTTGCACACTGTTGAGTGTTGCTTGCGGCTTCTCAGTGATGGCTGCAACGGCGCGGCTCCCGAGAGCGAGTGGCAATGCCAGGCGCTTGCCCTGGTCAGCGAGGATCTCGGCGCGAATGGCATCAACCCGGAGGAGAAGCCACAGGTCGGCCTGAGAGGTCTCGAGGTTCGACAAGTCATAGTCAGGCGTCATTTTCCCTCCTCGAATCTGCCTCGCTGAGCGTATTCAGATTCTGGGCGGAATCAGTCTGGCGATGGGTGCGGATTGAATCTCTCTGGCATGCTGGTGTAGCATGGGCCGGGCCCGCCCAGCCCCAGCCGCGCTTGGACTTATCTTCAAGGCGGTGTGACCGTTCTTGTGGCCTATACTTGGTCCCTCCTCTGAGTCCAATGAGTTCTTATCTTCTTCGGTTTCAGATCGAACCTCACCGGGACAGATTCAATCCGCCGAACAGGTACAAGAGCACCAGAACGATCAGAATCACCCCGACGATCCCGATGCCTCCGCCCGAACCCCATCTCCGATATCCGTAATAGCCACCGCCGCCGCCGAACACGAGCAGCAGGACAATGATCAGCAGGATCAGTAACATGGGAATCTCCTTTCACCTTCGGACTGGCTTCGATCCCGGCCTGCACCTCTATTAGGGGAAGCCACCGGCTCGCTGTATCTGAACTAACAATCCATTAACCTATATGCCTTGGCGCAGGTTGAGGCAGCTCGATGCCAGTTCCTGTCTTGCTCTCTTGCGTCGCCTGGCTTTCGCCGGAGAGGAAACGCAAGAGAATTCCGGCGACTCAACTACTGCGGCTGCTTCTCGGTCTCGGGTTGCTCTTTCTTTTCGCGATCTCCGCGATCACTCCCCGGACTGACAGCTTTCTTGACTCCCTTACCGAATTTCTTGCCTCCACGGCCCACTCCTTTACCAAATTCCTTGCCTGCCGCAACCGGCTCACCTTTCTTCATCTCGTGGCCAACTTCCTCGCCACCCTTTCCAACCTCTTGGCCCGCGCCCTTAAAATTGCCGCCTTCCGACTCCGGCCCCACTCCGAGTTTGCCCGCAGTCTCGGCATCGAGACGTCCTGTGACGGGCAGATTCTCAGACTGCTGATATTGGCGAATACCTGCGCGGGTTTGGGGACCTATGATGCCATCAACCTGTCCCGTGTAGTAACCTTTGTCGCGCAGAGTTTCCTGCACCTTCTTAATATCGCCACGATCGAGTGCGGAAGCGAGCGGCATCAGGCTTAGTCCTAACATCCCAGTCATCAGAAGGGTAAAGACAACCCTAGTCCATACCGTTTTGCTGTTTAGAAGCATTTTGTTCCTCCATTTCAAGTGTGTTGACTGCAGACCATTGATAGAGCCCGCAGAGGAGCCCAGCGTGGCGTTTTTCTGCCATGTCTGCGACCCGCGTAGAATCAGCCCTAAGGGCGCTTTGCGCGCCCGGTAAGCATCAGAGCCCCGCCCGTCAGACTCAGAAGCGCTCCCGCTAAGGGCGAATAGGGAATGGTATGTTCTTCCGGATGCTCGATGGCGATCGGCCCTATCTTGGTTTTTTCCTGAGTTGTATAGGAAATCCCGCCGACCAGCAGAAGAACCACTCCGATAATCAACAAGACAAGCCCGACTCCGAATCTGTTCATCTACGTCCTCCTTTTCCATCAATCAAACGTCCCAGGCGTCGCGCCGCCGCCGAAGAGAAAGGCGAAACAAGCCGCCCCGACGAATCGTCGAAATCCGTCGAGCTCTCATGATCCATTCTCCTTTTCCTTGCTGCCCTTCAGGCGGCGATTTCAATCAGCCGGAGCCCTCGAAGCACACTCCTTATATCCTGGAGTGAATCGTGTTTCAGTCCTGTACTGCTCACACGTTTGGTCAAAATTGCTCACCCAAGTTTTGCGGCGGGGACATACATGCTGGGACTGTGAGTCGATCAGGACTACGCTTAAGAGGCCACTATGGACCGCCAACCCGCCGCTGGAGCCAAGCTTCTTGAACTTACTCATGAAATGACTGCCCCTCCACACGGGCCACTGACGCCCATCCAGACTCACGAGGCCGCACACAGACCGCAAGCGTCAACGGGTATGACATGCTCATCCTTGCGGGCTTCAGCGTTGACCCTGAGACCTGGGAATTCATTCAGAAAGCGCCGATTAAGAGTCCCGGAGTTCACTTTGCCAACGTGAATCACGATGTGCTCGTCGGAGACCTATTCAAAACGAGCTGGGTCAGCCAGCTCTTAACTCTGAGACTCACCTGGTACAAAAACCCCCGGTCACGTCAGGGGTATGAGGTCATTTCCACACTTCAGTAATTGGCTCGGCATGACCATCGCCGGAATTGAGTGGGAGCACTCCGAAGTTGTCTTCAATTGTCCTCAGAACGCTGTAATGAGTATAGGTTTTTGTAATCTCTCCGGGCTTCACCATGTCTCCCAAAAAAACGACATAGATTCGCTCAGTCTTGTCGAGAAACTGTGACTCGTCGAATGTGACAATGACCAGAGTTCCTGTCATCTTCTCGTCCAGAGGAAACGACTCCTTCAAGAACTTGTTCAGCCAACTTGAAGCTTTCTTCAATCCCCTCCCAGGTCGCAACACGGGGTCGTGCCCGTCGTCGTCCGAGTTGGGGCTGTAGAACATGTAACGTGGGAGAGGATGCTTTTTCGGGTCGCTTCGGAAGTCTGCAACGTCAGCGACAAATCTGTTGTGCGGGTCCTTGGTATCGACGGATATTACGTTGCCGAAGCTTTCTTGCTGAATTTTCGCAAAACTCAGAAAGGGAACGTGCTTTCGAGAGTATTTCCCACGGTCACCAAGAAAAGGTTGGGGTTCTGATGGGTAATCCTCAGCATAGTTCTTCCAATCCAGGAAATCAGCGATGGTGCGATGGCTACTGTCATCGGGGAGAGTAATTTGGTCGTTGCTTCGAACCCCAAACAAGCTGCCGCCAACCATGGCCAGATAATTGGGATAGGACGGGTGAATCAAAGCCTTGAAGTTGCTGAAGCTAGCTCCCATCTGTGCTAACTGCGCCAAGAAGGGGTCTGTCATGGCCGCACTGTAATTCTGGTTTTCCAGCACGATAATCAGCACACGATCGAAATGCTTCCCAGCACTCACAACCGGGGCTGGGGCTGGAGCCGGCGATAGGGCTGGCGGTAGACTTGGCGCTTGGGCTTGTGGAGGGCTGCCCGCGCTAGCCGGAACCAGAGTCAGCGCCTTCAACTGATCGAGCGACGTCAGCACGGCCTGCCAACCGGCGGAGTCCTTCTTGGTATCGATCGGTGCGGAGAGGTCCCCATAAAAGTTCAGGATGTCCTCGCGCAGCTCCGGTGACGTCCGATCGAACTTTCGCTCGGAAAGTTTGGCCAGCAACTTTGCGTATGAGTCGTCGGTCAGTGTGTACTCCGCCGCCTTGGTCTTTTTGCCGGTATCGAAATCAATGTTGGAGAGTTGCAGGGAGTCCGTTCGCAATTCTTCAAGATAGGTTCGGTATTGATCTACAGAGGTATTAATGCTCTTAAAATACATCTCCCCCGTCTTCGGGGTGGGACTCTTGAACGCCATCGCTTTGAATGGCCCTATTTTCGGCATGTAATGCAAGAGCACTGACAACAGACGCGTGCCGAATCCCGGCTTTGTGTATTCCTTTCCCCAGTTCTTTTCATAGTCGGAGCGCGAAAGACGGTAAAGGAACTTTCGTTTTGAGAAGCTGGGTTCTTCGCGCATCATGTCTTTCTTATGGGTCCGCAGCGCGACTTGTGTCATCTCCGGGATCAGCCGGCTGACAGCGTAACGGTACGAACTGATCGTGAGATTCTCGCGGGGAAGCACGTCTTTCAATTCCACACCGTAAACCACCGGAAAGACGCGCTCCAGAAGGGGCAGGGACACCTGAAACCCGATGAAATCGTGATATTGTTGCGAGGCATAACGGCTCTTCGCCACCTGCACCATGTCGAACCCGAATTCCGTTCTGATATGCGCCGTTTTGTTCTCTGCGTACTTGACAGAGTTGCCGAACTTCGCCCGCAGCTTCGGGTATTCAATCGCCACGGCCTGGTTGACAGCCGGATGGCCGGCAATGTCTGACGCATAGTGTGCCAAGGCGCCCATGGCGAACGCATACTCGTTAGCGTCCTGACTCTCGAGCAGCAACTCGCGAACGAAGTCCCCGCTACGAACGTAATGCGCCAGATCGCTGAATTGCTTGCTGCCGAATGGGTAGTAGCCGAGGTCCTGTATGACCGCGCCGCCGTAGGCATAGGCGTGCGCCTCCGTAATCTGGTCTTCCGTGAGCGCTGGAAATCGCTTGAGCAGCAGAGGCCGGATCTCATCTTTCCAGAGCAGGTCGACGATTTCCTCGTGCGTGAGAACGGAGTATGCAAACGAGCCCAGGCTGCACAGCAGCAAGATGCCGAGAATTGCCAACCCACGGAGCAAGAGAGCGCGCCAACCGTCGCCCCTGGCCTCCCGCGTTGACAGTGTAGATTTGGACCCCGGCATAAACTTCACTCCTTCACAAATTCCCACGTCGGGTCAGGTTGTATTCGACCACGGCGCCGCCAAACAAATTGTCCCCCGGTGTCTTGCCGAACACGGCGACCTTGCTGGCAGCATCAGCATCCTGCTGGATAAACTCAGCGCCGCCAGCAACAGAGAAGTCGCAGAGCTCTTACAAGTTAATGTCCAACGTTAACCTCAAAGTGGATCGCGTCGTGAACGCGATACCTTCTATCAACCAGAACCACATGTCCCCCGATGACGACGTAACGGTAGCCCCAAGGGGCACGGCCCAAGCCGCGCGTCATTTCATAGGGTGCCGGGCGACTCATTCTCCGCATATCAGCATCGAACACGTAGCCTGGCCGAAGCCGATTTTCGTAGTCGTTGTTCCATCGGCTGTCCTGTCTAAAAACCTCCTGGTTTCGGTTCTGGGTGTAATAAGTGGTCGCGTATCGGCGTTGATTCTCGTTGAACTGGCGATAGCGCTTCTTAGTTTGGCCGCGATTCTCAGTCCGTTGGCTTTGGCCGCGATTCTGGTCTTGTGCCACAGCCGCACAGCACGTCAAAGCCAGCAGCGCCGTCACACAAGCAGTCACCCACCATTGTGTCTTCATAAGTTGCCTCCAAGTAATACTGCGATTTCCATTTTGAAACTCTGGGTTGCCGTAGGCGTACGCCTCAGCGAATTGCCGGCACATCATTTTTATATCCGAGGGCGAAGCGCGTGTCAGTTCATTCCGGCTCACCGGTTTGGTCAAAATTGCTCAGCCCAGTTTATGAGGAGAAAACTAAGTGGGGTAGCCGGGGTTTTAAGGGGGAAGGAAACAAGGAGGTTGGGGAGAGCCCCATCCGCATGCTTACAACCGTGATTGCCGGGGCGGCGAGGGGCCTAGAAAACGGTTGAACAACAGGCCAGTCGTGCAGGATCGAAAAGGCGAAGGAGCCACACCTGGGAACACCGGCGGTGGCCTCCCCCCTGAAAACTAGTCCGTCCCCAGGGCTGTTATACAAATTAAGATTGTAACGGCTCGCATGTTTCTCATGGTTCCTTTCTCCTGAAAAACGGTGAAGGATGAATTCGCGCGCCAGACGCTCGTCGCGTCTGGGCGCGGTGGTTGTTTCCCTTCGATGACTTGCAGTTCTCCCCACGGATCGCTTATAACCGGTCAAACGTTCGTCCACCCGAGGGAGAGTATTTCGTCAGCGTGCTGTCCAGGCGCTGGGCCGCACGAGGGGGGCGCACCGTGCCGTCGATCAGAATTTCTTTCGCGGTCACCTTGCGTCCATAGACCTTTTGGTTGTCATTTTCATCTTGCTTGTACACGGCCCCGTCGAGCGACGCCCCGCCAAACAAGCCTCGTGAGCGCGAGTAACTAAGAATCTCAGCATGGAGTTGAACGTCGGTCGCGCCTTCCGCGGAACGACCCACCGGGCCGGCCGCGGCGGATAATTCCGCGCCCAGCTTGACGCTG
>JBEKUR010000129.1:0-16972 GCA_049514855.1 Terriglobia bacterium
ACCGTTGTCGTCAGCTTGCTGACGCGCCCGAAACCCGTCGAGGAGTTGACCGGCTTGGTCTACGGATGTACGAAACTGCCCAGCGAGGGAGATCTGCCCATCTGGAAGCGCCCCATCTTCTGGGCCGCAGTCTCAGCGGCTCTGTTCCTGGTTCTACAGTGGATCTACTGGTGATTTTGGATTTTAGATTTTGGATTTTGGATTAGGCCTGTGTGATCACGCTGTCATTCCGAGCGGAGCGAGGAATCTCGCTCCGGTTTGTCGGAGCAAGCATTCAGAGCGAGATTCCTCGCTCCGCTCGGAATGACACTGGGAGAGAGATTTGCTGAAAGCTGATAGCTGAGAGCTGATAGCTAATATCTGAAGGCTGAAAGCTTATCGAGGTGTGCTCTTATGAGCGAAGGTCATCGCATGGTTCCCGTCTGGTTCTTCGTTGGGGTGATTCTGCTGATTTACGGAGTGCTCATCCTGGCCACGGGCCTCTATGAATTCTCTCACCCCCCTGCCACCGTGCTTGCGAATTTGCACCCCGCAGTTTGGTGGGGAGCGCTGCTCACCATCGTGGGCGGCGTGTACGTCTACCTCTACCTGCCACGAAAATCCTGAGGCCTTACACTTCCGGGATGCCCAAGTCGTTGCTTCCCAGCGGCGACATCTTCGCCTGCGGCGCAAATTCCTCGATCATTTCCAATGCGATGCGTGCCCGGTGCACGCGCTCACGCCCCATTCGCGCGGCCAGATCCTCGAGATGCTTGCCGGAGGGGTAAATATCCGGCGCGTTGCGCAGACCGAACTTGAAGTATACGGGCGCGGCCACCCGCAGGATTTGGGGCATTTCATAATAACGGACGAAGCCTCCGAAGTTATCCGGCACTTCGATATAGAGGTCGATGGGAATATCCACGGTTTGCCGGATGGAGCCGATCTGGGCGGGTGTCAAGTCGGTGGGGATATTCAGGGTCGAGACGCCGGCATTCTCAAAAAGCTTGGCCGTGGCGGGATTGGCGGCGGGAAGCGTCACGGAACTCTTGATGATCAAATTCTTGGGGAGTTCACCGTTCTCCTTCATTTCCTTGAGCACCCAGATCAGGCCCAAATCCGCAGGCAACACGCTACGAATGCCGAGGTCGCACGCCTTGCGGACGTCCTCGAGGGCGTAAACCAGTTGGTCCGCGCCACGGTGCTGCAAACCAATCACCTTGCCTGCCGTGGATACCGTTTGGGCGCCGGTCTCGAAAGGCGCCCGGGGGCCAACAAACAAGCAGACTTCAATCCGCTCGTCGGCGCCCATGCGCGCCATCTCGCGAATTTCATCTTTGGTCAGCAGCATGATGCCGCTTCCCTGGCTGACGCGATGGATCGGCACCTTGAGTTCCTTCGCGGCCTCCAGCACTTCGCGAAAGACGCGCGGGCCCTCCACACTGGGTATCTCGAAGCGGTAGTCCCCTCCATCCTTGAACCGCTTCCCGCTCGGCTCGAGCGCGTGGTTGTCTTCCGTAGGCAGCCTCAGTTTAGCGAGGAATTGTCGGGTCTTATTCATGGTCACCTCCTACGCCTCCGAAAGAGTGCTTTGGTCTGGGCCTTGTCCCGTTTCCCGTGTTTGCCACACCGCACGGATCTCTGGATGCCAGACGTCACTCACGCGCTCGCTCCGCTCCCTCAACGTTTCTGAATGTTGTGGCTGCGGAATTAGGAAGAACACAACGCTCTGGGTTTGAAAGTAGGCAATGTTCTCAACGCGAAGTCGACGGAAGATGTCGCACACGCTCTTCTTAACGAATTCTGACTGATTGGCGAAGGGGAGGAACTGAATAACCAAAACTGAAAGCCCCCTTTTGAAACCATCCTCTAGTTCATCGAAGTACAGACGCTCGACAGACCTTACCCGGGCAAGGGGATTCTGTTTGGTGCAAAGACCCTTATCCGGATCAAAAAAGACCAAGTCACGCTTGTCTTTGCGAGAGGCTTCGAAAAACTCCTGGAAGTACTCCCGGCGTTGGCCTAGGTCGGTTGGAAGCTCACGTCGGTAATAGGAGAAGGTCCCAGGCGAGAGGATATGCTCACTTTCCGCCCGCGTAACGCTTCGATCGCCGTAGATAATCACAGCCTCTTGCAGCGAATAAAACAGATCGTGATCGAAATGCTCCCATTTGCGTGGGTTGCGGAGATATCCAATGAACTTGCTGTCCTTCCCTCTAACGTCAGGAGTGAGCATCCAGCATACCGCCGCGCTGCCTTTCTTGCCGCCGGAGAGAATGCGGAGCAGCCCATACTTCCAATAATCGTTGATGTCGCCGAAGTACTGGTTTTTCATTTCAAGCCGCGGTAGCGGCGGCGTCCTTTAGCCCACAGCGCGACAAAATGTCCGAGGGTGCGCTCGCTCACGCCGTTTCCAGGAGAACGACCTATCACGGAATTCCTTCCCCCTTTCCCCTTTCACCACCACGGCCGAGATCCTTCCCTTCGGACTGCTGAGAACGGAGGACTATTGTGTGTATTTCAGATAAACGGTTCTTGTTTCCGCATAAAAATCGAGCGCCGCCGGCCCTTGCTCGCGCATCCCGAAGCTCGACTCTTTTGTGCCACCGAAGGGAAGCTGATACTCGACGCCCGCGGTGGGCAGGTTTACCGTAATCAAGCCCGCTTCAATGCGATTGATGAATTGGTGCACATGCGTGAGGTCGCGCGAAACAATGGAAGCTGAGAGGCCAAAGCGGGCGCAGTTGGCGAGCCGCAGGGCGTCCTCAAAATCATTCGCTACCATCAGTGCCAGGACCGGGCCAAAAACCTCCTCCTGCGCAATGCGCATTTCAGCCGTGACGCCGGCGAAGATGGTGGGCTCCACAAAATAGCCCAAATCGTAAATTCCACCCGTAAGGCGATTCCCTCCGCAGAGCAACTGTGCCCCTTCTTGCTTGGCGATTTCGATGTATTTCAAGTCCGTCTCGAGCTGATTCGCATCCACCGCAGGTCCGATCTCGACGCCGGGCTCGAGGCCGTTTCCAACCTTCAACTTTTTGGTCTTGGCGGTAAGCTTCTCGACTAAAGGCTCGTAGATGGATCTCTCAATGATGGCTCGGCTACAGGCGGTGCATTTCTGGCCGGTGGAAAAGAACGCACCGTTCACCAGGATAGCGGCGGCGTAATCGAGGTCCGCGTCCTTGAGTACAATCGTAGGGTTTTTGCCGCCCATTTCGAGTTGAAGGCGAACCCTCCGTTTCGTCGCCTTCTCGTAGAGTGCGTTGCCCACCTCGCAAGAACCCGTAAAGGAGACGGCGCGGATGACGGGGTGTTCCACCAGCGCGTTGCCGGCCCAGCCGCCACTCCCCGTCACATAATTGAGAACCCCGGCAGCAATGCCCGCTTCGTGAAGCGCCTCAACGATCCGATAGGCGCTGAGCGGCGCGAGTGAAGCAGGCTTGATGACCACGGTGTTTCCCGCCACCAGCGCGGGCGCCATTTTCCACGCCGGAATCGCGCTGGGGAAATTCCAGGGAGTAATGAGGGCCACGACTCCCAGCGGTTTGCGCAAGGTGTAACAGAAAACGTTCTCCCGCTCGGAGGGAATCTGGTAGCTGAACTGGCGCGGCCCCTCGCCTCCGAAGTAGCGCAGGATGTTGACTGCCCGCTTCACTTCTCCCCTGGCTTCGGGCAGCGTCTTGCCTTCCTCCCGCGTCATCTCCTCGGATAGTTTCTGGAGACGGCTTTCCATGATTTCGGCTGCCTTATAGAGGAATTCACCCCGTAAAGGAGCGGGAAGCGCAGCCCAGGCCGGTTGCGCTTTCGCTGCGGCCTCACACGCTTCTTGAATGTCGTCCGGGCCCGAGGCTTGAAACAGGCCGACAGTCTCATTTGTATTAGCAGGATTGACGTTGGGGAATGTCTTCTTCGTCTTGCACTCAACCCACTGACCTGCTACGTAATTTCGATAAACATCCGCCATGAAATGCCTCCCTGAAGAGAGAAAAGACGTGAATGAAGAGAACTGCAATTATGGACGACCGTTTGAATTGTAGTCAACCTGAAGCTTTGCCCGGTACTGGTGTCATTTGCGAGACATGGGCGTTGCTAGCCCCAGTCATTCCCGCGAAAGCGGGAATCTACTCAGCAAACTTTCGGAAATGCGCAGTCGACAGACTGGATTCCCGCTTTCGCGGGAATGACTGCCTTCACAGGCCCGCACGAAAAATCAACTTCCCCCAAATGACATCAGTACCCTTTGCCGGAGATTGGGTCAGTTGTGCCGGCGGGCCCCCGCGGCGGGTGCCCCTACGGGTCGCCGCATCGTACTGTTATTCTGAGCGTGCATAGGCGAAAATCGCCGGAAAAGTCCAGAGCGAGATTCTTCGCTCCGCTCCGCTGCGCTCAGAATGACAGCAGGACATAGCGCTTTTTCACCATCCTGTTACGGCACCACGGGAAGGACGACCGCCGCGGGATGCTCTCTGTCGTGGACAATCGTATTGGTCGCCTTCACCCAGCGAGTCCCACGGCCCGCATCTTCGCCAGTGTTCAGATTGCGGTCAAAGCGTGGAAAATTGCTGCTGGAGATTTCCAAGCGCAGCTTGTGCCCCTTCAGGAAAACGTTCGACGTGGCCCACAGATCCAGCGTGAGTTTGTAGGTCTCACCCGGATTCATGAACTCGACTCTTTCAGGGGATTTGCGGTAACGGGCCCGCAAGATTCCCTCCGTGAGATTCTGCGCAAAGCCATTCGGCCAAACGTCTACCACCTTTGCGGTGAAGTCCGTATCCACGGCGGATGAGCTCGCGTAAAGTTCAACGCTGACAGGGCCGGTGACCTCGAAGTCCTCTTTGAACGGCGGCGTGGAATAAACCAGTACGTCACTTCGGGCCTCGATGGGACGTTGGTCGACCGCTCCCGGAGCCAGGTGCTCGGGGTCACAGCACAGCGGGCCCCCGCGCGTCGGTGCAGGGTCAGCAGGGTCGTAGACGTATTGATCGGCGTGCTCGCTTGAAGGCTCCGAGGTGCTCAGTGTACCCTCGCCGGAGAGCGAGTTCGCCTTACCCTGAGAATGAAGATAAAAGCGCGTGTTTCTGGCACGCGTCAGGGGCCAATCATCTTCCTCCCGCCAAACGTTTTTGCCCAAAACGAAGAGCTTCACAGGCTTTTCGTTCTCCAGACCATTCTTCACGCCCTTCAGCAGGTAGTCATACCAGCGCAGCGCCAGATCGTCCTCGTTGACCACAGAGTCGCGGCCGAATTCAACCTCGCCGATCCGAGGGCCCGCCCCCGCGTGCCCGCCGGTAATAACCATCAGGCGCTGACCCCGGCGCGCCTCTTCACTGCCACCGCGCGCCTTGATTCCAACGTAATTGCTGAGCGATCCGCCCAAGAAGATATCGTACCAAGCGCCGACGTGGAAACTGGGAACCGTGATCTGCGAGAAATGGTCTTCAATGGACACTTGCTTCCAATACTCGTCGTAGCCTGGGTGCGCCAGCCAATCGACGAAATAAGGAGCCAGTCCCTGGGGAGTTTCTGTGGAGTCGCCGTCCACATCCGGGTCAAATAAGGGGTAAGAGGCGAGGGGCAGCTTCAAGACGCGGTGCAGGGCATTAACATGCGCCTGCGCGCGGCGGTTGAGAGTGTCCAGCGCCAGGATCGAGGTCCATGAATCGTTAAACCATTGCTCGAAGGCGCCACCCTGGTACGTCCACCCGTCGTGGTAGTTGGAGGCGGTTACAAAAGGATGGATCCCCGCAAGATGGGGTGGGGTCGCCATCGCGGCAAGCATCTGCGTGGCCCCCACGTATGATCCGCCGAACATCCCCACCTTGCCGTTCGAGCTAGGAAGCGCGGCAGCCCATTCGACGGTATCGTAGCCGTCCTGTGACTCGTGCCTGAAGGGCGACCATTCACCTTCAGAAGTGTAACGACCACGCACGTCCTGAAAAATCACGACGTATCCCTGCGAGGCAGCGCGAAGGCCAAAATCTACGCCGCCACGCTTGTCGTATGGCGTCCGTTGGAGCAGAACTGGGAACTTCCCGTCGGCCTTGGGCCGGTAAATGTCCGCGCGGAGCACCGTGCCGTCCCGCATCTTGGCTTCTACCCCTCGTTCAATGAGGACGTCATAGTGCTCGCTCGCCAGACTTAGCGTCGCGGACATCAAGGTCAACCCGCTAATCAGAGCTAAGAGAATCCTGTGGCAATTCATAATCACCTTCTCATACGCAATGTCCGGCATTCGTAGGGGGTAATCCATTGTCTGTCATTCTGAGCGAAGCGAAGAATCTGGCCCTGAGCGTTTTCGAGAAAATACGCAGAGCGAGATTCTTCGCTTCGCTCAGAATGACAGGCGGTGGCGTTTTCCTCTTCGAGTGAGGCTGTTCAGCAAGTTCATGCAGCGAGGCAAGGAGCCGGTCAACTTCTTCAGCCGTGTTGTAGTGCACAAGGCCGATGCGTAACATGCCGCCACTGGGCTCGACGCCGAGCCGCTCGCTCAGGTTCAGCGCGTAATAGTTCCCGTCCCAGGTGAATATTCCACGCTCACCGAGGTAGCTTGCCAGACCACGCGGGCTATGCCCCGCGATTCGAATGGCGACGGTGGGCACGCGCTGAGCGAAGCGCGCCGGCTCTTTGATTCCATAGAACGTGAGGCCGGGAATGGCCAGCAGGCCGCCGATGAGCCGCTCCGCCAAGGCGCGTTCATAGGGGCGAATCACATCGTAAGCGGCGAGCAGGGCGGCTCGGCGCGAGGCGGCAGAAGGCGAGGCGCGCCGGCCAAGCTCGGCGAGGTAATCGACCGCCGCAACGATCCCTGCCTGGCCTTCGTGGTTCTGGGTGCCGGTCTCCCAGCGGTAGGGATTCTCCTCTGAAGCCGGGCGCACTTTGTAAGGCCGCCAACGGGTGAGATGCTCGCGCTTGCCATAAAGCGCGCCGGCATGCGGCCCGAAGAACTTATAGGGCGAGCAAGCCAGAAAATCGCAGTCGAGGCGGCGCACGTCAATCGGGCCGTGCGGAGCAAAATGGACCGCGTCAAGGTAAGTCAGCGCGCCTACGGCGTGAGCCAGGCCAACAATCTCCTCCACGTCGTTGATGGTCCCCACCGCATTGGAAGCGTACCCAACCGCCACAAGCCGAGTGCGTGCGTTGATTTGCCGCTTTAGATCAGCAATATCCAACGTGCAGTCCGATGGATTGATATCCACGAAGCGGACCCGGCAGCCACGCTCTTCGAGGGCGCACCAGGGCGCCACGTTGCCGTCATGATCCAGGCGTGTGACCACAACTTCGTCTCCGGGTTCGAGTTCTCGTCCTAATGCCCGGCTGATGCTGAAAGTCAGGGTGGTCATGTTTGGGCCGAAAACCACTTCATCAGCGTCGCATCCCAGCAAGTCAGCCATCGCGGCATGGGCCTGTGCGATCACCTCATCGCTTCTCCTGCTGGTGGCGAATGCGCCGTGCATGTTGGCGTTGGAACTGGTCAGGTAATCGCGCATCGCGTCGATCACGCGTTGGGGGACCTGCGTGCCGCCCGGACCGTCGAAGTAGACCGCTGGCCTGCCATTTACTTGAAGTGCCAGCGCGGGAAACTGCCCCCGAACCCAGTCAACGTCTAAGGTGGACATGTAGCGCTCCCAATGGAGTTGGAATTATGCCCACAGCAGGGGTGTAATTCAAGACGAATCAGAGCCGCCGCTGGCAAGAAAAGAGCAGGAGTCAGGATTCAGGATTCAGGAGTGAGGAGTCAGAAGAAGGCCCCCGGCACTTGTAGCGCAGGTCCCGCCCTCCGGACCTGCGGCTCTTGGAACTTAAACCGCGGGTGGCGCCGATCCGCCGCCGCGGACTCTTTATGCCGGTGCCCCTGGCAACCCGCCCTGCACCCGTGGGCTGGCAACCTTCACCAGCGGGCATGATGCTCGCAAGCCGCACATTTCGACATTCGTGGGCGAGGCGGGTGGCGCCGGCATTGTCATTCTGAGTCCGTCCGCTGACGGACGAAGAATCCCTGTAGTTTCTTTGTACGGCCACGTCCGCTGACGGATGAATGTTTCCTGCGAACCGTGGACCCGCCGCGGCGGGTTCGTCGTCCGCCAATAAGAATGGCGGACTCCTCAGCACGACAGACTCGGGGGTCTTTGTTGTGCAACTCCTACTTCCGGGCTGGCATTAACAAGTGGTTGGGTGTTGCGTACTTTCCCGCATTTTCCGTGCCCTCTTCTAGCTCGTGAATTCTGACTTCTGGTTTCTGACTTCTGACTTCTGACTTCTACCCATCACTCATCACTTGCCGCTGTTCTTTCGCGGCCCGCGCTTATTGCACGTTAATGGTAAGAGTAGTGCTGTGATAGTCGTTGCCACTCGCGGCGCTCACAAAACAGTAGTAAGTGCCGGGTGGCGTGATCGGCGGCGCACCCGTGCCGCTCAAGCTCACCGTCTGTGGGGTGCCACTCGCGTTGTCGGCAATGGAAAGGGATGCGCTAAGCGTCCCCGTCGCCCCTGGCGTGAACGTCACACTGATCGTGCAGTTGGCTCCTGCCGCCACACTCGTGCCGCAAGTGTTCGATTGAGCGAAGTCGAAGGGCTCCGCACCACCGAGGGCGATGCTGGAGATGCTCAGGGAGGCTTTGCCGGTGTTGGAGAGCGTCACGGTCTGGGGCGCTGTAGTCAAGCCCATGTTCTCCTGGCCAAAGTTGAGACCTTGTGGGGAGAGGCTGACAGCGGGCGCCGATACCCCCGTGCCGGTCAAGCTGAGCGTCTGCGGGCTGCCGGTAGCGTTGTCGGTGATGGTAAGTGAAGCGCTGCGCGAACCTGTCGCCGACGGCGTGAACGTTACATTAATTGTGCAGTTGGCCCCCGCCCCGACACTGGTGTGGCAATTATTCGTCTGGGCGAAGTCTCCAGAATTCGTCCCGCTGAGAGCGATGCTTGATATGCTCAGGGAGGCGTTACCGGTGTTCGAGAGCATCACACTCTGCGCGGCGCTTGTCGAACCCGTGCCCTGCTGGCCAAATGTTAGACTCGTCGGCGAGAGACTTGCGATGGGAGCCGACGGCGGAGGGGGACTGCTCCCTCCGCCCCCGCAGGCCACCCAAACACCCACTACCAGCAGCGCGGCCGCAAACAGCCAGCCAAGCGCGCGCCGCCGTGCCGTGGCCAAGCTCACCAGCGTCGCCAGAGCCACCAGCCCAGCCAATAGCCAGGGCCACCCGATGAGCAACCGAAAACTCGGGGGGACCCTTCGTGGCGGGGCGGGGAGCACGGCATTGGCCGGTCCAGTTGTACTGATCGTCAGCGTGGCAGTCACGGCCGTGGAGCCAGACAGGTTAAAGGACCCGGGAGAAATGGTGCAGGATATACTTTCGTTGGTAGTACTGCAGTTCAAGTATACCGTGCCGGTGAATCCCCCCAGGGGAGTCAAGGTGATTGTCGAAGTCCCGGACTGCCCCGGCGCCGAGATGTTGATGCTGGACGGGTTAAACGAAAGGCTGTAATCGGTGACGGCGATCGTCACCACGGTCGAGGTTGAGCCCGCGTAGTTGGTATCGCCACTGTATTGCACCGTTATGTCATCTGCACCCGCTGGCAAAGTTGCGTTGATGCCTGCAATTCCCGTGGCGTAGGCTCCAGTGGACGGCGAGAAGGGCGTTCCAGAAACATTCGCCGGAGAACCGAGCGGCGCACCGTTGTTCAAGAGTTGTACCGTACCTGTTGGGGCGCTCCCATAACTCTGCGTGCTGAGTGTTACAGAAAAAGAAAAGTTCCCCCCGACGCTCGACCCGGACAAAACCGTGAGCGTGGTCGTGGTCGGTGCTGGGGTAACGGTAACCGGAACCGTGGGGGATGTGCTTGCGGTGTAGCTATTGTCGCCCGCGTAGCTGGCCACAAAGTTGTACGTCCCCGCAGTTTGCTGCATGAACTGATCCTCCGCGTTCCCCTGGCTGTTCAGGGTGTAACTTCCGGGAACGGTGCCGGGCGGGGGATTTTGGTCGGTGGGCGCCGGAGACACGGTTAACGGTCCTGTTGGGCATGGGTAAGAGATCAATCCGGTATTCTGATTAGTGCAGAACTGGCCTCTGCTGTTGGTTACATCCATGCGCAGACCGTAGATAGATCCGTAGGGGACAGTTGTGACGTTATAAGCGGGAGGCGCCGTGGCACTGAGCGTCACGAGGCGTAATTCCGTCAGACTGCTTTCCTTCCCCACGGTGACGGGGATTCCTGGGGTGGAATCGCTTGCCGCATAGGTTCCATTCCCCGCGTAATGGGCCGTCACGTTGTAAGACCCGCCGGGGAGCATGCTGGTCGAGTTGGAAACGCTGCCACCACTCAGCGAAAAGGGGCCGATGCCGGTGCTGTTGCTCGGACCGCTGCCCGCTTGCGCGATCAGCGAAACATCGCCCGCGGGCGTTCCGCTGCCCGAAGTTACATTGATGGTGAAGTTGATCGGCTGCCCGTGCGTCAGCGTGATTGGGTTGGTGGCAGGGTTGGTCGAGAGTGACAGGGTGGTCGTCGAAGGCGTGAAGCTCGAGGTCCAGTTGTTGACGAGATTTGCGACATTGACGGAGCCCAACCCCGTGGCCAAGTCATAGCCGGGCGTCGTGGCATATGCTGCCGCGCCGTTGGAAACCATAATGCCGTATTGGGAGGAGGTCGTATTGCTGCAATCAGGCGAGCCCCCGGCGCAGATCACCGAGTTGTTCCCCGCTGTCACGTCGTAGAAGATGCAACTCGAATTAGTTACGGGAGCCGTGCTGGAATTGCAGCTTGCACCGCTCTTGGTCGCCATCGGGTACAGAACGTAGTTCGCATTGCCTTGGCGGCCGTAGCGCTGGTTCACGAGCGCCATGATGCCCGCGAACGCTTGTGCCGACGCCGAGGTTCCCGAACCGCCTTGAAAGTCCGCATAAGGATAGTTCAGATCGCAGGAGCCCGAATATCCCCCGTTATTGGCGTTGGCGTCCATCTGGCAAACCACATAGAAACTGTAATGCATGCCGTTGCCCGCAAACAGGGACACGTCCGGAATGTCGCGCGCGCTGTCATTGGGCACGCCCGCTCCGCTCTGCCAGGAAGGTTTGGGATAATTTCCACTACAAGTGACGTTTGGAAACGTGCCCGTGGGATTGATACAACTGCTGGGCCCTCCGCCTCCCGCAATCAGGTAGAGGCCGTCATACAGATAGATGGTGTTGGGGGGTGGGGTGCAGCCGAGCAACCCGGAGTCCGCGCAGGAATCGTTCCACGTGCTCTCGGGGATGTAGGATTTGGCGGAGGACTGCGACGGGGAAGTGTTCGTCAGAGACCAATACGTGAGTGCATTGCTCGCGTTGACGTCGAAGTCCGTTCCACCCACCGCCACATTGAAGGGCGTGGAAGCGAAGCCGCTCACAGCCAGGCCGTATTGGGCCGCCGTTTCGCCGCGGTTCGCGCTGTCGCATCCCGCCGAGCCGGAATCACCCGCCGCCATCAGGACGGTGATGCCCTGAGCGGCCGCCTGCTCCCAAAGGGTATTGTGGAACTGATTGCCGCCCGCGCCCAACTCAGCTTCGCACGCACCGTAACTTTCGCTCATGATGGGCGCCAGGTTATTGTCGATGATGTAGAGGGCCGAGAGGTCAACGCCCGGCGTGGTCTCGGTCGTTTCCGAGACCACCAGGTCAATCGTTGCGCCCTTGGCGACTGCGCCGGACCACTGGACGTCGAGGTCGGCTTCTATCTCGTCGCTGACGATCCCGGGGTCGGGACCGTTCAAAATAATATTGGGCGGATTTACCGGAAGGTCGAACATGGCGCGGAAGTCCGCCACGTCCTGGGGATTGATATTGGTCTCGCCCACCACCGCGATGGTCTGCCCAGTGCCGTCGGTTCCAGCCGACCAGAGCGGCGTCACGTTGTAAATGGTGGCGAAATCCGCGGGGCCAACGAGAAAATAGTAGCAAGTATTACTGCCACAGCTAACGGGAAAGGAGAAGAGCGGCTGCACCTCGCCGGTGGCCCTTGACCGCGAAAAGGTGCCCAGGCGGTGCATCATCGGCTCCCGGGGGAAGTTGTTCAGCGAGGCAAAGCCGGCCACCACTGGCGTGAGAGCGGCAGGAATCTGCGGGTCGCTCGCGTTGGCCCAGTGCTCCTCGCCGTTGACCACGAATTTGTGTATCTCCGTGTGAAAGGCCTGGCGCACCGCTCCCGCCGTGCCCGAAAACTCGATGACGGTGCGGCCCGCTGCCACACGACTCACCTGAAAGCCCTGCGATGTGAGCCAGTCAGTTACGGCCTGAATATCCGCATCGGCTGGGCCGAATTGCTCTCCAAACTGCTCCGGGGTGAGCCACATGTGATAGTTGGGTGAGGATTTGATCTGCTGTTCATCCAGCAGCTTCCGTAACGCAGCTTCCTGTTCCGCCGCGAGCTGCAATACGAGCAGCATGCGTTCCATGGGCAGGCCATCGGGCGCGGCGCCCTGGTCGTATTCGGGGCGCGCCAGCGGATGGGTATTCCCACGCAGCGTGACGAGGTTCTTCGCGTCAACAGGTTGCGTGACCCGCGCAGCGACGTTAGCAGTTTGCGCCCAGGTTGTTAGAGAGGAGAGGAAGATAAAGGCGGATACTAGAAGCGTTCGCATGGGAAGCGAGCGTAAGAGTTTCATGCTGCCTCCAAGGACGAAGCCGGTTGAGGTCACCGTGGGTCGCCCGTACGACGCAATGTCGTGCAGACGAGTACCTCATTGGAAGTTTCCATTTTAGGACTTCCAGTAGCCAACTGTACACCTGACAACCTCGATTTGCAATGATCCGTGTGTACCACCATGGCTGAGAAATTCTAATTAGAGATACAATCCGACATCGGAGAACAACACAGGATTAAATCTGGGCCGGGGGGGTGAAGCGTGAAACGCTCAGAAACCAATTCCATAATGCGTGACGCTTACGATTTCAGTCGGCAGAAGGGCTTTTATCTGCCGCCATTTGCTTCTTGGACGCCGGCCGATTGGGCTTGCAAGGGGAACGGTGCGCAGGAAATGGTGGAAAACCACATTCAGAGGTGTAGCCGGCCTACCACCCTCTGCCTTTTGGCCATGTTTCTGCTGGTAGGTTTCGCGCCCACCGCGCCAAGCCAGAGCACGTCAAAGCAAGCTCCGTTGCTGACCATTGTGGCCGCGCCCAAGGGCACACCCGTACGGTGCGTGGCGTTCGCCCCAGACGGAAAAACCATCGCTACGGGAAATGGCACTCAAACGTCAGGCGAGATCCGGTTCTATGGCATGCCGAAAGGAGAATTGAGACTGACGGTGAAGGCGCCGAGCCAGGTTAATGCGCTCGCCTTTTCTCCTGACGGGAAAACGCTGATTAGCGGCACGGGCTTTTTGCTAACGACCGTGAGCGCCGGGGGCGGAGTGCAAGCATGGGATGTTCTGGCGGGCAAGCAGACTGGGACATTTGCTGGAGAGGACAAAGTTGAACTCTCCGTGGCCTTCGCACCGGATGGCGCAACCGTTGCCAGCGCGGGACTGGATGGAGTTGTGAGTATCTGGGACTTGCACACGCGGGAACTGAAAAAGGAAATCACAGTCGGCCGAAGGGTGAAATGCCTGATCTTTCTGCCGGATGGGAAGACCCTACTCAGTGGTGGCGGATCAGACCACTCAGGGGACGGCGACTTGGTCTTGTGGAACGTGGAGAGCGGCGAATTGAAGCGCGCACTGAAAGGTCACACCCTAGTGGTGAATTCTGCAGCGATTTCCAGCGACGGCAGTCTGCTGGCGAGCGTCAGCGAGGATGAGATGCTCAAGGTCTGGGATACCAGGACGGGTGACCTGAAACATAACGTCAATCTGCGCCACGAATACTCTTCCGCCTACAACAAGTTCTTCCCTTTCGCGTACCGCAAGGCCAAGGCCATCGCTTTTTCCCCTGACGGCAAGACGTTGGCTATAGGCGGGACCGAGGATTGCATGACGGTCCTGTGGGACGTTCAGACTACTGTTGTGAAGCGGATCCTTCCGGGAGTCCTCGACGAGGACGTGCGGCCATTGCGGCCCGTGACCTCCGTTGCTTTTTCACCCGATGGCAAGCTGCTGGCCAGCGGGAGCGAAGATGGTACGCTGAGAGTTTGGCAGGCGGATTAGAAGGGCGCGACCCTGCCCGACTCCCTCAGGCCGATTGCGCGTTTAAGGCCTTTCGCCTATAATTGAGTCTCACCTCTGAAGGCAGGGTTTTTGATATGCCCACATCTTTTGTTCAGAAACTTCAGGAAGAAATTCAGGCATTGGAACATGAACTTAATCACGACCTCCCTCGGGAGTTGAAGCGCGCCCGTGCGCTGGGCGACTTGAGTGAAAACGCCGAGTTCATCATGGCCAAGCAACGCCAGGACTACGTTGGTGCGCGGCTTAGCCAGCTTAAGAAGAGGTTGGCAGAGCTCTCGCTGATCAATTTCAGCAATATCCCTAAGGACAAGATCGCTTTTGGGTCGAAGGTAGTCTTGTACGATGTTGACCGGGATTCCGAGATCGAGTACAAACTGGTTACAAGCGAAGAGGCGGAGGTCAGCAAGGGCCTAATCTCCACGACCTCGCCCATTGGCCGTGGCCTGATGGGGAAGAAGCCAGGGGATTCGGTCCGGATTGCCACGCCGAACGGGGTTCGGGAGTTTGAAATCCGGGCCGTACAAACCATCCACGAGCAGTCTGAAGTCTAGAAGGTTGGCATACCCACGTGATCACGCGGAAAATCGGCGACACGCTCGGGACCGTGCTGGACGCGATTGTTCGCGGCTTTGCGGCGAGCGGCGTCAACCCTAATTTCCTTACCTTTATAGGGTTCGGCATCAACCTGCTGGCTGCGTACCTGTTCGCCTACGGCTATTTTCGCTGGGCGGGTGGCACCATCATCCTCGCCGGGATCTTCGACATGGCGGACGGCCGCGTGGCACGCCTCGAGGGCCGCGTGACGCCCTTCGGCGGCTTCTACGACTCAGTCATGGATCGTTACTCCGACCTCTGCTTGCTGATCGGACTGCTGATTTATTACGGGCGCATCAACCGGTTCTTCTATGTATCCCTCGTCGCCGTGGCCATGATCGGCTCCGTCATGGTGAGTTACAGCCGGGCGCGAGCCGAAAACGTCATCCCATCCTGCAAGGTGGGCTTCCTGGAGCGGCCTGAGCGTGTGGTGCTGATCATCATCGGCGCCTTGTTTGACCGCATGGCGCCGGTGCTCTGGCTGATCGCGGTGCTCTCCAATGTGACGGTGATCCACCGCATCCTCTTCACTCGCCAGGAAGCGCGGAAACGCGCCGCCCACACCCACGAAGCCTGACAGGTGTCAGGGACCAGTTTTTCAGGGCCTCCGATCTCCTGCCGCCTGACATCCGACACCTGGCACCTGACACCCGACACTTGGCACCCGACACCTGGCACCCGACACCTGGCACCTGATACCTGGGACCTGACACCTGGCACCTGCCCGCCCCAGCGTGAAATCCCCCTATTCGGCGAGGGGCAACTTGTCCCCCCTCCATCGCTGACCGTGACCTAAGTTACATGCAACTCTCTTGCAATAAGCTACTTTCTAATTTTGAGCCTCTGGACATTTTTTAGTGGGGGTCTGGAACGCCTTTTGCCCTATAATGGGATGCGATGTTAAACAAGGCGAAGTTTGACTCACGCTTAAACCTTTACGAAGCTGAAGGTCAAGCCCCCCTCAAGGTTCTAACAATTCTTGGGGGTTGGGAAACCCGTCGTTCATTCAATCAGATTGGCATCCATGCCGGCGACCGGATCCGGGTTCTGCGCCGCGCGCCCTTCGGTGGCCCGCTGGTTATTGACAACCGGGGGACGCATGTTGCAGTTGGCAAGCAACTGGCTGAGAAGATTAAGGTCGAAGTCCTGCCGTGAAGGTCGCTCTCGTCGGCCAACCCAATTGCGGCAAGAGCACGCTGTTTAATGCGGTCGCGGGATACCGATCCCTCACGTCCAACTTTGCCGGGACCACCGTTGAGTACACCCGTGGCCAGGCGCGGGTGGATGGCTTGGTAGTTGACCTGGTTGATTTGCCCGGCCTCTATTCACTGACCCCCACCAATCCCCTTGAAGCCATTGGCCGCGAATGTCTTCTCAGCGGCGAATGGGATGTGATTATAAACGTCATCGACGCTTCCCAACTGGCGCGAAGTCTAGAACTGACTTTGGAGCTCAAGGACCTGCAAGCGCCGCTTGTCGTCTGCCTGAACATGATGGACGAGGCGGCGCGAAAAGGCATCGTCATCGATTCCAAGGCCCTTTCCCTCGCGCTCGGGGTTCCGGTGGTGGAGACGATTGCCACCCGCGGCCAAGGCATCCTCGACTCATTCCGCGCCGCGCTGGCTCTTTCCCGCCGGGCGCGGCGGATACCTCCCGAACCGTTCATCTATGCGCCGGAGGTTGAAGACACGGTCGCGCGCCTCGGGCAAAGGCTCACCAGTTTTGCGACGCCGGGTGATGACCGCGATCGAGGAAGCGCCGGGAGCGAACCGGAACAGCAAGCGCCGCGTGGCACAGGTTCCGGCGCTGCCCGCCCTAGTGTCATTCCGATCCCGCAGTCGCGGGAGAGGAATCTCGTTCTGGGTCCTTCCTCGAGAGATCAGAGCGAGATTCCTCTCCCGCGACTGCGGGATCGGAATGACATTGTTGTTTCCACCACCACTGCCACTGCGACAGCCCTTGTTGAATCCGCAGCGGCATTCCCGCCGGCTCGTTTCGAGGCCTTGCAGCTCGCACAGAGTGATCCCCGCACGCTTGCCCAGCTCTCCACTTTGCAGGTGGCTGCGGCCGTTTCCGAGGCCCAGGGCGAAATCACGCGGCTTCTGGGCCAGCCTGCGGATGTAGCGATTTCCTCGGCGCGGCACGCCGCCTGTCTGAACCTTTTCGAGCGTGTCGCCCGGGTTACTCATCCCCGAAGGGATTGGCGGGAAAGGGTTGACCGGCTCGTGATGCATCCGGTGTGGGGATATGCGGTGCTGGGCCTGG
>JBEKUR010000130.1:0-16535 GCA_049514855.1 Terriglobia bacterium
CCCGTCACCAGGCCCGCTTTGTAGCCATATTTTCGCATCAACAGCGCCGCGGGCATGGAAAGAAGGAAGTATCCCATGTAGAAAGCTGATTGGATCAAACCCGCCTTGAGACGTGTCATCTCGAATGACTTCATGAACTGCTTAATCAAAATGTCGTTCATGTTGCTAGGGATGCCCCAAAGCAAAAACAACGCGGTCACCAAAATGAAGGGTAAGGTATTGCCGGGTGAAAACAGCCGGGGCGCATGATCCGCCTTTGGGTTGTCTTTCGCTTCCAGCATAAGTGAGACTCCGATAATTGAGATAGTGAACTGTCAGCCTCTCACGGTCAGTTCCTGAATAGGGTTACTTCCGAACAGGAGGCCTAGCTATCCAACTCTTTGGTTTCAAGACGCCCTTCTCGATCGAGCCGTTCAAAGATGTTCACGGTTTCCCGGATTCCTTCTTCCAGAGGCGTGTGCGGGTCCTCGCCCAAGTCGTGCTTCAATGCGCTGTCGTCCAGGTCCGCCGCGATGGGCAATTGTTTGCCTTGAGCTTTGATAAGCCCACCGGCATGGGGAAGAACCTGTTCCAGCGTGTGGATGAAGTCTTCCACGCGGACGACACTTCCCCGCGGAGTGTAAACCTTGGCGCCCGGGATATCTCTCTCCGCACAACGAATAAAGATTCGTGCGGTGTCCCGGACGTATTGCAGGTCGATGGCGCCAGTGAAGCCGATAATGTAAGGACGGCGCAGAACGGCGGCCTTGATGGCCTTAGTGGGTCCGGAGCTTATCCCAATGTCTCTGCCCACCCCATAGACGGCCCAGGGACGAATGCCCACGCTGGGGATGCCGTCATGAGAGTAAACGCGCGCGTTGCCTTCGTTGCACTGTTTGAAAACGCCGTAGTGCGTTCCGGGAAGCAAGGGCGCCCCCTCTGGGACTGTAATGCGGCCATAGAACTCTTCCGGACCAAAAACAGCCGCGGAGCTGGCATAGACAATGCGCTGCACCAGGTCCCGTCGCTTGCGCGCCACCTCGAAAACGTTCAGAGTGCCGAGGACATTGACCAGCGCTCCGCGCAGAGGATCAGCGGCACATCCAGGCACCTGCAAACCTGCCAGGTGCAGGACATGGGTGATTCCGTTCGCCGCAATGGCGCGATCAAGGTCGGCGTATTTCGTAACGTCGCCCTGGATAAAGTTAACTTGCGCCAGCTGATTCTCGCTCAGGATGGCGCTAAGACGCTGGAAGCCGGGATCGATGTCAAAAACATTGGGCCGGTCACCACCTTCCAGCAAAGTCTTGGCAATCCATGCGCCAATGAAGCCTTTGGCGCCTGTAATAAGGAAGCGTTTCTGTGGTTGTGAGTTGGAGGGCAATGGCTTCGTTCGTGTCATGGTCGTGCATTATAGCAGGTTGCTGAAACCTGTTGACACTGTCTTGGTTCCTGCAATAATTCTCACCCTATGAAAAATGCCCAAGCCCCGCCTGCCTCGGCAGGAGGCGCCTACACCGTTAAGTCGCTCGTAAAGGCACTGAACATTTTGGAAGCTCTGGCGGAAGGTGAGGAATCGGCCTATACGCTCACGCAATTGAGCCGCCATCTGCACCTTCACATCAGCACCGTCCACCGCCTGCTTGTGAACCTGGTTCGCCACGGTTTTGTCGAGGAAGCGTCTGGTTCGGGCGGATACCAACTCAGTTTCAAGGTGCTACGGATGGGCTTGCAGGTTCTGGATCGCCTCGATTTCCGCTTGGTAGCTCAACCCCTCCTGCGGGAACTGAACCAACAAACCAAGGAGACCGTCCAGTTGGCGATTCTACAGGAGACTCGGGCTATTTCCATTGATAAGTTTGGGAGTCCCCAACCGGTGGGCCTCGACGCGCGGCTCGGTGGGGTGATGCCCTTGCATTGTACCGGCGTCGGTAAGATTCTCTTGGCCTATCAAAGCGAGAACTTGTTGATCCAGATCGCCCACACACGAGGCTTTGCGCGTTTTACTCCGCACACCATCACGAGTCTGGCAAACCTGAGGAAGGAACTGGAGCAGATTCGCGAGCAAGGCTACGCGCTGGATCAGGAAGAGGCTGTCGAAGGCCTGCGCTGCGTGGCCGGGCCGGTGTTCGATCATACCGGGCGTGTTATTGCGGCTTTCAGCGTGGCCGGACCTGCTACGCGCGTGACTCCTCCGCGCTTGCCCGAAATTGCCCGCTTGGTTCGCGCCACCAGCCAGCAGATTTCCTTTCGCTTGGGGTACCGGGGCAGTAGGCAGGTGGGCAGGTAGGCAGATGGCCAGATGGGCAGGTAGGCAGGTGGCAGTCGGGTCCTCGTCTAACCGCCGATCTGCCTACCTGCCGACCTCGACCCGCTTGCCTTCTCTTCGCGGACGGCCAGCGGTTACGATCCCTGGAGCGACCGAATTAACCGGTGCAACATCTTCCCCAAGCGGTCGGACACCTCCAAGATGTTCTTCGTTTGGGACTCCGCTGTTAATCCGACACGGCTGGAAAGCGTCACATGGGTTTCCAGTTCCTTCAATGACCCTTGTGAAACCCTGAGAAACTGGATGTACTCGCCTGTGCTATCTCTCCCATAACCCTCCGCAATATTGGCAGGGACCGAGCTCGCGGCTCGGCGAATCTGTGAGGTCATCCCGAAGAGCTCGTCTTTCGGAAAGCGCTTGGTTAGGAGGTAGCAAGCCTCAGCTAAGACCATTCCCTCTTGCCAGACTCGCAAGTCCCGGTACGACCGAATCCTGCTCGCTTCAGTCACGCGTGGTTCCTCCGTCGCCTGTCGATCTGCCTACCTGCCCACTGCCCATCTGCCCACTTGCCTTCTGCCTCCCCTGCTCATTGACTCCCCGGTTCCTGCAACTGGTTGTGGCTTCCCTGAGACTCGTTAACCAGAGCTTTGTTCAGGTCGCCTTCGAAAATATTACGGTTGCAGAGGATGTAGTCTGTCCTGGGACCAAGGTAAATGCCGACTGGCTGGGTGGATTTTTCGCCCTTGCGTGTTCCCCGGATGATATTGGAGATAAATCTGACGTCGTGCGTGGCGCCCTCGATGCGGATTCCGTAGCCGGAGGCGCCGGGCCGCCCGTTACCTTCGACGGTATTCTCGCTAAAAGTATTTCGATTGGCGGCGTTGCTTTCTGGCTCATCGCGGAAGAAAATTCCGGCCCGCCCGTTGCCGCTCACCACATTCTGGAAGAAAACGTTGTCCGTGTCCTTGTGACCCAGGGAGATTCCATCCTGGCCGTTGTTCCAGGATTGGTTCTGCTCGTAACGCGCGTGCTGGACGCGCCAGCAGAGGAAGAGGCCGTCCTGGCCATTGTCATGCGCGCGGTTATAGCGAACCAGCCCGTGCAGCGCCCCGGTGCCAAGGTGGATGCCCAATTCCGCGTTCCCATAGACTTCGCAGTTGTCCACGACGGGTTCTTCCACAAATTGGGTGCTGATTCCATCACCCGGAAAATCCCGCGCCACGCAATTCCGGATCGTCATTCTCTTGGAGTGGAAGAAGTAAATGCCGCCCGCCTGGCAGCCGTCCAGTGTCTCGCTGCTCGCCCGGTTCCCATCCACGGCGAGTTCTTCCACGCGCACATCCTCGACCTCAAATCCGGCGATGAGGGGGAAGGTGTTGAAAACCTCCCCCGCGCTCGCTACGGAATAGTCCATGTGCAGGAACCGGTCGAAGTATAGCGTCTGGCCTTCGATGCGGACGATGGTGCGAACGCTGGCAACCCAGCCAGAACGTGAGGTGTTGTCGACAATGGCGACCCCCATGCCCGGAGCGAAACCGCGCGCATCCTCAATTGTGGCCTGGAATTCACCGTAGTCGGCATCCAACGCCAGCCGGCTCTTTACTCCCGGCGCTTTCTTCAGAATGGTCCTTTCGGGTCCTTCACCGCGCAGGGTAATGTGGCTGGCCAGGCGTACGGAGTTATTGAGCAGGTAAGTTCCAGCCTTAATCAGGACGATTCCCCCGCCGGCCGCTGCCACGCGGTCAACAGCCTTCTGTATGGCGACATTATCATTGCCGACCACATCGGCTCCCGCAGACCCAACGCTCACCGTCACGGAATTCTCCTGTAACCAGCCCAAACGGCCACGCGCCATCCAAATTAGCAATAGCAATACGCATAACAGAATTCGACGCAAAGGCAATGACGCACGCCTGAAGATCCACATGGCAGCCCCCCTGAATAGTGAATAGTGAATTCTCGAGTTTCTACATTCCCCCCGACGCCCTCACCCGTCCCACGCCGGCTGGTGAAAGCGCCGGCGCGGGCCACCCTCTCCCCCAAGGGGGAGAGGGCCATTCACTATTCGCTATTCGGCGAGGCCCAAAGAGCAAACTGTTCGTCCGCAATTCACCATTTACTATTCACCATTCACTATTCACCATTCACCATTCGTAATTCCACTCGTCACTCGTCACTCGTCACTTGTCACTGCATTAGAGCGCCAGGTGTTGAGACCCGGGGTGAAGCGCAACCTTCTTCCCCTTCCAGTAGAACCACCCCGAGAGCTTATCCGGCAGAGTCACGTCGGCAGCCAGCCCTTGCGCTTGGCGCTGATATGAAACAATGATATCCCCTGCCGGGTGAGGCAAGGTGGCCTTAAGCTGTTTAAGCGGGCCCAGGTGGGGTTGAATTGCCACCTCGCCAAAGCCCGGGGCCGCAGGTTCAATTCCCGCCACTATGGCCAGCAAGTCGAAGTTGGGATGAGCGCTCCAGGCGTGGCAATCTGAACGCGTGGGTTCAGGGTTTTCAGCCCAGGTGGTCAAGCCCAGCGCCAGCATCTGCCGCCAGGGGCCGAGCTGCGCCACGTATTCATCTCCCAGGCCCACTTTCTTTATGGCCCGGAAGAGGTAGAAGCGGAAGTAATAGGTGGCTTGTGTAAGGCTTGAATCGGCCAGCACGGTTTTGATTACGGCGCGTTGCTCGGGCGCAGGAATGGCATCCTCGAGCACTGCCAGAACATTCGCATGCTGGCTGAAGATCTTGCGCGCGGGCGTGTCAGCGACCAACTTTCGCGCCGGATCCCAGCAGGTTCGATAGACCGCCGCAGCGATCTTTGAGGCGAGTTGGCGGTCGCGCGCAGCCTGCTCCTTGCTGCCATAAGATTCTTCAAGGTCCGCAGCATAGCGCAGCCCGGCGGCGAATTGCAGGCTGAGCATGGAGGACTGTCCATCACTCTCCTGCGGAGGAACGCCATCGTCGAACTCCTTTGGCCAATCGACGAAATTCCACCACTCCAGGCGCCCCAGCAATCCCGAAGGCGCCAGGCGATGCTCGAACCAGCCCAGCACGCCACGGACGCCGGGCAGGTAGCCGCGCAAGAAATCTACGTCGCCGCGGTACCACCAGAGGTCGTGCATCATGCCGATCCAGAAGAGTGAGAACTGCGGGATGTATTGCGGCAGAAACGAAGGGTAGCGGCTCTGGGTCAAGCCTTCTGGTGTGCGGGATTCGTCCAAGGATTCGATGGCATTCTTCACCAGGCGGTCGTCCCCGGCCATGTAGAGAGAAATCAGCGCCTGGATGCGTGTGTCGCCGCCGTATTGGAGTTGTTCCCAGTACGGACAATCCATGTAGGTCTCGTGCGCGCAGAGCCGCGCGGTGTGCCAGCCCACCTCCCAGATTTTGGCGAGCTCGGGATCGTCACTCTCGAAGCTGGCCTGAGCTTTGAACGGGTAGGCGGTGAAGCGCGACCTCAGATCTTCGATGATAAGCGGTTCCTCGCCGGTCTCCACATCCAGTTGCAAGTAACGAAAGGTCCGCCACCACAGCGGCCGGAAAGTGCGGTGCTGGCCGCCGTCGGGCTGGAAGCGGTCCTCGATGCCCCGGATTTCCTTCCCCTCGATTTCGTTCCGATTGCCTTTTTCGCCCCCCTTGTAGAGCGCCTCAGCGTAAGTCAGAGTGATGTTTGCGCCGCGCCCGCCGCTGGTGACGAGCTCGGGATAGCCCGTGGTCAGGTAACTCTGATCGAAGAGCAACGATGCTCGTGAATTCGCAGGCAGGGTAAGGGGACGCGCGCCCTGAAGGAATTCCGATGGGGTTTCCAAGCCACTCGCGCGGGCCAGGCGAGAGAATCTTTCCAGCTTGTCTTCCATCAAGGGAATGGTTCGCGGAATCAGCATCCATCGTGATGGAGTGTCCTTGATGCCGCGCGGCCCGCCTGCGGTGATGGGCGTCGCCGCGACCCAGCCGGAATCGTCAAAATCCCGCGCCTCCCATCCCCACGGATATTTAGAGCCGTCCACCTGCTCGCCTGGACCGGGCACCAGATACCCGCCGATCTTCTGCACGTCCGGCCGGATCATGCGGACGGCCTGGCTTTTGAGGACTTTCCAGGAATGGTCTGTGTTCACTATCTCTTCGACGCTGCTGTCGCCTTGAACGATCAGGCCGGTTTCGTTGGTCATCTGCGCCATGGGAGCCATTGCGGCGAAGTTCCACACGACTGCCGCCAGCGCGTTCTGACCGGCTACGAGGTGTGGGGCAATATCCAGGGTCTCGTAACGCCAATGGTTCAGGTCGCCACGCGCCGGGCCGGCCACCACCCGCTCGCCATTTACGAATAGTTCATAACGGTTGTCGCCGCTCACGTGGATGACAAAGCCCTGGGGAACTGACTCCAGGGTGAACGTCTTGCGGAAGTGAAATACCCCGAACTCCCGCCGTGGCCCCTCAGGATGGGTAATCCACCGGGCTTTCCAGAGGTGGTTCACCAGATCCTCCCCCGTAGTCTGCGAAGTGGATATCGAGCAGGGAATGAGAGAGAGTGCAACCGCTAACACGATGTTTCGGATTCTAGTTTGATAGCGCATGGCCCATTCTCCTCCTCCGGCGTAGGGTGTGCCTTACTTGGGATCCGCTTGGCCGGTTGCGGTCTGTAGCACCAGTTTTCACCTTCTTCTCGGGAGGCAAAGACTTTTCCATGTGTCAGTAATGCCTCCGTGTCCTCCGTGGTCAGAAAAGACTAAACACTGAGGTCACGGAGACGTTCCGTGCACTCCGTGTTAAAGCTTGAAAGGCCCGAGGGCACAGAGAATCTCGTTTTATTTGCGGCCAGCAGTCGCGCCGTCACACTTTTGAGAAACCAGCCCCGCGCGAGTGTGATTTCATCGGGCATAAAGCGTTCTCCCCTCGCTCAGGACTGTCGTGATGAAGGCGTGTGGGACGCTCGCCCAGGCTTTGACCTCTTCCGGTGTCCACACCACCACGTCTTTTGCCGGAAACACGCCAACCAGTGCCCGCAGGTATCGCGCCGCCCGTTTGTAGCGGGGCAAGTCGGACTCCTCGACGATCAAGATGTCCAGATCACTGCCCGGACTCGCTTGCCCCCTGGCTCGCGATCCGAACAGGACAATTCTGAGTGGGGAGCCGACCGCGAGAACCCGGCGGACCACTTCCTGAAGGATCTCATCTGTTACCGGAGGATAGTCTAAGACGCGGTTCATACTTGGGTTCTGGATGCGGCACCAAACGCCGGCATGTCTGCGTCACAGGCCGCGGTGCAGGTCTCCTTTACATTCTGGCTCGCTCCTCTAGCACCTCGAAGAGCCGCCGCGCATGCTCAGATGCGCTGCGAAGCTTCGCAGGATCAAGGAGCGCAAGCAGATCAAATCCGTGACGCGTCTTGTGGTAAGGTCCTTTTTGAGTGTGTTGAGAGGCGTGTTCCAAACCCGCCTCAATGTCCCGCTTCAATATCTCTTCTACATTCACTCGGGCGGGCAGGGAGTTGGTGAGAAAGCCCTGCCCGTAATACCCGCTCAACGCCTCGCGGTCCGCCAAGAACCAAGACTCCATACATTGGACCATAAGGTGTGCTTGTTCCTCCGTAGTTCCTGGCGGTTGGTCCAACTGGTCATCTTCCCTGGCGCTGAGGTACCCCCAACTTGTCACATTGGCGGAAACGGGACCCTCAGAATCAACTAGCAGAATGAGGAACCCTTCTCTGCCCTGGCTTACGTCCCGTTGGAAGTCGTGAAAAGCACACCCCCGTCCACCACAGGCAATGACCTTGGGCCGGTGTAAGGTTGGAACGACCTTTTCGAAAAGCTGACCAAACCCTCGACGACAATCATCCAGAATTTTCCGTTTATCACCGCCGCCTTCGACGTAGACCACAACCTTCACCAGCGGGTTCCTCCAATCTGTCCCTTGTGCCAGAGTTCGCCAAGGGTGTATTGCTCTAGCCAGCTCGAAAGTTCTTGTTGCTTCAGACGCCTCAGCGTCGTCGACCCCGCTTCCTTCTCACAAACGATCACGGCTTCTGGCGTCTCGGTAAGCTCGTCCACAAGAGCGTCGGAGTGCGTGGTCACAATTAGCTGCATGCGTTCCGAAGCTTGGACGAGCAGCTTTGCGAGCGGGCGGATGACATCAGGGTGTAATCCAAGTTCGGGCTCTTCAAGACAGACCAGGGGCGGCGGTGAGGGATGCAAGAGGATTGTCAGCAAAGCCATCCACCTGAGAGTTCCATCAGACAGTCGTGCGGCTGAAATCATGAACTTGCTCTTCTCCTGCAAACGAAGATCGACTTGCCCAACACCCACGACCGTCGTCTTGATGGACTCCGCGTCTGCGTAAAATGTCTTCATGTACTTCAGCAGCTCGGCCTCCGTTTCAGGCCTGTCGTTTAGCCGGTTCACCATCAGGGCCAAATTACGCGTACTCTCCTCCAGAAAGTCAACCGGCGCGTCTGCCGGCGAAGCTTCCCTCGCTCGTGAGCCAATGCCAAACTCCCAGTCCCGGTAAAAGCGGAAGGAAGCAAAAAGCCGCCCGATTTCTGTCAGTTCGGGGTATTGCTCGGGGTCTTTGCGTTGCGACAAGACAGATTTCTGGGGATTGATCTCTTCAGGCCGAAGCATCTGCCTCTTGCCTCTCACATTCAGCATCGGCCGTCCGTTTTCGTAGGCGAAGAACACCTCCGGAGAGGGTTCGTACACAGATGCCCGCGGGAGGGCGTCAACCTGAATGCGTTCATCAACGATTTCGAGCTGGTAATTGCTCGGCCTGAACTCAAGTCTGTAGCGCAGCGCGGCGTAAGAGGGGGCACGAGTTCCGGAGCGTCTCCTCGACGGAAACGTAAAGCTCGCACGCTTCGCCGTTTGGGAAACGTTAACCGTCGCTTCAATAATAGCCGTGCAGCCTTTTGATCCTCCTTTCCATATCCATTCGACGACTCCCCCCGTTTCTCTAAACGGTTCTGCTAAGTCCTCTGGCGCACTGTTTAGGAGTCCGACAACTTCGATCAGGTTGGATTTCCCGGACCCGTTGGGGCCGATGAGAACATTGAGCGGCCGGAGTTCGAGCTCAACACCCTTCTCTCCGAACGAAAGTAGGTTTTGGACTTGGAGCTTGCTGAGCGCAGTCATAGGCATCACCGTCAACTGATTTAGCAACAAACGACTAATGCTGCATTATAGCGAGATCCTTTCGAGGGCGAGAAGGAATCGAAGGCTTCAACCCGCCGCGCCGCACTACTCACGTTGCTCCGCTTCGGGGGCGTGAAAAATCTGCTCGAGTCTTGGTAGCCATTTTCGACCTCCATCGCTTTGAGAGTATCATGCGGCAAACACCATTTCTACTCGGCACGCGTATCAGTATGGGTGTCAGTTGCGAGGCATTGGCGTCGCAAGTCGCAGTCATTCCCGCGAAAGCGGGAATCCACTCCGCAAACTTTCTGAAATGCGCAATCTACGGACTGGATTCCCGCTTTCGCGGGAATGACCTGCGTATCGAAAGAAATCCCATCCGAAATGACACCTCTACCTGCCTGTCATTCCATGCGCAGCGCGACCATTGGATCGATGCGCGAGGCCCGCCGCGCCGGCAAGTAGCCAGCAAACAGAGCCACGATGAGGAGCAACAGCGAGACCGTGGCCACGGTAGGCAAGTCGTTCGACGAAAGCCCAAAAAGCATGCTAGCGATGAGCCGGCTGGCGGCAAGCGCGCAAGGAATTCCGAGCGTTATCCCAAACAGAGCAAGCGCCAGCGCTTCTCGCAGTACGACCCAAAGAACGGTCAGCGGCTGCGCGCCCAGCGTCACGCGAATACCGATTTCGCGGGTGCGGCGGGTAACGGCATAGGACATCAGCCCGTACAGGCCGACCGAAGCCAGCAAGAGCGCCAAAGCCGCGAAAAAGCTGGCCAGCAGGGCGGTGACGCGCTCTTCCACCAGCGCCTGGCTGATCTCTTGCCCAACCGTTTTCGTGCGCAGGGGGTATTCGCGTCCCAGCGACTCGATCTGATGTCCCACGGTCCTGGCTAGTGCTTCGGGAGCCTCCTTGGCCCGCACAAAAAGATTGCCCTGTTGCGAGAATTGCGGATGCTGAAGATAGGGAAGATAAACAGCGAGGGTAGCCGCATTGCGGAGATCGAAAACCCGCGCATTGCGCGCGACGCCCACGATTTCGAGATCCTGAAGTTCGGGCATGAAGCTGAAGCGAATGCGCTGGCCGAGGGCATTGCCTGACGGGAAAAGCCGCTCGGCAAGACGGTTGCTGAGGATGGCGACACGCGGGTGTTGCTCGTCGTCCATCCAGTCAAAATCATGGCCGCGAACCAGGCTGACTCCGAGCGTTTGGAAAAAACCCGGCGAGACCATCGCCCCAATCGCCATCAGGTCGAGGCCTGCGCTCGAATCGGCTGACATCGTCGAAACTGTGTCCCGCCAGCCTTGCCCGCCACCGACGGAAATATCCGAGAAGCCAACCGAATCCACGCCCGGCAGGCTGGAGATCCGCTCGAGGAGTTGCCTGTGATAGCTGTTCACGTCCAGGTCCTGGTAACCGCCGGGCCTGGGATACAGGCTCACCTCGAGCACGCTCTCCTGGAGGCCAGGATCGACGGCGCACAACCTCTGGAAGCTTCGCACCAAAAGACCCGCACCTAGCAGCAAGACAAGAGAAAGGGCGACCTGTGTGACGATGAGCGCCTTGCCCAACTTCCCCGTTGAGCCAGCCAAGCCGCGCGCAGTCTGCTGTAATACGGAAGCCGGGTCTTCGCGCGAGCAACGCCATGCGGGAGCCAGACCAAAGAGAATTCCAGTCAGGATGGCCACCGACGCGGTGAGGGAGAGCACACGCCAATCAGGGCTCAGGTCGAGCGTGACCGGTGTGAGGTATCCCTCCGTCATGAGGGTCACGAGCAGGCGGCTTCCCCAAAACGCGAATGCAAGCCCCAGCAACCCTCCAAAGACTGACAGCACCAGACTCTCCGTTAGCACCTGGCGGGCCAGCGCCCAGCGGCTGGCTCCTAGGGCCACACGCACGCTCATTTCATGGCTGCGCGCAGCGGCGCGTGCCAGCATCAGGTTCGCCAAGTTCACGCAGGCGACCAGCAGGATCAGTCCAACAATGCCCATGAGCACATAAAGCGGCCGCGTAAAATGGGACCGCAGCGCGGCGTTAATGCCCGTCGCGGCTGGCGCAACATCCAAACCCATCGAGAAGAATAGTTGACGCCGTAGTCCGGGAGTCTCGGTCGAAGCCGTCGCTCGCAGCACCTCAGGCCAGAACGATTGCAGTTGCGCCCGGGCTTGGGCAACGCTGACACCGTCCCTAAGCCGACCGGTGATGAACACCCAAAGCCGCGACCGTTCATCGGTGCTCTTCATCGGAATCGTCACATCCGGCGCCTCGCCCGTGGTCATGCCCGTGAACCACTTCCGCGTCACGCCAATGATGGTGAAGGGCTGTCCCTCGATTCCAATCCCTTTTCCGATAACGTCCGAAGCCCCACCGAAGCGACCTTGCCAGAATCCGTAGCTGAGCACGGCCACCGGCGACGTTCCGGCCCGCCCAAGATTCACATCGTCTGGCGTGATTAACCTTCCCAGAAGAGGAGTCGCGCCCAGTTCGGAATAGTAATTCCCGGTGACCGAGCGTGCCTCGGCCTGCGAGAGCACGCCATTGATTTCCACATTGGCCATCTCGCCGAAACTCCAGCCAATCAAGCCGGAAAAAACTCGTTGCCCGCGTTCGATCTCCCGGAACATCGGAAACGAGAACATGATTTTGTCGCCTCGGCGGACTACTGAAAGCTCCACAAGGCGCTCGGGCTGCCGCACTGGAAGGTCACGAAGGAGCAGAGCATCAAGCAGGGAGAAGATGGCGGTATTGGCGCCGATTCCCAGCGCCAGGGAGAGCACCGCAACAGCGGTGAAGCCGGGATTCTTGCCCAGCGCGCGGAGCCCGTAACGCAAATCGTGAAGCAGGGTGCTCATCGTGTTCCCCGTCAACGGGCAAATGGTTAGTGGCTAGTGGTTAGTGGCCAGTGGTTAGTAGCCAGGCGCGCCGCGAGCTTCCCACGCAAGGAGGCTATCATCTTTTGCAGCTCGGCGACGGTTGCCCCACTTCCTTGAGCGTCGCACGGGCGGCAGTGCCCCAGTTCCACCGCAAGCGTCAATTGCTTGTCCCAACTAACCACTAGCCGCTAGCCACTGCTTTACTCATACCGGAGTGCGGTCATAGGCTCCACGTGGCCCGCCCTTCGCGCCGGAATGGCCGCCGCAAGCAGAGCCACAGCAAGCATCGCCCCCACGGCGAGCGCTATCGAACCAGGATCGCTCGGGGCGACTCCATACAGCAGGCTGGCAATAAGGCGAGCCAAGGCGAGCGCGGCGACCAGCCCGATGAGCATTCCAATCAGAACCGGAACCATGGACTCCCGCACGATCATGCGGACCACGTCGCCGCGCTGCGCTCCGAGCGCCATGCGAATTCCCACTTCCCTGGTTCGCTGCGTCACGGCATAAGCCATCACGCCGTACAAACCGACGGAGGCGAGGCCGAGGGCGAGAATTCCAAAGAAACCAGACAGGAAGGCGATCAGGCGTTCACGTGCCATAGCGTCGTTGAGGTACTCCTCCATCATGCGGACGCGCATCACGGGTACGTTCGGGTCCATGTCACGCAGTGCCCGGCGGATTCCGGCGATTACCGGGGCTGCACTTCCTGCAAACCGCACCTCGAGCCAGCGCACTTCGGCCCCGTTGGACCAACTCGTCTCGTAGATGATGCCCTCCCGGTCGGAGTCTCTAACGCTGCCGTAGTGCGCATCCTTCACCACGCCGACGATTTCGAGAGCGTTTTCAGCGGTGTAGGTGTCTTCGTAGCTGAGATGGCGTCCCACGGGATTGGCGCCCGCAAACAGATGGCGCGCCAGCGACTCATCAATGATGCATACCCGGGAGGCACTGGCGGGAGTCTCGTTCGTGCCGCCACTCGATCGGCCTATTGCCCCCATGAGGCTTTCGCCCGGCGTCACGGCCGGTTCATCCTCAGGCCGGAAGTCGCGGCCGAGCAGGAGTGGGATCCCGAGGGTGGTGAAGTATTCTGAGCTGACCGGATTGGAGAGCGCGAGGAGTTGTTCGCCCGATTTGGGCTGGTATCCCTCGGCCGAAAAAGAACGCGAGCGCATGTAATTGCCCATGGGCGTCATGGCCGACAGGGCGGCGGATCGGACGCCTGGAACGCCGCGCGCGCGTTCCAGCAAGCGATCGTAAAACGTCCGCAGCCGGTGCCCTTTATATCCAAGGTTTGAAGGATCGATGTCAAAGATCGCAATCTTCTCCCGCTGGAAGCCGAGAGACACGTTCTGAAGGTTCCGCAGGGTGCGAATGAACAGACTCGCGCCCACCAGCAACGCCAATGAGAGGGCGACTTGGCCCGCTACCAGCGCTTTCGCCAGCCGCAACCTCGAGCCGCCCTGGGTAGCCGCGCCGCCTTCCTTGACGCATTCGGCAAGTGTCATCCGGGTGGCTCGGAAAGCAGGCGCCAGCCCGAAGAGAATACCGGTGAGCGCCGTGATGCCGGCAGAGAATGCCAGCACCGCGAGGCTGGGGCGGAAATGGAGATCAGGATTGAGAACACTGGCTTTGGCGAGGGCCGATACCCCGAAATAGGCAAAAACCAGCCCCAGGCTTCCACCGGCAGTCGCCAGAACGAAACTCTCGCTCAGGAGTTGCCGGACCAGTCGCCCGCGCGTCGCGCCGACCGCCAGGCGCACCGCGATCTCCTTCCGCCGCCCGCTGGCGCGCGAGAGCAGCAGATTCGCCACGTTGGCGCAAGCGATGAGCAGCACCAGGCCGGTGCCTATCGCCAATGCCAGGAGCGGATCCACCATTTCCTTTCGGCTGAAGGAAGTGGCGCGGGCGCCGGGCGACAGCGTGATTTGATCCTGCCCGTATTTCTGGCGCTTGCCGCCGGCCTTGACGGCGGCGTCATTAATCGCCTCCACGACCTGCGGCCACAGCACCTGCATGCCGGCCTGAGCCTGCTGAATCGAGATCCCCGCCTTCAATCGAGCCATGGTGACGAGCCAGTACATGTTGGATGTGTTCCAAGCGCGCGCGGCCGAGGGCGTGGTTACCGGGTACATGGTTAAGGGAACAAAGGCGTCAGCCTCCTCTCCGTTGAAGAGACCGCCGAAACCCTTTTCCGCGATGCCCACGATCTCGAGCGGATACCCGTTCACGGCGAGCTTCCGACCGATGACCTTCGAGTCACTCGCGAAGCGCCGCCGCCAATAACCATACGAGAGGATCGCGACCGGCGATCCGCCCGGCGCCATGTCGTCGGAAGGTGCGATGGCGCGGCCGGCGGCGAAGCCGATGCCCAGGGCTTGGAAGTAGCTGCCGCTCACGTATTGGACGTGTCCGACCTCAACGGCGGGCGCGCCTTCGGGCCGCATTCCTACGGCGAGGTTGTAGCTGCTGGCAAACACGCTGGAGAAGACCTGGTTGCGGTCCCGGTAGGCGCAGTAGAAGGGGTATGCGCCGCTATAAATACCCTCGAGCTTGACCAGACGGCTGGGCTCGCGCGCCGGAATGGACCAGAGCAGGAGCTGATCTACGAGGCTGAAGATCGCCGTGTTGACGCCGATGCCGAGCGCCAGAGAAATTACCGCAATCAGGGTGAAGCCTGGATTCCTGCGCATCAAACGCAGCGCGTAGCGGAGGTTGCTGCCTGTATTAGACATGTCCAAAACCATAGCACACAGCCCCGCGCCAGCCAAGCCCGACGGTGGCCCGGGTGGCCAGCAAGAACCAGCAGCAGTTCGACGAACAGAGTGCCTCCTTTAGCGGCAGCTATTCCTGGCGGTGGTGTGAACTTCGTAACAGAGGGGCAGGGCCACCGGCCTTCAGAATTCGTACACCCAGGTACCGCCCACCATTGCGCGCTCGGAGGGTGGCGCATGCATCGTTCTTTGATGTATGCGACCCATGCGGAAACCTCTGGGGAAGCGACTTTACGAATTAATTTCCGCCGCTCAACCAATCGCAGACATGCTGAAGAAGCGCCTGTCTGCGCCACCCGCGATTGCTGCGTTCTTTCAAGCTCCTTGTTGCTTCGCAAAGCCATGATGCAGGAGCTAATACTACTTTCGGGTCCGTCATGCTGAGCCCGTTCGCTTCGCTCAGGGTAAACTCCGCGAAGCATCTCGGCCTGCTGTTTCTCGGCGGAAAAGTCCAGAGCGAGATTCTTCGCTCCGCTCCGCTGCGCTCAGAATGACAGCACTCGCGGCACGCGATGAAGTTCGCCATTGGTGCAGGTCCGCGTTATCGTAGAGACCGTCCACCGTCAGATATGGGTAGCGCACTCGGCCACTTGCTTGTCGCGTGTAACTCTGCGTTTCCAATAACACCCTTTGCTCTCAATAACATTCCTGCATTTTGAGCGTAACTACATTTGTTTTCTATGACATTCCCGGTTCTGCCGCGACTCTCCAAACCCGATCCTTTGTTTTCAACGACATTCCCGCATCGTGCGTTCAATTTTAAGTCTTCCACAGCTCGCACACTCTGCGAGTTATCGGACGCAATGTCGCTGTCGACAATCTCCTCCATGTTCCCCAGCCTCGGGCCATCGTCCTGATCAGGTGGAGCGACCGGGAGGTTGGCAGATTCCTTCCGCAGCCTCAGCAGTATCCTCACTTTGCGGTCAATGGAGCGGTCCAGAGCGGCTTCCTGGCGCAGCATCATCCTCCACGTCTCCCCTTCCGGAGCAAGGCAGGCGTCCCGTTCTATCGCCGCTCTCTCCTCATTCGCCTCTTCCGCGTATGCGAACTCTTCCCGGACGCTGGCGATTTCCTCCTCCAGCAGACGCAGCAGTTCCTGGTGCTCTGCCTCGCCCGGCGGCTCGTAGGCGATGCCCATTTTGCGTCGATATTGCTGCTCTTCCTCGTCGGCTTGTTGCGCCTCGAGGCACATGGGGTCACCGAAACGGTGCAGCAGGCTGAAAATCAGCGCCTGCCGCCAGCCCGTCGTACCTTGGTAAAGAGATTCCAGTACGGCGTACTGGCGGACCTGGAAGGTGCGCTGCTTCACCTCCTCCCGCACGAGTTCAAGAAAAGAAAGCGTCCTTCTCAGCGTCACGCCTCGATCTGTAGAGTCCGATAAGTGGACATCAAGCATCTCGTGCTGGGAGGCGTCGAAGGTGACACGGGCCATCTCCTGCCGGCGGCGGTGTTGCCAGTCGTCGATGGCCTGCAAGGCGCGCCGCTTCAGGCCTTCTTGCGCCCGCTCCAGCCTTTCGCG
>JBEKUR010000131.1:0-16501 GCA_049514855.1 Terriglobia bacterium
CTTCCGGCCCTCCGAAGAGCGCGCGCTTGCCGAGATTCTGAAGTGGGTCACACTGAAATACGATAATCTTTATCAGATGTCGTTTCCTTACATGATGGTGCTCCACCAGGCGCCTACGAAAGGGAATCTTCCCTATTTCCATTTCCACATCGAGTTTTATCCTCCCCATCGCAGCAAGGAGAAACTGAAATATCTGGCCGGTGTCGAAACTGGCGCCGGGACGTTTCTCAATGACTCGCTGGCGGAAGAAAAGGCAGCGGAGTTGCGCAACGTGCCACCGGTGCGGCGGGAATCGATTTCGTAAACCGCGCGGGTTGAGTTTCCGGCTGCCGACACAATCACGGCGCGAACTGTTTCAGGTAAACACTACGCCGTCAGGCAGGACCAATAGCCTTTGACGTCCTGGAGACTCTTCGCCGCGAGCCCGTCCGGGACAACTTCCGAGTACCCCGTGATCCGCTCGGAATGTTCAATTGTCAGCAGACTCCTCAGTAAACACTGGGCAGGACGTGTTTCTCCTTAGCTAGTTTACCGCGGTGAGGCTCAGTTTCCGGTATGCCGACGATACACCCAAGTGGATCGCTTGGAACTCGCGGCGCGGCGTAGCTGAAGGTCTGGGCGCTTTGGCGTGGAGCTGAACCAAGATTGTGGGAATGAGATTTCCCTACAGTCATGCAGGACGCACCGCTTTGGTATCCGCGAAGGGCGTTTTTCGTTCCGAATCCTGCTGAGTACCCGTCGATGCGCCTGAGACAGTCCAGTCGACCAAGCTTGCCGAAAAAACACAGAGGAGATAATATGCGTAGGGGACGCTCCCTTCTGGGGGTCCGTTCGCTGAAAGCCTTACTCAGCACAAGGCCGCGCAGACCATGGCCAACAACCCATTCACGATCAGGATTTTCGTTCCGGACGGGGACCCGGAGGGCGTGCGCATCATTGATCGCATGAACTGGACGGGGCACGGCATTGTCTTTCCGCGCGAGAAGTGGCCCACAACCCGCCAGCGCGGAGAGTTTTCCCGTACAGGCGTCTACATCCTGTCCGGCTACAAGAGCGCGGAGGACGAGCTCCCGACCGTCTATATCGGAGAGGGAGACGTGATTCGCAACCGGATTGAATCGCATTTCCAGAGCAAAGATTTTTGGGATCGCGCTATCGTCTTCACCGCCTCGAATAACAGCCTGAATAAGGCCCACGTGAAGTGGCTTGAGTTTGCACTTGTGAGCCGCGCCGTCCAAGCGAAGCGGAGTATTCTCGACAACGGCACAGAACCGCAGGAGCCAGCACTCAGCGAAGCCGAGCACGCCGATACGCAAGCGTTCCTCCAAGAGGTCCTCCAGATTTTGCCGCTCGTTGGCCTACGAGCCTTCGAGATACCGAAACCAGTCGCCACGCCCCATTTAAAACCTGACGCCGAGGGTGCCGCCCCGGGCGACGCGCGGGCGCAATTAGACACAATCGTTGTGCCTGCCCAGGAGGAAGGTTTCAAGAGAGCGTTTCTTGGAGATAAGTGCTGGTGGGCAATCCGCATCTCAGGCGGGATGCTTCCTAAAATCAAGTTCATCGCCGCATACAGGACTCAGCCTGAATCGAAGGTAACGCACTATGCGCCTGTAGCGAGCATTGAGCCGTACGGCGAAGAAGGGAAATACAAACTCATTTTCGCTGAGCCGGCCAAGCCGATTGGACCGATCCCCTTTGCCGACGCTCCTCAAGGTTCAATGCAGGGGCCTCGGTATACAACGTTCGCTAAATTGCAGAAGGCCAAGAGGCTCATGGACCTTTTCTAGCGGGCGGCAGCGCTCAGCGCCTTCCTGACAGTAGATTTGCTATCATGGACCTCCAGACAAACGAATGCCACCATTAAGCTACCGACAACACGAGGTCAGTTTTTGCGCTGATGTTTCAAAGTGGTCCGACAGAATCTTTGAAACCCATCCTGAGTTGCCATTTGGTTCATCTGAAATTGAACGATTTGGACGCGGCAGCCTGAAGAGGCAAGACTTTCGTGTTTACGAACGAAAAGAGGGCGGGCGCGGCAAGTTGGCTCTTTGCGGGGAGGTGAAACTGCCCGGCGCGGCCCAGGGCGGTTCCCCGTTCGGCATGGCCCTGATGGAGGATGCCTTCCTAAAGGCCACGCGCGAAGGGTGTCGTTACTTTTTCACCTGGAACGTAGAACACCTTGCGCTTTTCGACTGCAAAAGGTGGGACGCCGGCTCGATGCATGAGCGTTGCGTCGGCGAGTGGAAGCTGGGCGCTGAACTCAATAGGCCCGAAGATGTCACGCGGCCAGAGGTCAAGGGCAAACTCCAAGACGATTTTCTTCCCCGTTTCTTCGCCGACTTTGCCGACATCTACTCCGGGCGCAAGCGCGACCTCGGACAGCCACCCTCGGACTTCTACGTTTCGGTTCTGGAAAGCCACCTCGTCGGACCTTCGGGCCCGGTCCGCGAATTGCGTGATTACCTCGAATCGGAATCAGAACGTACTCCTGTATTCAGGGCCCGTCTGCGCTCCTGGATGGCGGAAGAGCAGCAATGGAACGTTGACCCCAACGACCCCGTTTCCTGGCGGGAAGCCGTTGACCGCGCCGCTCGCAGCATGGCTTACGTGCTGAGTAATCGTATTCTCTTCTACCAGGCTGTTCGACTGCGAAACCAACTCCCCGAATTAAGACTCCCGCGGACAGCGAAGACTTCGGACAAGGCCTTCCAATACCTGCGAGAGAGCTTTGAGGAAGCTGTCCACGTCACGGGCGACTACGAACCGGTCTTTTTCCCGGAGGCCAAAGAGTGGGCCGCCGTTGTTGCCTTATCCGGGTCTAACTCCATCGAAGCATGGAGCAATTTCATCCGCGCCGTTGACCGGTTCAACTTTAAGGAAATACCTACCGACATCCTTGGCCATACCTTCCAAAAGCTCATCAGCCCGGAAGAGCGCCACAAATTCGGCCAGCACTATACGGACGAAGACATCGTAGACGTTATCAACGCGTTCTGCATCCGCAAGGCGGATGCCGCGGTCCTTGACCCCTCCTGCGGGAGCGGAACGTTTCTGGTTCGGGCCTATTACCGCAAGCTCTACCTCGATAAGCGTCTCACGAATCAGGAATTGATTAGCGGTCTTTTCGGATGCGACATCAATATTTTCCCTGCCCATCTCGCCACCCTGAATCTGGCGGCTCGCTTCATCGCCAATGAGGAGAACTATCCCCGCATTGTGCGCAAGAACTTCTTTACCGTAGGGCCCGAGAAAACGTTCTGCGAAATCCCCTCGGTATTTCGCGACCGCCGGGGAAAACGTGAGGTTGAGAAGGTTCCCTTGCCAGTGTTAGAGGCGGTAGTTGGCAACCCGCCGTATGTTCGGCACGAGCATATCCCGAAGGCCTCGGAAAAGGGTGCGATCTACGACCAGACCAAGGAACACCTCTATGAAACGGTTGAGCGGGCGTGGCCGGGAATTCAACTTTCCAAGCAGAGCGATCTGCATTTGTATTTCTGGCCGGTGGCTTGCCAGTTTCTTGCTGAGGACGGCTGGTTCGGTTTTCTGACATCGTCCAGTTGGCTCGACGTGCGCTATGGCTTTCAACTCCAGCGCTGGGTGCTGCTCAATTTCCGGCTTGTGGCGATCATTGAGAGCGTGGATGAGCCGTGGTTTGAAGATGCTCGCGTCAAAACGGCCGTCACCATCCTCCAGCGCTGCGAAGATGCCCAGAAGCGCAACGAAAACCTGGTCCGGTTTGTGCGCCTCAAACGACCATTGAAAGAGATCCTGGGCAAGTGGGAGGACGAAGCCCAACGACAAGAAGCAGCGGAGAAGTTCCGGGACCTGATACTAAAGTCGAAATCGGACCGTTCGAATGATCAACTTCGCATCATGGTCAAGCGGCAAGAGGACCTGTGGCAAGAAGGGCTCTCCATTGCCGAAATGTTTGCCAAGCACAAGGACATTGAAGTTGTTACAACGGCGGACGAAGTCGAAGAAGAGGCGGAGGAGAATCGCGAAGAAACCGAACCCACAACCACTGAAAAGATCACTGTGGGTGAACGTACGGGAGACTACGGCGGCGGCAAATGGGGTCGGTATCTCCGCGCCCCAGACTTCTACTTTGAGATCATGCGTGAGTTCGGCCACCGGTTCACGCGCTTAGGCGAAGTCGCTACAATCAAGCGCGGAATCACGAGCGGCTGTGACGCATTTTTCATGCCTCGAAATGTGTCAGCAGATCTCTTGGATAAGCACCAAAGCAAGTTGGAGTGGCGGGCGCTTCCGTTGATGCGGCGCTGCGCGCGCGAAGAGGTTGAAAGCGGGAAGGTAATCATCGTCCAATGCGGCGACAAAACCCTCCATCCAATAGAAGTAAAATACGTCAGGCCGGAAGTCCACAGCCTCATGCAGGTGGATCGCCCCGTGGTCTCGCCTGAGCAACTCGACCGCGTGGTCCTTTGGGTCGACAAGGATTTGAAAGAAATCAAGGGCTCTTACGCCTGGCATTACATCACCTGGGGGGCCAAACAGACCTTCGCGTCCAAGAAGTCCAAGGCTGTCCCTGTTCCGATACGAGCCACAGTCGCAGGTCGCGACCCTTGGTACGACTTGACCGGGCTGGAACCTGGAATAGGTTTTTGGCCGAAGTCGCAGCAGTACCGGCACATCATTCCGGCGAACTCGTTTAACCTAAACTGCAATTGCAATCTGTACGACCTGCACTCCTTGATGGGCAGCCAAGTCGCTACGCGGGCCGTCATGCCCATCTTGAACTCGACGCTGGTGGCGTTGTTAAAGACCTTCTACGGTCGCTATGCCGGAACCGAGGGGAATCTGAAGACGGAAATTGTCGATGTGGTGCTTATCGAGATTCCCGACCCGCGCAATGTCAATGAGGGTTTGTTAGCGAAGATGGAGTCTGCGATTGAGTCAATGCAAAAGCGGAGGGTCACGCACTTAGTTGAAGAGGCTTTCATGGACTGCCACACCGCCCTCGAAGTCCGCGAGGCTGCTAAGCTCCCCTTCGGCCTGCCTCTTGAACTTCAACGGCCAGATCGCAGAAAATTAGACGACGCTGTGTTCGAGCTTTTGGGCGTTCAGGATCGCCGCCGTCGAGAGGAACTGATTGGTCGTCTATACAACGAAGTGGCATCCCACTTCCGCTCCATTCGTATCGTGGAAGTCCAAAAGATGGAGCAACGCAGACGCGGCGGCGGCAAAGACGACGTTTCCCAAACGGATCTCGCGCTGGACGCCTGGAACCACGCAGACCCCGATTTCCAAGAACCGCTTCCCACGTGGGTGGAGGACGATAATGGGTAAACCAAAAAAGATCGTCGAGATACCGGAGGGAGAGGTCAGGCTTCCGGCTGCGGAAAACATGTTCGAAGCCACCACGATCTATTTCGGCAAGAATCCTGCCGTGAGCCTGGTGTGTGACAGCCGAGCCGAGGCAGAACTCCTGGCGGCGATTGCACGAGAGGGCGTAACCGGTCCGATTTCCATTCCCACCACGGAGGAAGGATGCCGCATCCTCTACCAACGCCTCCAAGACCGCCTCACCCGCGCCAGGGCCCATTTTGAAGAATTAGCCAGAGAGCGCGCCGGGAGCGACCGGATGCGAGCGCAAATTGTAGAACTTCTTTACCACTGGTTCATCCACGGCGTCCCACAAAATCTGCGCAAGACGCCCACCAACCCTGCCTACGAGCAGCAGGCGGACCAGGTGATCGAATAAAAGGCGGCAAATGCACTCGCCAACTTTTTGGATACCCAACCCCGTTCGGTAATCAGGAGGTTCCGCTCCTTTTGGCGATTCCGCCTGAAAAGTCATCCTGGATAGTGCCATGTCTCATGTCTGGCCGCGCGATAGCTCGCGATTACAGCCCTCACCACAAGGAATCAGGATTACGCCTGGACAACGTTCGTGCAAGCGGCGGCTTTACTCGGCCGTAACGCGCTACGTTAGCCGTCGGGCCCTTACGCGAAGAGACGCTTATTCTAGCGCTCGACGGGTTTGCACCATATGCTTGAATTGCGGCATAATCTGCCTTCTGCGTACTGCTTTCAGCCTACTTCTGCGATGGGAGACGCAATGATCGAACAACGGTTTGACGCAATTTACGGGACCAAGCCTGAAGTCGTGGTTCGCGCGCCTGGCCGCGTGAACCTTATCGGCGAGCACACCGATTACAACGACGGTTTCGTCCTGCCGGCCGCTATTGACCGAAGCATCGGATTCGCTGGCCGTAAGCGGGCCGATCGGCTTGTCCGAGTGCATTCCATCGATTTCGCCGGCTCTGTGGAATTCAATCTTGATGATATCCAAAAGGATGGCAAGAATTCCTGGAGCAATTATATTCGCGGGGTCTCGAAATACCTCGAGGAGGATGGCCACCGGCTCTCGGGCGCCGACATGGTTTTTGGGGGCGACGTGCCGCGCGAGGCGGGCCTCAGCTCCTCGGCGGCGGTGGAAGTGGGCACGGCCGCATTCTGGAAAAATCTTCTCCACCTCGAGGTGGATCCGGTTTATCTCGTCAAACTCTCGCGCAAGGCCGAGAACCAATTTGTGGGCGTTCCTTGCGGCATCATGGACCAGTTCATTTCCGCGCTGGGGCGCGAAAACCACGCGCTCTTCCTCGATTGCCGCGATCTTTCCTACCGTCACGTGCCTCTACGGGACAACGTGAAGATTGTCGTCTGTAACTCCGGCGTGAAGCGCGCCCTGGCGCAGTCGGAATACGAAGTTCGTCTGAACCAGTGCCGGCAGGCGGTGGCTCAGATTGCTTCCACGGGCCTTGCGGTGAAATCGCTCCGCGACGTCACGCTCGCCGATCTCGAGGCGGCGCGTTCAGTGCTGAGCGACATTCTGTTTCGCCGTGCCCGCCACATTGTTACGGAGAACCACCGGGTTGTGGAGGCCGTCAAGGTTCTGGAATCCGGTGAGATCGAGCGCTTTGGGCAACTCATGAACGCTTCGCACGAAAGCCTGCGGGACGATTACGAGGTCAGCTCCAAGGAACTGGATGTTCTGGTTGAGCTGGCGTGGAAACAACCTGGAGTCCTCGGCGCCCGCATGACCGGTGCGGGGTTCGGCGGTTGCACGGTTAACCTGGTCCGCCAGGACGCCGCTGAGGCTTTTGCCGAGGCTGTCCGCCGGGGATATGAGGACGCCCTGGGCCTGAAGGCGGAGATATATATCTGCAAGGCTTCCCCGGGCGCTCTGAGCATTTAATTTTGGATTTTAGATTTTGGATTAATGAACCTTGCTTCTCGGCAATTTCAAACTTTAGGTTTTGGATTCTGGGTTCACGAACATTGCTTCTTCCCTCATCCAAAGCGCAAAAGTTGAGGGCTGATTTTCAGAAGCTACTGGAGCGCCACAACACTCCGTGGGGGTTCAAATCTCCCCGCCCGCACCAATCTTTACATACTCGATGGCTGCTTATAAGTCAATCGCTTGCCATCTAACGTCAGAGAACAGCGGCAAGCTCGAATCGCTAATCCAAAATCCAAAATCTAAAATCCAAAATCGCCCGATCTCAGCGCGGCGGGGCTTGCTTGAGAATCAGGTAAAAGAACACGACCAGAAGGATGAGGAGTAGTACCGCTCGCGTTATGGGGCTGCCCTTCGCCTCGACGAATGGGCAGGGTTGCCTGGGGCGCATTCTTCTGGCCAGGTACCAGGGGAAAATGATCGGCCACAGCAGCAGGGTGCCCATTCCCCACCTATGCGGTTTTGGCAGCCGCTTTTCCAAAGCGTCGTAAAGCACCCAGAAAGAGGAGAGGATTTGCACGCCAACCAGCACAAGCTGGCCTTTCCGCGGGTCCATGAAGCGCTGAACCAGACTTGCGCCCACCACCCATGTCGCAAATACGACCAGGAAGATTCGCCAGGGAAAGCGCACGGGTTCGGGTTCCCGTGGCGCCGGTTCTCCGACTACCGGGAGAACTCTTGGTTTGCGAATCTCAGCGGGATCGATCGCGTGCTTGCAGGCGACGCAGACCCGGCAGGAGGGCGCCAACAATTGCCCACAGGCCGGGCAGGGAAAAGGTTCAGTGGGGAACTGTTCGTCAGAGGGACGATTCTCGGTTGCCTCGCTCACCAGTTCATGAGGCTTGTCGTGTTCAGTCATTCAAGCTCTCAACAGGCGGATTGCTCAACGCTTCTCATTCCACCCTTCATGGTCCTTCCAGTCCAGGATTTGCCAGTGGACTTCCACGCGTCGTAACTGGTCAAAGCTGCGGAGGTGGCCCAGTGCATGGTTGCCGCTCTGGGGGCTGCTGTTCTGGGATTGATAGAACCATCCCGCCTCCTGCGCCAGAGTCATGGCGTCACCGGAGACGCTCAGCACGTGTTTTTGGTAATGGTAAGGCGCATGGGCCTGCGGCCCCGGGCCGTAGCCCTGGTCAGTCAGCAGTGTAAGGTCGGGCCGGACCACACCTTCACGGAGTAATTCCTGGAGGGCTTTTACGACGAACCAATTGTTGGTCCGGTGGTCCACGTGGCGCTCGTCAGGGTGTGCCGTGTAAATGACCTCGGGATGAAATTCGCGGATGAATCGCTTGGCTGCTTCGACCACAGCACGACGCGCATAGGGGAGATTCGGCTGCGCGATACCCTCGTAAGGCGCATGCTCGCTGGCGAGCAGCACGGAAAGGTAAGGGCTCGAGGCCTCCACGTGGTCAAACCAGATCTGGCCGGAGCCACCGTCGGGCAGGCCGAGGAAATAAATGTTCTCGCGAGGCACGCCGAGGTGACCCAGCGACCGCCGCGCCTCTTCCATGCGCAGAGCGCCAAAGTTCAGGGCCTCAGCAGGTGCGCAGGAATGCTCGTAGTATCGGTCACACGAGCCGGCATCGCCACAGGTGAAATAGACGACGTGAATGGGGATGTGATTCTCCACCGCAGCACGGATGATTCCGGCGTGCGCTCCCTCATCGTCCTGATGGGCGCAGAAAATCAAGATGGAACGTGGCAAGGGGTTTGCCGCCAGTTCAAGAACTCCCGTTGCCATTGTCTCGCCCGACGTATCGCTTACCTCCACCTGCGCCCGGAAAATCCCGTCTTGACCTGCCGGAAGTGCGAACTTGGTCTCCTCAGCAAGCCACGAGGCTCCCGGGTCGAGGTTGACTCCCGCAGCTACTTGCTTGGTTGCGAGTTCCCGGCGTTCGGGGTCGAACAAGCGGGCGCGAATAGTGACTCCACGCCAGGCTTGGTCGGTGGGATTGCGCACCGAGAACCGCAACGTCACCTCACTGCCCGACACAAACATCGTGTGCTCGCGCTCGAATTGAATAGCGGCCGAATCGAAGCTGGGAGGATAAAAGTGCCGATAACTGGTAACGTTGACGGCGTCCAGATTCGGATAGATGTATTGTAAGGGGTACGGTTTGGGCTCGGTAACCCCAGCGGGTTGAATGAAGACCTCGGGGCTGAATGCAATATCGTAAATGTTCTTGCGCTCATGGTCCCACACCACCACCGCATACTGCTGAACCGAAGGTTGTGGTACCTGCTTGGCAACGGCCGCCTTCGCAGATTGGAGTTCCTGTTCGCCGCCGGCGGGTAAGGAAAGCGCCTCCCCAATCGTTACCACGTCAACCTCGGCGCGCTCCGAGGTTTGTGCAGTCCAGGGCCAGTAGCGGTCGGAAAACTCCACCCGCAGGTTACTGATCGTGTGGCCCGTAAGGTTTCTGAGCTTAACCTTGCACGCGACCGAGTCCCCCGGCGTGTAAAAGGTTCGGTCAAGCTGGATTCCTTCAATCTTCACCAGCTTTCGATAAACGGCGAAAGAGGCCACTCGCCGGGCCACCAGGAGGACCTCCCGCGATTGGGATCCGGTTAAAACAGCGTCAACTTCGTAACGCCCGGTTCTTGCCTCTTCGGGAATTTTCCAAAGAGTTTGGTACTCTGTCGCCGTTTCCTTCCCGCCGGGGTTCAAGCGGCTGCCAATCTCCACATTTCTTTCTTGCAAGAACTCCTTTTCTCCGGCGTAGCGAACGTTGGCGGAGATATCAAAAGGAGTTGTCCTGGGATGTTCAGAAGGGGAAAGAAAGACCTTTAGACGCACTTCCGAGCCGGCGTTGTAACTCACATTGTCCGTGACCGCCTTGACCGTGTCTTGCGGCCAAGCCCCAATGGCCGTGAGCGCGATTCCCACCGCCAGCACGAACGCCCGAAATACGGACTGCGCTGTGATTGTGCTTGCCCAAATCCGCCTGATGCAATGTCGCCTGCGCATAATCACCCCCTGGAAGGTCAACTGGCGATTATAAAGGCCTTGCGAAAGGGCGTCCAGTTGGGATTCGCCTCTCTGCCTGAGCAGTGGGATGTGCTAGGCTACTTACCTCTCAGCGCGAGTGGTTCTGTTCAATCAAGTCAGGAATGCGGGTTCAATTTATGAATTCGGTTCAAGGGAGTGTCTGTTTGTGAGAAAGCCCATCCCGCGCTGCGAGGCTCTGCTTCGCCGCGGCGGACGGTGCGGAAAGCTCTGCCTTTCTGGGGCGCAATGTGCTAAATTCCTGTTCGCGGAGGCAGCGCCTCCGCGCCAGGGTCGAAATGCCAATGGCATCATTGCGAGATACTTCGGTTGCGAGTCTTATTCTGATCGTGTTGGGTCTTGCCGCTTCGCCGGCAACGGCCGCGGCCGCCCAACCACAAACCGCACTCCTTGCCCCAACTCCGCCCATGGGATGGAACAGTTGGGATTGTTACGGTCCTTCGGTCACAGAAAAAGAAGTGAAGGCCAACGCGGACTACATGGCCAAGCATCTCGCCAAGCATGGCTGGCAATATGTGGTTGTGGACATCCAATGGTCCGAGCCTAAGGCGGGAGCGCATGGTTATCGGCCCAACGCAGAGTTGGTGATGGACGAATTTGGCCGGTTGACTCCCGCCCTGAACCGTTTCCCCTCGGCGGCGGACGGCCAGGGATTCAAGCCGCTGGCGGACTATGTCCACGGCCTGGGGTTGAAGTTCGGCATTCACATCATGCGGGGAATCCCCCGGCAGGCCGTGACGAAGAACCTCCCGGTGCTGGGCACGAACCTTCGTGCGGGCGATATCGCCAACCCCAAGAGCATCTGCACGTGGCTAACGGACATGTACGGCGTGGACATGACCAAGCCCGGTGGGCAGGCCTACTACGATTCGATCGTCAAGCTCTGCGCGCAGTGGGGCGTGGACTACATTAAGGCGGATGACATGACCTCGCCCTATCAGGGCGACGAAATTGCCGCCTTGAGCCAAGCCATCAAGAAATGCGGGCGGCCTATTGTTTTGAGCCTTTCTCCGGGACCCGCTCCGCTCGAGCAGGCGGAAGACCTGAAAAAACACGCCCAGTTGTGGCGGATTTCCGGCGACTTCTGGGATAACTGGAAAAGCCTGAAGGAGCAATTTTCTTTGTGCCGCGCCTGGGCGCCTCACACCGTCCCCGGACACTGGCCGGACGCTGATATGCTGCCCCTGGGGCGCATCGCAATCCGCGCCGAGCAGGGCAACGAGCGCCACACGAACTTCACCCAGGACGAACAATTCACCCACATGACGCTGTGGTCCATTTTCCGCTCGCCGCTGATGTTCGGCGGCGACCTGCCCAGCAATGATGCGTTCACACTCTCACTGCTCACCAATGACGAAGTGCTTGCCGTCGATCAGCACAGCACCGGGAACCACGAGCTGTTTGCAGAAGGAAATCAGGTGGCCTGGGTCGCCAGCGTCCCGAACAGCCGGGATAAATACCTTGCGCTCTTTAACCTCGACGATCACGCGCCCGCCACTATGCGCGTGAAATGGACGCAGTTGAACCTGAGCGGTCAGTGCGGCCTGCGCGACCTCTGGCGGCACAAGGACCTTGGTAACCACGACGGCGAGTTCAGTGTCAAAGTGCGTCCCCACGGCGCGCAGCTTCTCAGAATACGTCCAGTGGGGTAAGGCAGGCTTGGCGTTGGATTGCAGCAGCATTCCTCGGTCAACACGCGATGGCCTGTCCAATCAAGGCTGCTGAGGCGCGCACGGAAACCGTGAATCCGAAGAATGGACCAAAATCCTGGGCCGCCGGCATGCTGGTGATGAACAACCCTGGAACGTTAGTCTGGAAATGCTCATCCAGGATGGGAAACCCATTTCTCGTCGCTAGTCTGTCCAGGATATTACCCCGTGCCAGGAATGGCACCTGCTCGATCTTCACTTTGTATCCCGTCGCCAGGATGATGTGGTCGACGGTAATCATCTCGCCGTTGTCCAACTGCACCGCGAGGTCACGATTCGATAGTTCCGCACAGGCAACGAGTTGCGTCCTGGGCCACAGACGGATCGTTGGCGTGTTCAGGCGCGACTCGAGCCACGGCTCGACTTTCAAGCGGCCCTCAGCCCACAGCCGGTGGCTGACGGCCTCCTTGTCTTCTGGACTGAGGGTGCGGAACCACTCTGGGTTGTCAACCATCGCATCCACGAGGGGACTGACCCAAGACCAGTCAGCGGCTTCAAAGGCGGGAGTATCATGCCGATAAGCGACATGCACGGCGGCTGCGCCGTCTTCGTTGAGTAAGGCTGCCCATTCGAATGCACTCTGTCGTCCCCCCAGGATAAGGCAGCGCTTTCCTTGCAGACTCTTGAAATCGACTAGATCACAGGTATGCGAAAAGCGATCTAGGGGTAAGCGTTTGACCAACTCCGGGGGCAGGTGCTTGAAGTACTTGAAGCCCACGGCGAGAACAACGTGCTTGGCTACGATTGTCTGGCCATCATCGGTCATTGCTTGAAACCGATTCTCCTCACCCTTCACATCGTCGAGGCGTCGGACGTAAACACGCACAGCATCGATCCGCTTTTGTTCTTGGAACCACTGCGTGTAGGCCAGGTAGAATTGGAGTGAAAGCGGTTCAACGTCGGCGGGAGTCAAGCTTTGTGTCTCGAGGAACTTCTCGATTGTATGTACGTTGAGAGGGTCGAGATGCCAATCACTCGCCGAACGGAGGTACATGCCCTTGGGCATATTGGCTTTCCAGAACTCCATTGGCTTACCGACGATCACGTAACCGATGCCCAGGTGCTGGGCATACGCTGCCATCGCCAGACCAAAGGGGCCAGCCCCGATGATGAGTAGGTTGACGTTCTTCTCCATGCCCAGATCTCCAAAAAGGAGGCCGGAGCGTAGGTTCCATGAGACCTGAAAGGTCGGACCGCACCCCGACTCCTGCTTATCTTAACTCGTATAGGCCCTGGCGGGGAGTATCACACGACCCCGGCAAGGACTGCAAACATTAGCGAGTGCTCATACTGGACCTTGGCTGGTGACGCGAGTCAACCAATCTGATAGGGTCAATCGATCTTGCCTGGACAACGCCTGCTGGATCGCATGCATCGCAAAAACCAGCGAGGACGCCGATGAAGAACGCGGTGTTGCGTCGAATTGTTGCTGCGCTAGCCCTGGCGCTGGCCGGGACACAGGTTGCTCCCGGTCAACTCCCGCCATCATCGCCGCCCGCTACCTCCTCCGCGGCCCCTGCACAGCACCTTGCCGCCCCGCTCGGGAAGCCTGGGGACTTACCTCCTGACGGCCGGCCCGGCGCAGTACCCGATAGCCAGTCGAAAGATGCGGCGAGAGTTGCGCCACAGCAGACACAAGGGTTGGCGCCCACCGCGCCTTCCCGGCCCGTTGACAGGCCTGCGACGCCAGGCGGGGCAGACAGATTCAGGCTTAAGGCGGATGTGGATCTTGTCCTGGTCGAGGCGACCGTTCGCGATCAGGACGGTGGCATTGTCAACAACCTGAGGCGCGAGAGTTTTCGGGTCTACGAAAACGGCGTCGAGCAGCGAATCGGTTATTTTTCGCGCGATGAGCTCCCCCTGGCTGTAGCCCTGGTCTTGGATTGCAGCGGGAGCATGGGTCCGGTTCTGAAGCAACTGCATCGCGTGGCCTTCGACACGCTCTCTTCACTCAAACCGGACGATCAGGTGGCTTTGTTCGACTTTGCCGCCCGCGCGGAAATGCTGGTAGGTCTGACGAGGAATCGGCAACGCATAACGGACGCCATCGCAACCATTCGCGCCGGGGGCGGCACGGTCATCCCAGACGCCCTCTTCGAGGCCGCGCATTACCTCGCCCGCGCGGCCCCGGACCGCCGTCACGCCATCATCCTGGTTTCTGACAATGAAAACACCCTGAAAGGTTACACCGACGAAAGTCGCGTCATTCGCCAAGCGCTCGAGTCCGAAGCGGTGATTTACAGCATTCGGGTCGAGGAAGGGTTGCACCCACATTCGATGTACGTACTTCTTCCCACGTTTCGCGAGGTTTCCGTGCCGAGGATAACCCACGAGACGGGAGGAGAAGTCATCGACGCCGGAAGCCTGGAGTCCATCCGCTCGGCCATGGCCACCGCGATCTCTCGCTTGAAGCAGCGTTACAGCCTCGGCTACTACAGCACCAACCGTCGCCACGATGGCGCCTTCCGGGAAATCGAGATCCGCATCACGGATGGTTCGATTGACTCCCAGCGAAAATACACAGTCTATGCCCGCCGGGGCTATTACGCCTGGACGGATGACGCGACCTCACTAGACACTCAGCCCTGAAGGGTAGGTGTCGGGGTCGAAGGGCTGGGAGGTAGGGGATAGAAAGACAGTGACGAGTGATGAGCCGGAGTCAGAAGTCAGGAGACAGAAGTCAGAAGAAAGCCTGTAGACCCCAGCGGCCGTCAGTTTGACCTTGAGGGATTAGACGAGCTAAAATCCAGACGTAGGAAAACGGGAAACCCCCGAGTTCGGAGGGTTTGATGGGAACTCAGAAATCTTCCTTTATCGGCCTCTTAAAGGTTTGGCTCTGCTTCTCATTGCTGTGGGTGGGATTGGCGCCCGGCAACGCGTGGGCGCAGTCAGCAGAGGTGTGTGGTCCCGCGCCGGCCGTCAAGGCGGCCCTCGACCAGTTGCCCCAGCAGACCCCGGCGCTGACGGACTGGCAGTTTCACGAACAAAGCGCCGCCGCCCTTCAAGCCTTGCTGCGCCAGTACCCCGAAGATGTCTTCGTCCAGCAGGCGTACATCGGCTCGATGTATAGCAGGTCCGACAAGGACAAGGTGATTGCCGAATACAAGGCGCGCTACGAGCGGAACCCCGACAACCCGCAGTCGGCATACCTCTACGGCTTGACGCTGGTAGGACGCCAGTCGCCGGAGGCCATCAAGCTGTTCAGCGCTGCTCTCAAGGCGGATCTGAAATTCCCTTGGCCGCATTTGCAGCTTGTGAGCATCTATAGCTCGCCGGTATTCTTGAACAAGGAGCAAGGCGCCGCACACCTCAGGGCCTTCCTCGACGCCTGCCCCGCCTCCCTGGATGGTTACGAGCGGCTGACCCGCATGGACGACAAGGACCTGCTGCGCCCCTATGCCGCCCAGTTGCGCACCCTGCTCGCGAGCCGCAGCGACCCCGATGCCGTCGGCGCCTACCGGACGCTCTGGTCGCTCGAGTTCAAGGCGCACCCGGCGTCTGAATATGAGGCGCTGCGGCGGCAGGTGGGCCAGGACCTCGAACGCCTCCGCCAGCTTAAACTCGAGGACAAGCGCCAGTGGTACGAAGCGCTGGAAGACGGCTACAAGCTGGTGAACGATCAGAAGCAGTCCGACTGGGCGCAGGAGCAGGTCCAGACCCGTTTTCCGCGGCCCTGGGAGCTGGCTGCCAGGTCGAAATGGGGGAAAGACCACCACTGGCCGGGCGAGGATGCGCCTCCGGACAAGAAACGGGCCTTTTACAGTGATCTGTTGCAGCAGACCGCCCAATGGGTCAAAGAGCGCCCAAACACAACCTTCATCTGGTCGGAGCGCTTGGATGCCATGGAGCAACTTGAAGATGTGGCCGCGGCTGACGTGAAGGCGGCAGCGGACCAGTATCTCAAAGTCGCAATAAACAATGCCGGACCCGATGGCCCCAACTCCGATGTTTACTTCGATGTGGCCGAGGTCCTCTCCAAGAAGCATCTCGCGCCTGAGCGCGTGGTGGAGTTGGCGCCGAAGGGACTCGCCAAATGGGCAATTGAGTCGAAGGAGCCGTTCAACGATCTCTACGCCACCAAGGAAAACCTCGACGACAGCAAGTTTTATCAGGCTTACTCGCGCCTTCAGGGACTGGAATACGAGATGGACGGCTACTTGCAATTGAAGCAGGCGGACAAGGCCCAGCTCTTGCTGACACAGATGGACGAGTGGCTCCAAGACTTCAAGTCCCTCGCCGGCGACAAGCACAAGAAATCCTATGCCGGCAGGCTCGCGGCCTACGGGGGGCAGATGGCACGCGAAGCGGAACTCCGCGGGCGCAAGCTCGATGCGATGGGATTCTACGAGAATGCGCTGCTCACCCGGCTTGATGCCCAGCAGAAGCCTGAGACCGGAAAGAAGGATGAGCTCGCGGACAATGCGCATCAACTCTGGGCCAACCTCGGCGGCACGGACGAAGGCTGGAGGCTATGGTATGGCCGCCGGGCCGACGCCTTGGCCAATCAAGCCGGGTTGACGT
>JBEKUR010000132.1:0-16394 GCA_049514855.1 Terriglobia bacterium
TGAACATCGAGTCGACGATGCGAATGAAGGCCTCATAGCTGTTGAACAGCCCGTGCCGCCCAGTAAGAAGATACCCTTCCAGCCAACCTTCGCACTGGTGTTCGCTGAGCATCGAATCCAGAACACGGCCGGCGGGCGCGAGGAATTCATCATTTTCTACTTTCCGGGCATCCCACTGACGGTTGGTGACTTCAAAAACTGCGCCCAAGAGATTCGAGACAGTCTCATCCGGACCGAAGACACGGAAATTATGCTGATCCTGATTCAGCTTGGTCACATCGCGGAGGAACTTACCCAGGACAAGAGTATCTTGGCCATCAACAGCGCCCGGCGAAGGCACATTCACCGCATGGACGTGGAAATCTGGCATGCGCAGGTCGCGCAACAGAACTCCGCCGTTGGTGTGCGGATTGGCACCCATCCGCCGGTCGCCCTTCGGGGCGAGCTCGGCCAATTCCGGGATGAGCCGGCCATTTTTATCGAACAACTCCTCGGCCTTGTAACTCTTCATCCAACTTTCAAGCTGCTTGACGTGATCGGGATGCTCGGAATCCACCAGGAGCGGCACCTGGTGCGCTCGGAAGGTGCCCTCGACTTGCAGGCCATCGACTACTTTGGGTCCCGTCCAGCCCTTGGGTGACCTCAAGACGATCATTGGCCAGCGCGGCCGAGTGTTGTCGCTCTTGGTCCGTGCTTTGCTCTGGATTTGCCGGATGTCCTCAATGGCCTTATCCAAGGTGGCGGCCATAAGTTGATGCATTGCTTTCGGCTCATCCCCTTCCACAAAATAAGGCGTCCAGCCGCAGCCTCGCAGAAATTGCTCCAATTCCTCATGCTCAATGCGGGCCAACACGGTTGGATTGCTGATCTTGTAGCCATTGAGGTGCAGGATCGGCAGCACAACTCCGTCGGAAATTGGGTTGAGAAATTTGTTGGATTGCCAAGCGGTCGCCAGGGGGCCCGTTTCCGCTTCACCATCGCCAATCACGCAGGCGACGATCACATCGGGGTTATCGAAAGCCGCCCCGAAGGCATGGCTGAGCGAATACCCCAACTCACCACCTTCGTGAATCGACCCTGGCGTCGTCGGCGCCACGTGGCTGGAAATGCCGCCCGGAAACGAGAATTGCTTGAAGAGCTTTTTCATTCCGGCTTCGTCTTGGCTGATGTCCGGATAAATCTCACTGTAGGTGCCTTCGAGATATACGTTGCCCACCAGCGCCGGACCACCATGCCCGGGACCGGCGATGTAGAACATATCCAGGTCATACTTCTTGATGACCCGGTTCAAGTGCACGTAGATGAAGTTCTGGCCCGGCGTTGTTCCCCAGTGTCCGACCACCAGCGGCTTCACGTGCGAAAGTTTGAGCGGCTCCTTCAGCAGCGGATTGTCGTAAAGATAAATCTGGCCGACCGAGAGATAGTTGGCGGCGCGCCAGTAAGCATCCATCTTGTGGAGCAGTTCCGGAGTGGGTCCGTCGAGGTTCAAGGTCAACTCCTCTTTGTTCACCGCGCCGGGTTTCTTGTGCAGTTGTTCCGGAGTGAGTGCGTTCATTTTCATGGTTCGATTCTCCTTTTTCAGCCAAGGCCAAGAACGCGGCAAACCGTCTTGGCGATCATGCGTTCTTCATCCGTGCGAATGACGCGAACCGCGACCCGGCTGGCCGCCGCGGAAATCACGCCCTCGTTCGCTGCATTTCGTTTTTCATCGATTCCGATTCCGAGGAATCCCAGCCCATCGCAAATCCGGGCGCGGACTGCGGGCGCGTTCTCTCCGATCCCACCGGCGAAGACCAGCGTGTCCAGTCCACCCAACGCCGCCGCGAATGCGCCAATCCACTTCTTGACCTGGTAACAAAACAGCGCGACCGCCTCAGCCGCCCGCACGTCTTGCGTCTCACGGTCGAGCAAGTCACGCATGTCGGAGCTGGTCTCGGATACCCCGAGCAGCCCGGACTGGAAATTGACCATTTCGTTGAATTGCTTCGCGCTCATTTTTTCAGTTCGCGCCAGATACCAAACCAATCCGGGATCGAGATCGCCTGACCGCGTGCTCATCGGCACCCCAGCGGCCGGAGTGAAGCTCATACTTGTGTCCAAGGGTTTGCCGTCGCGCACCGCCACGAGGCTCGCGCCATTGCCGAGGTGGCCGAGGATGACACGGCCCGTCGTTGCCGCAGGGTCGCCTAAACGCGCGAGTTCTTCCATTAAGAACGCATACGACAACCCGTGAAACCCGTACCGCCGCACGCCTTGCGCCTCGTACCGGCGCGGGATTGGCAACAACTGCGCCACGCGCGGTAGATCATGGTGAAAAGCCGTGTCGAAACACGCTACTTGGGGCAGATCAGGAAATCGGCGATGAAATGCCGAGGTCAACAGAATCTCCTCCGGCATATGGTCAGGATCGAACGGACTCAGGCGGCGCAATTCCTCAACCATTTCAGCAGTGATTCGCTGCGGCTTGTAATATTTCGGCCCGCCATGCACCACGCGATGTCCCACTGCGGTCAACGCATCACGCCCGCTGCGTTCCTCGATCCAATCCATCAGAGCGCCCACCGCCGCGGTGTGATCCGGCGCCTTCACTAACCGCGAAAAGTTGTCTGCCTGTTCAACCCCCTTCACCCGCAAGGTGGCCTCCGGCAGTCCAATCCGCTCAATGCCGCCTTCCAGAATCTGCCGGAGCGAGTCACCGGCCTCGAACAGCGCGAACTTAATGCTCGACGAGCCGCCATTGATCGTCAGGATGCGTGGGTTAGCGGATTTCATGGATGACTCCGTCGTCATTCTGCAATCCGAACGAAGCCAGTTTCGCGCACGTGGACCTGTAATCCGTGTGAAGAATGCTTCGAATCCCCAAACCCTCCGCGATCTGGACGAACATGGGAGTGTTTTCGATATAGACTACCTTCCGGGCCGGGGCCTGGGCGACGTCCAGCGCAAGCCGAAAGATGTCCGCGTCGGGCTTGCGGACGTGGACGAAGCAAGAGGAAATAAAGGAATCCACAAACCCGTCCAGCTTGAACTTGCGAATGCGATGAACATTCAATTCCCGTGCTTCGTTGCTGACGACAGCGATCTTCAGCCCGTAACGGTCCTTCAGCTGAGTAACCAGCTCGATCATCTTGGGGTAAGGTTTCGATTGCGCGAACATGAAGCGCTGGAACTGAGACCGGGTAAACGGTCGCTTTTGGTAGAAGACCACGCGACCTAAATATTCTTCCAACGTGAGCTTTCCCTCCTCGTAGGTGTCGAACGTCAAGTGATGCCGGTCCTCCATCTCGGCTAAATCCAGCCTGAAGTTGATCGCCGCCCGTTTGCGGGCATGATGATCCCAGCCGTCGGTGAGCAGGACACCGCCGATATCCAGGAACAAGCACGTGATTGCAGCTGCCTTCTTCATCGTTCTTTCTTTCGCCGATCGCATCATCGCTGCCATAGAATTCGCGCGCATTCCAATGGAACTGCCACGCCGGAGCGCTGAGGTATCACTCGCGCCGTGTAGTCTCCTGCTGGACGTGTAGTGGGTACCGTTGCGTGATAGAGGCAGGGGCGGGACGCGTCAGAAAGCGGTTGCGCGCACTTCATTTCCTGTCGCAGAGGATCACTCCCGTTGATTCCGTCCGCGTAAAGCTCAACTCGTACCGCATTCGGGTCAAGACCGTTCGGAAAGATTTCGACTTCAAACACGTAGTGATCCGCATTGGTTTCGACCCGCACGTCTCCGAAGTGCAATGAGCGCCAATTCCGATCGACTGCATGCTGCCAATCGACCATTTGTTTGCCGACGGCGCCTTTATTGGCAATGCGCAAATGGTAGTCGTTAGCAGCCGGGAGGTAGTGCTGCTCGGTGTATTCGCGCACCGTGCGCTCGGCGGAGAAGTGAGGCGTCAACCGGGCCATGCTTTCCCGCATGCGCTTGACCCATGTGGTGGGAATACCGCTCGCGTCTCGGGTATAAAACTCCGGGATCACCTCCCGCTCAAGGAGGTCGTACAAGACTTCCGCTTCGGCCGCGTCCCAGGCCGGATCGTCGCCATGTTCCTGGCCGTCCCCGAACGCCCAACCAACCTCCGGCGTATAGGCTTCCGCCCACCAGCCGTCCAACTCCGACAGATTGATGCCTCCATTGACGAGCACTTTCATCCCGCTCGTCCCGCAAGCTTCCCAGGGCCGGCGTGGTGTGTTGATCCAGACGTCCACGCCCTGCACCAAACGCTCGGTCAAATGCATATCGTAGTCGCTGAGGAAGATGACATGGGAACGTGTCTCAGGCTGCCGAATGAAATGAATCCATTCCTGGATCAGGGCCTGACCCGCCTGGTCCGCCGGATGCGCTTTCCCGGCGATGATGAGTTGCACCGGACGCTGTGAATTACTCAATAGGCGAAGCAGTCGTTGCTGGTCATGCAGCAGCAAGTTCGGTCTCTTGTAGGTCGCGAAGCGGCGCGCAAATCCTAACGTCAGGGTGTTGGGATTAAAGAGATGCTTGGCACCGTCGACCGCTTCGGGTGACGCGCCCGAAGCGGCTAGCTGCCGGGACAATCGCTGGCGTGCGTATTCAACAAGAGACTTGCTGGCGGCGATGCGAAACTGCCAAAGGGTGGCGTCGGAAACGCGGCGAATGTCTTGCTCCAAGTTCTCCGTAGTCCCCAGCCATCGCCCCTTGCCACAGGTTCCCGTCCACAAATCATCGGCTGGTGCCGAGTCCCAGGTCGGCATATGGACTCCGTTGGTTACATGTCCGACGGGCACTTCGTCCGCTGGCCAGTGCGGGAAAAGAGGCTCAAAGAGCTGCCGGCTAACTTTCCCATGCAAGCGACTGACGCCATTCACCGACCCGCTGCCCCGGATCGCCAGATAGGCCATGTTGAAATTCTCCGAAGAATCGTTCGGATTCTGGCGGCCGAGAGCCAGCAAGTCATGGAGCTTAATGCCGAGCCTCTGCTGGGCGTATCCACCGAGGAATTGCTCGATGAGGGCCGGAGCAAAACGGTCAAAGCCCGCGGTTACCGCCGTATGTGTAGTGAAGAGATTGCCGACTCGAGTTGCTGCCAGTGCCACTTCGAAGGGCTGGTCCGTCTCTTCCATGAAGCTCCGGGCGCGATCCAATACGGCGAAAGCCGCATGCCCTTCATTCAGGTGACAGACCTCTGGATGGATCCCGAGCGCGCGGAGCAAGCGCCATCCGCCAATCCCGAGAAGCAGTTCTTGCTTGAGGCGCAACTCCGGCCCACCCCCGTACAGCTCGCTGGTGATGCCTCGATGAACAGGAATGTTCGCCGGGTCATTGCTGTCGAGCAGGTAAAGCTTGACTCGACCGACTTGGACCTGCCAAGCGCGTAGCCAGACCGAGTACCCGGGCAACGCAATCTCCAACCGCAACCATTCGCCGTTCGGGTGGCGCAACGGCGTGATGGGCAACTGCCCGGGGTCGTTGTACGGGTAAAGAGCCTGTTGTGCTCCGTCCTTGTTGATCTCCTGGCGAAAATATCCTTGTTGGTAGAGCAGTCCCACTCCGACCACCGGCACGCCCAAATCGCTGGCAGCTTTGAGCTGATCGCCAGCCACATTGCCAAGTCCGCCCGAATAAATCGGTAGCGCTTCGCTCAACATGAATTCCATGCTGAAATACGCGACGCAGTTCAAGGCAGATTGCGGATGCTTTTGCTGAAACCATGCAGGCCTCTCTGCCGCCTGATGCTTGGCTCGCAACAGGTCATCAACGCTCTTACGGAAGGCAGGATCAGCCAGCACGCGCTCGAGTTGGTCTCGCGAGACCGTCTGCAGGACAACCCAAGGATTTTGCGTGAGTTCCCACAGCATGGGATCAAGCGTGCGCCACACTTCGTCCGTGGCATGGTTCCACGACCAGCGCATGTCCAGGGCAAGCTCTGCCAGGGAATCGAACCCCTCGACTTCCGTTGGCAGAAGACTGTAGATCGGGTGGCTGACGCGAGTTTGTTTGCTCATGGTTTCTGCCAATCGCGTTCTCGAAGATGGAGGGATTCGAGGTCATCCTCTGGAATCCCTCCTCCCATTCGGACGCCTGGGCACGTTGCAGGCGATCAGATCGCGTCGGACGTAATCCAGCCGGATTGACTGTCGGCCACGAAGCACGCCAGTGGGCGAAGCCCAGGGAGACAGCCTTGCCCATACAACTCGCAGGAAAGCTAAACCTTTGCCGCTGCTGCCGCTTGACCGGAGTGCAGCGAGAATTGGGCGGGATGCGTAGTTTCGATGATGTCCTTCGCCTTCGCTACCTCTGCGGCCGTCCCATGCACGATTAGTAGGAACTGATCCGTTTTGAGTGCTGCTTCGTACTTCACAATGCTGTCCTTGGGAATTCCCATGCTGTAGAGACCTGCTCCCAGTGCGCTTACGCCTCCTACCACTGCTGCACCTTCCAACGCTGCCACGATCCATGCAACCACCGGTCCCGCCGCCAAGATTGGTCCGAGACCCGGGATCATGAAAAAAGCAGAGCCGAACAAAAGCCCCCAGAAGCCTCCCCAGAACGCGCCAATCTTGCCCCAATACATCATGCGGTCTCCGGTGTTGTAGTAACCCACCGCATGCTCATCCGTGTGGTATCCCTTCCCAACGATGGACAATTTGTGCAGGTCAACTCCGCCGCGTTGAAGCTCCTTCACTGCTTGATCCGCCTCCGTATGCGTAGGATAGACTGCGACAACTGAATTGGTTGTAGGCATTTCAGAATCTCCTCAGGTACTTGACATCGCTTTCAGGCCATCGAGCTAAGTCCTAAGCCTAAGTATCGCATTACGATACAATCGAAACTGTTCCGTATTGAACAGTAGGCGCTGAGAATCCATGCCGCTCTTATTAACCCGTAATTGAAAAGCTGCTTTACTGACTTCGGGCTGGCTCAAAAAGAGAACTACTGCGGGCGCGGCGGCGCCTTGGGCATGGCCGCACGCAGCACCAATCCAACACACCCAGAAACCAGGATCTTAAGCCTCGTTTGAGCTACTTAAATTCCCTCTCACCGTTCCGCGAGAAGCGACAGGATCGATCGCGAAAGCCAAAGTACCAATACCTACATATGCTGTGACCACCCTGCGATCAGGATTGAAATATGTTCCTTTTTGAACAGAAGTGCTTTTTCCCAATGTCTACGATATCGTCGTGGAGTACCCTTTGTTGACTCGTAGCCAGGAGAAATGAGATGGAGCCTGCGAATCGAGAAAAAGAAATGACGACTGCAAAAGGCCAGAAGTGTGCACACCCCGTTTGTTCGTGCGTGGTCACATCGGGCAAGTATTGCAGCACAGAGTGCGCGGCCATGGAAAAGACGCCGGACGTCGATTGTGCGTGTGGACACGCCAGCTGCAAGGGCAGAACGTCCGAATAAGAAATGTGATAGGCAGTTTGTGAACGAGCCACAGGTTAAGCACCAAAAACCAGTTCGACCACAAACTTCGCATTGATCTGCGCTGCTGATTCACACCTGGGCGAGCTGAACAGGGTGCTCGAATCAATGAATTGGCAGGCGTATCCGTTAGTGAGTTCAAACTTGGAGGGAGATAAATAAATGTTGAAGCGTATTCTGATCGTCACAACGTTAGGTCTGCTCGTAATTCTAAATGCCGTTGCCTCGGACCGCGAGGATGATGTTAAGCGCACACAGAAAGCTGCCCAGGTCTTCAAGGAGATCATGAACACGCCGGATCGGGGCATTCCTCAGGAGCTACTGGAATCGGTGAAGTGTATCGCCATCATTCCAGGGGACGTGAAGTTCGCATTCATATTTGGCGGCAATTACGGCAGGGGGCTGGCAACCTGTCGTACCGGGCATGGCTGGAGCGCCCCCATGTTTGTGGCTATTGAAGGCGGGAGCGTGGGTTATCAGATCGGGGGCTCGTCCACCGACCTGGTGATGCTCTTTATGAACGATCACGCCTTGCAAAGCCTGCTAAGCGACAAATTCAAGATCGGAGCCGACGCCTCTGTAGCAGCCGGGCCGGTGGGCCGACATGCCGCTGCCGACACGGACGCTAAAATGAAAGCAGAGATTCTCTCCTATTCGCGCGCCAAAGGCGTTTTCGCTGGAGTCAGCCTGGACGGCGCCGTGGTGCAAGCCGACAAAAGTGGAGACGAAGCCATGTATGGCGAACATGTGGACCGCCATGAAATCCTAAGCGGCAAAGTTGCTGTTCCTGAATCGGCGCGACCGCTGCTCCACGAAATTGGCGAATATGTCCACGAAGCCAAAGTGAAATCGTGAACTCCAAGGGACGGAGCTCTAAATTGCTCCGATCTCGTTGACCAGCATGTCCTCGGTTGCCTGCGAGCAACCACGAATGAAACCTCAGCATTGGGGAGGTGCTAAATGACGCTCTCCGGCAGGGACGTGCTCTTGGTCGGACAGAATTGGCATAGTGCGCAGGCCTTAGCTGAGTGGCTGCACCGATGGGGATTCCGATGCCATCTTGCCAGCAATATGCGCGCGGCCTCCGATCTGTTGAGTTCGCACCCGGTTGACTTAGTGCTCAGCAACACGCATCTGTCCGACGCAACTGGCTTCGGCCTGATGGCAGCTTTGGCCGGCCTTCCGGTTACCGTGTTCCTTTGCTTGTCGGTCGAAGACAGCTGCTTTTGGCTGCCCGCCATTGATGGTGGAAAAGATTGCTTGGGATTGCCAGCTCTCTGGCCTTCGGAGTTCGCGAGCGCACTCGAAGAGATGGCCCAGTCTTTAGCTGCCGCCCCGCCGGTTAACTAGCCGGTTCCTAAGGCCGGGGTTGCGTGATCTTGGCGGAGAACGGAGTGCATCCGAAGGATGCCCCTGTCTTTTCGTACGCCGAGACACTCGATTCGACAGAAAGAAAGGAAGGAAGTCATGACACACCGTTCTTCACTTGAATCATCTATACAAAGCAGCACTGATTTGAATCTCGTATCCGTTCATGAACTTTTCGAACATACACAGGACGTATTCAATCTGATTGCCCGGCGCGCCTTTGAGATTTTCGAGAGCCGCGGGCACGTGCACGGAAATGACCGGGAGGATTGGTTTCTCGCGGAGTCCGAGCTGCTAACCTCCGTGAAGTTCCACCTCTCGGAATCTGGAGAACAGCTCACCGCGCGCGCCGAACTTCCTGGATTCCACAGGCAGGAGATCAAGGTGAGTCTCGAGCCGCGCCGGCTGAGCGTCAGCGGAAAAACCGAGCCCCTGGAAAACCAACAATCGGAAAAACATCCCCATTCGCATAGGCACGCGCAACTAATGTTCCGCGTCATCGATTTGCCATGTGAGGTGGATCTCACGAAGGCCAAGGCGTCTTTCAACGATGGCAGACTCGAGGTAGTGATGCCAAAAGCGGCTCCTGCGAAGAGCCTTCGGGTGGTGACGGAGCCAGGGTTGTCCGCAGAAGGTGAGACTGCTGTTCACGAAGCAGGCGGAATCGAAGGCGCAGGGAGCCCGGCGGTTGTTACGGGAGCCAACAAGCCTATCGCCAAGGCGCACGCGGCATCGTCGAGGAAATAGCATTCCCACGCCGAGGCCGGCTGAAACGTTGAGATGGCCTAGAGTGCGATCGCAAGGGAACCCGGATGGAAGTCCAGGGTAAATGGCAGGTCGTAGAAATCGCAGACAAGGAATTGAAATGAAGAATAGAAAACTACTTGTTGTTGTAGATGAGTCCCTGGCGACCAGAAAGGCATTGCAGTATGTGGCTCAGATGGCCGCGGGGCGACCGCATTTCAGAGTCTGTCTGGCTCATAGTCTTCTGGCACCTCCTCGCCAACTAGTTGAGTTGAGGGGTGCAGAAAAAGGACGCCTTCGAGCATACAAGTCCGGATGGATTTCCGCACGCGAGATCACCGAACAGCGTGCCTTGGACCGCGCCAACGTAGTTCTGCGTCAGAGTGGAATAGCTCGTGGAGCAATCGAGGCTCACTTTTGCTATCTGGTGGACGGAACACGCGCGACCAAGGAAATCCTTGCACTGGCAAGGGCGCGGCGATGCGACACCGTGGTCATTGGAAGAAGGTCGCTCTCGTGGCTAGGGGAACTCATAAACACGCACCCTGCGGAAGAGCTTGTCCGCCAAGGCAAAGGATTCACCATCTGGGTTGTGGAGTAAAGTCGAAAACGCCACCTTGCTGAAGAACGGCGGCAGAGCTTTTGCGATTCGCCGGTGTGCCCGACGCCGACTGCTTATCCTGCTACGAGCGTGCTGACTATAGTTCGTTGCACATACTTACTCAACTGTGCTCGTTCTCATGCTGTACGGCGTTCCAGGCTACAGTTCGATGTTCGATTTTTGCGGGGCGATATCACGCTGGTCGCCGAGCCCCCAGGATTCTCGGGCGTAAACTTGCCTACCGACCATTTCTTCACGGGTCCTCTTATTCCCCCGGGCGAGTTTCCGCTGCCCGACGAGGTCAGGAACATTCCCCGGGACAGGACGCTCATCTACTTTGCGATGGGAAGCTGGGGCACACCCGAGATCGTCGCTAACATCATCGAGAGCCTCGAGGGAAAACCGTACTGCGTGATCGCTCCGGTGAAATTCCAGCTTGCCGAGGTTCCAAACGTACATATTCTGTCCAATGTTCTCGTGACCGACTGGGTCCCAGTGCTGCAGGTCAGTCGGATGCCGGATCTGACGGTCATCCATGGTGGAAATGGAACCGTCATGACCGCGGCACTTGCTGGCAAACCCGTCGTCGGTGTCGGCATGCAGATAAAGCAGGTCGCGAATCTGGGGTGTCAGGAAAGGTTGGGCTTTGCGATACGGGTCGGAAAGTCCCGGAACCCATCGCGAAAAGTTCAGGAGGCGATCCGGAAGTTGCTCTGTGACGAGAGTTCCAAAGCGAAAGCTGCCAACTTTGCCGAAGTCATTGCGCAATGGGATGGGCCAAAGTTGGCCGCTGAGAGGCTACTTGAGCGTTATGGTGGAGTCTCATGAGGAATTGATTTCGAGCGCAGGAATAGAAGGATTAACGCCTGCTTGCCGGGTGCATTGATGTCCTCGGTTCTGGGCTCACGGATAACATCAGACTTTCCGAAACTGATTGTCCACGTGAATAATCCGTGAGAGCATTTTCGAACCATGAAAGTTCTTGCGTTTATAGTTGCGGCAACCATATTTGAAGCTGTCGGCGACGCCGTGATGAGAATCGCCCTTCACTACCACATGATGCCAGGGCGCATTCTGCTGTTCGGATCCGCAACCGTGTTACTCGCGATGTACGGCGCATCCCTTAATCTCGCGCCCGTAGAATTTGCAACTGCAACAGGGATTTATCTCGCGTCATTGTTCATCGCATTTCAAGTCGTCAACTATCTGTTCTTTCGACACACACCTGGGCCGGGTGTCCTGCTCAGGGGAACATTCATACTCACTGGTGCAGCGATTATCTATTTCTGGAAATAGGCTAATGGCACGAGCCATGCTATTGGATAAGTGCAGTTATCCGACACCAAGCTCTTTGGTGCTGCTCATTTCAGTTTTCGTTTTGATTCGCGGAACAATTGAATCAGAACGTACACCATGAACCCTAGCAGCCTGTGGTGAAAGTCTGGTCTCTGCTTTTGTAACCTGAAGTAACTTGATTCCGTCCTTGTGTCCCGTAGAATGCAATTGAATTCTGGGAGAAGCATCGATGGGGATGGGCACACGAAGGCGGAGACAGCGGCAGGAGCGCTTGTGGATCAGCCACAGTGAGCTGGCGAATGGGCCGGGGCATCCTTTCTACAAGCGGGTGAATGAACTGTTGGAAACGGAACGGTTCGACGAGTTCGCCGAGAAGGAGTGTGCGAGATTTTACGCCGAGAACAATGGTCGACCGTCGCTGACGCCAGGAATCTATTTCCGGTTGTTGCTGGTTGGATATTTTGAAGGAATTGATTCGGAGCGGGGGATCGCCTGGCGAGCGGCAGACTCCATAGGGCTGCGGAAGTTTCTGGGAATCGGGTTAGACGAGCAGACACCGGATCATTCGACAATCTCGCGGACGCGACGGCTGATCGATGTGGAGACACATCACAAGGTTTTCTTCTGGATTTTGGAATTGCTGAGAGATCAGGGGCTGCTGAAGGGCAAGACCGTGGGGATCGACGCGACCACGCTGGAGGCCAACGCGGCGATGCGTTCGATCGTGCGGCGAGACAGCGGAGAGAGTTACGAGGAATTTCTGAAAGGGTTAGCAAAGGAATCGGGAATCGAAACGCCGACGCGGGAAGATCTGGCGCGGTTAGATCGCACGCGGAAGAACAAAGCCAGCAACAAAGATTGGGTCAATCCGCATGATGCGAACGCACGGATTACGAAGATGAAAGATGGTCGGACGCATCTGGCGCACAAAGCGGAGCATGCGGTGGATTTGAAGACCGGTGCCGTGCTGGCGGTAACGCTGCAGGAAGCCGACCAGGGAGATACCACGACGGTTATAGAGACTCTGGTACAAGCGGGTGAAAATGGCGCCGAATTGATCGGGACAGAAGAAGCGAACCAGAAACCGAAAATGCATCTGCAGAGCATCGAGGAAGTGGTCGCGGACAAGGGCTACCATAGCGGCGCGATGCTGGTGCTGCTGAAGGGCGCGGAAGTGCGGACGTACATTCCGGAAAAGAAAGAGAAGGGTCAACGGCATTGGGACGGTAAAGGCGAGCAACAACAAGCGGTCTATGAGAATCGGCGGCGAGTGAGCGGAGCGTATGGAAAGCGCCTGCTGCGGAAGAGAGGCGAACTGATCGAGCGGAGCTTCGCGCACTGTTACGATACCGGTGGAATGAGAAGGACCCATCTGCGAGGGCACCAGAACATCCTCAAGCGACTGTTGATTCACGTCGGCGCGTTCAATCTGAGTTTGATCTTCCGCTCCCGGTTGGGATCTGGCACTCCACGGGAGCTGAAAAACCGCCCCTCCTCGCTTCTTTTTGTGCTTTTTCTATTGCTCCGTCGCTACGAGGCGCTTGAGAGTCGCACAAACCTTTCTTTTTGTTGGTCCCGACTTCGCCGGCCTCGGAATGAATGCTATCTGAGATACAAACTCCGCCACTCGAGAAAACCTGGTTCCGCCACGGGCTGCTAGACCCAGGCCCACTAGAACGAGAAAGACCCCCATAACCTTGGAATCATTAGCCTCAACACATAAGGCAGTTCTGAGACAATGCTAAGGATTTTGTAAGACTTCTGACCGCGAGATGACTCACGCAATTGCAAGAGCGCATATTTCGCGGAACCCGCAGGGCCTATGAGCAACACAGCTCAGAATGATTGAATCAGTTAGAATGCTGCAATCGGGGGATTGGCCAAACCTGTATGTTCAGCTTGTTGGGGCCTGTATTGAGGCTATTAGTTGCGGCAAGATGGTGAGTTAAACGCTTGAGCTATCGACTCAAAGTTTTTGTTTTCGTCATCAGTACACTTGCGACCCTCTTTGTCCTCAATATCGGCTATTCCGCATTCGAGGCATTTTCGCGCCTGAATGCAGTAGAGACCGAACGTGATCATTGGCAACGGCCGTCGGATGTAATTCAGGCACTAAACCTGAGTTCTGGCAACGAAGTCGTTGACCTCGGATGCGGTTCGGGATACTTCACACTGAAACTGTCATCGCCAGTCGGCGATGGCGGTCGAGTAGTCGCAGAGGATATCCGCAGACTGCCTTTGATGTTCCTTTGGGTGAGGGCAATCTCCAGGAGAGAGCACAATGTCAGGGTCGTGCTTGGGGAACCAGCGGATCCACACCTACCGTCACACGTGAACGCAATCCTTATCTCAAACACCTATCATGAATTTACCGATTCGCGCCCGATCCTCGTTCATGTGTACCAGTCACTGGTTCCCGCGGGGCGGTTGGTTGTTGTCGATCGCGAACCAAAACCAGCCAGCAGTGCTATTTCGAAAAGCGCCGAGCACGAAATTTCGGCCGAGCGCGTTGACAGCGAACTTCGCCAGGCGAATTTTGAAATCGTCAGTCGGGATGATCGTTTCATCGAACATGATTCTTATGGCGAGAATTGGTGGCTCATCGTGGCGCGCAAGCCTTAAGCTGCTCCTCACCTCCCGTTTCGGCCAAGACAAATATGAACGTGCTCACGGCAAACGACTAAGCTTCGCTGTAATGGCGCAAGAGAAACCAAACAAGATTGGGTATCGTTACTGATGTAGTGAAACTTCCTCCAACGGGACTTCGGGGGAGTCTGCAAGATTTCACTTGTCCGAGTACGGCGTTAACCAGAACTTGACTAGAATTTGGTGACGGTTATCACTCCTTCGCAGAATGGTGAAACGTGATGAGAGGGATTGCTTCTTAACACATGCATCTCCTGAACTGTTCGGCCCGAACACACGACAAAGCTCCAGACTAATTCTGCAAAATCGCCCGCTCCGCCTCTAGGACCTCGGATCTTCCAGGCTTGTCGGCGTGAGCACAAACCTTCAACACATCGCGAAAATACCTTTGACTCGTATCGCGACTTCCACTGAGCTGCGCAGCGTGCGCCGCTCCATATAGTGAGCGTAAGCGCCCCGGCTCCTTCTTCAGCGTCGCCTCGAATTGTTCCAATGCCTGCGCAGGCTCATTCATCTCCAGCAACATCTCGCCCAGCAACTCGCGCGCCGGGGCCAGCGGACCAGGCGTCACCGCGCTTTTCTCCGTCCCATCTTCCAGTTCCGCTGCCGACTTCATCTGCCGCAGCGCTTCCTCTTTTTTACCCGCCGCTAGCGTAGCCCATGCCCCGACCGCAAACTCCTGGATTTCCACCTGCCGCGCCCAGTAGTTTTCGTTGGCCTTCAAGAGCCGCTCTCGGATCTGCTGGAGCGCGGTTGCTGACTCGTTCGCCGCCGCCGCTTGCCCCAGTCGCGCCGCGCCTAACCCGCGTGCGAACCACGTCATTGCATCCGTATAAGGAAACGGTGTCTCCCGCAGCGCGAGTTGCACGGCCTGCTTCCAGTCCTGACGTTCCAGCGCGTACCGGGCCGGTATTGCCGCCAGCGCAAAATATCCAACCGACGGGCCGCCGGCGCCGCTCAACACCACCTTCGGATCGAAGCGTGATGCGATCTCCGGCAAGGAATTCAATATCCGTCCCGCCGCCTCGTCCTGCCCAGTTTGCAGGTAGGCGTAAATTTCATAGTCGCTGGCGTGCAACTCTTCTGCCGTCTGACCCTCACGCCGCGCCGCTGCTGCTGCCGCTATGTTGCTGTCGATGGACTCTTGCCAGTAACCCATGCGGGTGAAGGTATGCGATGGCATGTGCAGCGCATGCGGCGCATCTGGCGCAATTTCCGAGTAACGCCGCGCCGCAACCAGCCCCCGCCCCGCCAGCGCTGGCACGTCGTACGTATGGATAATGTAATGTGCCAGTCCGGGATGCGTCGGCTCCTCCTCGAACAATTTGTCGAGAATCGCTCCTGCCTTGAGACGGTCGGCGTACGTCTTGTCCGCGGGATCCTCCGAAGCCGCCAGCGCCAACGCGTAGAAGATTTGTGCCTCATGGTCTTCTGGATATTTCGCCGCGACTTCCCGCATCGCGTCGCGATAGGCGATCAAGCGCGCTCGCTGCGGCGTGCTCTCGAAGTCGCTGTACAACTTGCCGACAGCCGCGAGATACGCCCGTTCCCGCTCCGTCTTTGCGCCCACGGTCTTGCCGCTTTCCGCGCTCGCCCGCCCTGCCTGCAACTGGCTCTTGTCTTTCATTCCCGGTGCGAAAGGATTACTCCAATCGCTAAGCGCGATTCCCCAGTACGCGATTCCGCACGTCGCGTCCTCCCCCAGCGCCGCGTTGAATCCTCCTATGGCACGGCTGAACTGGAAGGAATGCAGCAGCGCTACTGCCCGGTCGAATTCCTTTTGTGCCTCCGCGTTGCAGGATGTGGCAAAGTGCACCACTCCCAACTTCTCGCCCTTTTCATGCTGGTGCTCCTGCGCTCTGCTGCTCGACGCCACCAGGGTCAGTAGAATAGCGGCAATGAGTTTCCCTCTTACCATTTCGCTCCTCCAGCCCCGACTATTATAGGCGCGTTCCAGGATCGGTGGGAGACTCGCTCCGCAAGCGACGAAGAACCACGATTCTCCCGCACGGGAAACGAATCATCGTGCTGGCCTTGGTTTTCGCGGTAACCGCAAGCTTGGCCTTGCTAGTTGCCACGCAAAAAATGCTGCGACTGCCTAGGAAGCCGTACTTTCCTCCTGGTCCAGCAGAGTTCCTTACGACGGGTGTCTTTGACGAGGCTTCCGTCAGTCAACTGTTGATTAGTCGCATAATCGTATAAGTGCCTGTCACAGGCCAGAAACGCTAGTGCTCTATCGGAGGCGCGTTTTCAGAAAAGCGTGAAGTTGGGCGAGGTGCTCTGCGCGCGTTCGATAGAGCCGTTTGAATCAAGCCGCCCGTGGTTGCGGCGAACGCGGGACCT
>JBEKUR010000133.1:0-16246 GCA_049514855.1 Terriglobia bacterium
TTGCGCTCTGGAAGGCGCCGAAGGAAGGCGAGCCCTTTTGGGAGACGCCGCTCGGCCCCGGGCGACCCGGCTGGCACATCGAGTGCTCCGTGATGTCCATGAAATTCCTGGGCGAGACTTTTGACATTCACTCCGGAGGCGTCGATCTTATCTTCCCCCATCACGAGAACGAGATTGCGCAGAGCGAGGCGGCCACGGGCAAGCCCTTCGTGCGCTACTGGCTGCACGCCGAGCATCTGATCGTCAACGGCGAGAAGATGTCGAAGTCACTGGGCAATTTCTATACGCTGCGCGACTTGTTAGCCAAGGGTTACAAGCCCTCGGCGATCCGATACTTGCTGGCCTCTGTCCCTTACGGCCGGCATTTGAACTTCACCTTTGATGGCCTGCACCAGGCGGAGCAATCCATCGACAGGCTCAGGAATTTTCGCTTTCGGCTGGCCAAAGAGTCATTCTCTGCGGGGGAGAATGCCGCTTTGCAGGATCGTGCCCGCGCCGCCTGCCAGGCCTTTGAAGATGCCATGGACGACAACTTGAACACCGCCGAAGCCCTCGGCGCAGTCTTCGCCATGGTGCGGGATGGAAACACGGCCATGGACCAGGGCGAATTCCGCACGGGTGATCGCGCTCCCTTCCTGGAAACGCTGGACCGCTGGGACCGAATTTTCGCTGTCCTCGAAGATAGCGACTACGCCAAGCTGCGACAATTCGGCTTTATAAAAGAAGATATTGACTTCCTCAAGCTCGCGGCAGACCTAAGAGCGCCAACAGGAGCAGAGGGCAACGGCCACACAAGCGCTCCGCTGGTGGAGTCCCTGACCGACGATGAAATCGGAAGATGGGTTGCGGAACGTGACGACCTGCGTCGCAAGGGTAATTTTACCCGCGCTGATGAAATTCGACACACTCTCCTGAAGGCGGGTGTTATAATTGAGGATAGCAAGGCCGGAACTCGTTGGAAGCGGAAATAGTCATGACGAATGGGCCTCGTCTAAGAAGCCAGGAAAAATTCGACGAAATGGATAGACTCATTCGCGAAATTAGAGATCGTGCCCGTTTAACCAAAGACGCGGAAATTTGGGGTAAAGCGGACAACCTGGTTTTTCTTCTGCGCGATCTTGTAGATGCACTTATAGACGAGCGCGGCAACTCCTGATCGAAGGAAGCATTGCCGATCCATCTGGGAGTTCCTCATGAACTTGCCCTGGCCCTTATATGTGGTCTTCATTGCTGCGATTTTCTTTGCGGTGTTGGGTCTCTGTCTAGGCGCTTCCAAGCATGACCACGTTACGGGTTTGTTCTTTCAGGGAGCACTGGCTGGCGTTGAGGCAAGTCTTGCTTGGTGGCTCGCCGGCTCCGGTTCCTCCCTCCTGACACGCCTGATGTTTGACATTGTGGTCGGGTTTCTTTCAATCGCTGTACTTTATCAGTTGCTCATGCTCACCTTGATGCTAAGTGATGTGAGAGCGAAGCACTTGGCCAAGAAGGGGGACGCATAACGCCGGTTCGTGAAGGAAGTACCGCAGACATGTTTTCCAAGGTCTGCGGCTTTTCTCACCGGCCGCACACAAAGACCGCGGACCTATAAAACAGGTTTGCGCTATACGTGCTGTTTGCTTTGAACTTTGAACTTTTAACTATCAACTGGTTTTTCCCATGGCCAAACGTGGCAGAAAAACTCGCGGGAAGGCTGGCTACATGATCTCGGCGGTGGCGGGGATGTACAACATCTTTAGCCTGCGGCTCACACTTCCTTTATTGGCGCGACCCAACCTTTTTGGCGGGGACTAATCCCTCCCTGCACTCCCTGCTCACTCAAAACCTAAAAACCAACCGCGCCAGCCAGAAGGCAGCGCGGAGGAGGATTCACATGGAAAGCAAGGCCCCTTCAATCAAAACGCCTCTCCCCGGTCCGGAAGCTCAGAAGGTCCTGGCACTCGACCGCCAATTCATCTCGCCTTCGTATACGCGGGACTACCCCATGGTCGCCAAGCGGGGCGAAGGCGTGTGCGTCGAAGACGTGGATGGGAATGTGTTTCTGGATTTCGCGGCGGGCATCGCTGTGGTATCCACGGGCCATTGTCACCCAGACGTGGTGCGAGCCATTCAGCGCCAAGCGGCAACGCTGATTCACATGTCCGGCACGGATTTCTACTATCCCCTGCTGGTTCAACTCGCGGAGAAACTGGCGGCGATAACCCCGGGCAAATTCCCCAAGCGGGTGGTGTTCGGGAATTCCGGCGCCGAGGCCATTGAAGCCGCCATAAAGCTCGCACGCTACCACACCAAGCGCCATCGCTTGATTGCGTTCATGGGCGCGTTTCACGGCCGAACCTTGGGCGCGCTTTCCCTGACCGCGAGCAAAGCTGTCCAGCGGCGTGGTTTTGGCCCCTTGCTTTCCGGAGTGGCGCACGTTCCGTACCCGAACCCCTATCGCTGCCCCGCCGGGCATCGCGCGCCGGAGTGCGTTTGCGATTGCGTCTGCACAGAGTTCATTGAGAAACAGCTCTTCAGGACGACCGTTCCTCCGGAGGACGTGGCGGCGATTGTGGTAGAGCCGATCCAGGGCGAAGGCGGATACATCGTGCCCCCTCCCAACTTTCTGGTCAGGCTGCGGCAGATGGCCGATCGGTACGGCATCCTGCTGATTTTCGATGAAGTCCAGTGCGGAATGGGGCGCACCGGAAAGATGTGGGCCTGTGAACATTCCGGCGTTGTACCCGACATCCTGGTCACGGCGAAGGGCATCGCTTCCGGCCTGCCACTCGGCGTGGCGGTAGCCCGCGCAGAGTTGATGGATTGGGGTCCGGGCGCGCATGCCTCCACTTTCGGAGGGAACCCGGTGGCTTGCGCGGCGGCGCTGGAAACCATTCGCCTGCTGGAAGAAAAGTATGTTGCGAACGCCGCGCGCATGGGAGAATACATCATGGGCCGGCTTGCGGACTGGCCACACAAGCACCCCCTTGTGGGCCAGGTGCGGGGGCGCGGCCTGATGATCGGAATTGAGCTAGTCAAGAACCAGGAAACACGTGAGCCTGACCCGGAGGCGCGCCACAAGGTCATCGAGAGGGCATTCCATCAGGGCTTGCTCGTCCTGGGCTGCGGCGAGAGCACCGTGCGCCTGATGCCACCCTTGATCATCGAGCGGGAGCACGCGGATACGGCGCTCGAAATCCTCGACGCTTGCCTTTCCGAGGTCGAGAAATAGCTCGGGCAATGGACGCATCGGCGCTCAAGTTTCTGTACGTGGCTAAGGCGTTCGTGACCTGTCAAAGTCGAGGATTGAGCGCTGAGCCCGGGCATTACCTGCCGCACGGCGCGGGTCGCTATTACAATGGGTTTGTTGGCACGGTTGATGTATCGTGCGCTGGCATGGAAAGAGCGTCAGCGCGCGCAAAGGGCGGCCTTATTACAGCAGGAAGGGCGGGGCAAATCCGAAATTCCGGACCTCGGTGTACGCGGGGAAACTCTGGCCTATTGGTATCTGCGCCAAGCAGGATATACTGTGGTGGCGCGAAACTGGCGTGCCCGTTCAGGCGCCGGAGAGCTCGACCTGGTCGGGTGGGATGGGCCCGTCCTGGTCTTTGTGGAAGTGAAGGCTCGAACCTCTGAGGCTGCGGGTCCGCCCGAGGCAGCGGTTTCCCCGAACAAACGAAAACGGGTTATCAGAGCAGCCAAGGAATACTTGCGGCAACTCGGACGGAAACCCATAAACTGCCGCTTTGATGTGGTGAGCGTGTCATTGAACCCGGAGGAGGGCTTGCAAGTTCGGCTGCTCAAGGATGCTTTCAAAGCTTGACTGGCCGCTCCCCTTCGGGGTTTAGCCGTAGAAGGAGTAAAACCTTTGCCCGAACTAAGAAGAGACCCCATCACCGGGCGGTGGGTCATCATTGCTACTGACCGAGCCATAAGGCCAACGGATTTCGTCCGGGACAAAGTTCAGATTCGCGGCTCGGGCTTCTGCCCATTCTGCCCTGGCAACGAAAAGAAAACGCCGCCGGAAATTCATGCTTACCGCAAGGACGGCAGCGCGCGGGATACCCCCGGCTGGTCGCTGCGCATTGTGCCGAACAAGTTCCCTGCCCTGGGCATCGAGGGAACACTCAACCGGCAGGGTGAAGGCCTTTACGACAAAATGAATGGCATCGGGGCGCACGAGGTCATTATCGAGACCACGCAGCACAACCTGACCTTGGCCACCATGCCCACGCGCCACGTCGAGGACGTGCTTTGGGCTTACCGTGATCGCATTCTGGACCTCGAGAAAGACCGGCGCTTCAAATACATCCTGATCTTCAAGAACCACGGTGAGGCTGCGGGCGCCTCGCTCGAGCATACCCACTCCCAGCTCATCGCTCTGCCCGTTGTGCCCAAGCGCGTCCGCGAAGAGGTGGACGGCGCGCGCGAACATTACAATTTCAAAGAGCGCTGCATCTTTTGCGATATTATCCGCCAGGAGAAGGAAAAGAATGCGCGCTTGATCGCGGAGAACCAGGCCTTCGTAGTTCTGGCGCCCTTTGCTCCAAGATTCCCCTTTGAGATATGGATCATCCCGAAGACCCACCAATGTGCCTTCGAGCAATCCCAGAAAGCTGAATTCGAGCAACTCGCTCCGATTCTGAAGGATATGCTGTCGCGTCTGGACCGCGTGCTGGAGTGGCCTGCTTACAACTACATCATTCACACCGCGCCCATCGGGGAATCCGCCGAGGATTACTACCACTGGCACCTCGAGATCATGCCAAAACTCACCAAAGTCGCCGGCTTTGAATGGGGCACGGGCTTCTACATCAATCCCACACCGCCGGAGGAGTCCGCAAAGTTCTTGCGCGAGGCGGCCCAGCTCCCAGAAGCTCCCACGGACGCATCGCAGAAAGGCGGGCTGGAACCGGCTTGACTTTACCAATCACCGCTTCCTATAATCACTTGACGAGAGGTAAGGTTTGTGTCCGAGCGGGAATAACTCAGTGGTAGAGTGCGACCTTGCCAAGGTCGAAGTCGCGGGTTCGAATCCCGTTTCCCGCTCCAAAAATCAGTGACAAGTGATAAGTGACGAGTGACAAGCAAAAAAACGGAGCCGGTTCTTTCTACTAGTCACTAGTCACTTGTCACTGCTCTCCGGGCGCGGTACCCAAGTGGTAAGGGAGAGGTCTGCAAAACCTTTATGCGTGAGTTCGATTCTCACCCGCGCCTCCAACATTCCCAGGCGAGCCGCATCTGAGAGGGTTATTTAGACCCTCGCAGCCGTTCGTTCACGATCACCCCCGAACCCGACGAGAAATTTGGAGAAAAGCTGTGAACGGGGAATCAAATTCCGCGAGACAGCAGATCCGACGGCGAGTGCGGTCCCCGCCTGCCAAGTGGGGCACACGGGCGGCGGGAGTTCTGGAGTTGGATTTCACAATTCCCTTGATTCACTCCCAACAGCATTTTAGAATTCACCTCCCATGATTGTGTCAAGAGCAGCCCAGTTATATTCCCGTTTCACGACATGCTGACTCGACCTCCCGACTCCCGCACCTGCAAGGAACACAGATGAGTGGACATTTCTGGCTTGGCATGGCGATCATCTTGGTGAGTGGTGTGTTGAACGGTAGCTTCCCGGCGCCCATGAAATATTCCCGTCGCTGGCAGTGGGAAAACACCTGGTTAGTTTTCGCCACTGTAGCCCTCTTGCTCCTGCCCTGGATGATGGCTGGTGGATTCGTTCCGGGATTGGCAGAACTGTATCGGGGCGCCGCACCACGGATGCTCCTGTATCCGTTGGTCTTTGGTTTCTTCTGGGGGATCGCCCAAGTCACCTATGGGCTGGGGATTAGCGCTGTAGGAATGGCGCTGGCGGTTGCGGTGGTGGCAGGTCTCTCTTGTCTTGGCGGGTCGCTGGTTCCGCTGCTGGTCCTGAACCCCGCTGCCCTACTCCAACCGCGCGGTCTCCTACTGCTCTCGAGCATGCCGGTTCTGATCGCGGGCCTATCCTTCTATGGCGTCGCCGGCAACCGCAGGCAAAAGGAACAAGCGATAACAACAACGCCAACGAATGAGCGCGGGCGTAGCTTTCTGGTCGGCCTGGGGATTTGCATATTCACCGGCATATTCGGCGCAAACCTCAACCTGGGTTTTGTTTTCGGGGGAGGGCTTCTCCGAAGAAGCATTGAAATGGGCGCCAATCCAGTCACCGCGACCTACGCCGTGTGGGCGCTGGTACTCGGCGCCGGCTTCATTCCGAATCTTCTCTACTGCCTGTATTTGGTTATTCGCAACCGCACTTGGTCCCTCTTCCACCAAACAGGATGGCCCGTTGAGGCTCTGCTTGGAGTTGCCATGGCGTTGTTGTGGCTGGGTGGAATGGTCGGGTATGGGATCGGGGCGACGCTGGTTGGGAAGTACGGGACGTCGCTTGGTTTCGCGCTCCTCGTGGCTTCGATCATCCTTGCCTCCAACATACTTGGAATTCTCACGGGCGAGTGGAAAGCAACCTCGCCAAAGACCAAGAAGCTTCTGCTGGCTGGCATAGCCTTGATCGTGGGGTCGGTAATCATCCTCAACCTCGGCGGTCTGTTCCCAACGGCTTAGTCAATCTTCCCACGTGCTCAGCCGCGAGCAGCAGGACAATCTCAAGGAGAAGTTTCTGGCCGCGCGCTGCGGGGCTTAACGCATCGTAAAATCCAGAATGTGAGAATCTGATGGCAACCTACGAGGCAGGCGGTTACTTAAGGTCGAGTTCACAGACGAAGTCACCGGGGGAACCCTTGTTGATTTCACCCAAAACGACGCCATCCACCTGTCACTGTTGCACGCGTGGTTCACCGTGGATCTGGAGCCAGTCGAGGAAGGCCATTACGACCTTAGGGTCGAACTGCGTACCGGAGCAACGGCGTAATTCGGCAAGGGCATCTTCGAGAGTGCGGGCACTCTTGTAAGGCAGGTGGGAAACCATGTCTTCGAAACACTCAGTCACAGCCACGATTCGCGCTCCCAGCGGAATCTCGTCCCCAGCCAGCCCGTCTGGGTAACCCTTGCCGTCGTATCGCTCGTGGTGGTGACGCACGATGCGCCCAATAGCTTCCATTTTCAAAGGTTCCAACATCTTCTCGCCCCTGACCGCATGGCTCTTGATGATCTCGAACTCTTCCGCCGTCAGCAGCGCGGGCTTTTCGAGCACGTGCATAGGCAGGTCGACCTTGCCGATATCGTGAACGAGGCCCGCCAGACGGATTTCTTCGATGTCTGCCTCGGATAATCCCGCCTGCCTTGCGATCTGGATTGCCAGCCAGGAAACCCGCTGAGAATGGCCCCTCGGATAGGGGCCATCGGCTTCAACTAAGAAACCGAAGGTGGGGGGCAGGCCCAACAGCGGCTTCATCTGCTCGAACCGGTGCCGGCACTGACTGAAGGTGTGGGGGTCGGTGGATAACATCTGTTTCATCGCCACTCCCAGATCCGCCTCTTCCAGCAGTTGCTGATCACGTTCCGCATCGCCTGCCGTGGCGCTCAGCGAACCCATCTTCTGCGCTTGAAGGTCAAGTTTGTTTAAGTAAGGCTCCCGTTGTCGGCTCGCTCCGACGATGACTGCTGCTAGCAAGAAGACTAAACCGATGACTACCAAATCAATCCAGGCCTTCTGCTCCTCCCTTTGCCGTGATGGCCACTGAAAGCGCGAGCCTCCCGCTCTTCCGCAAGGAGTAATCTGGATTCTATCCATGAAGATACGTGTATTCAATGGTACTAAGGTAAGGTCTCGAAATTGCGTAGTGCGTCAATTTGATGTAGAGGCGGCTTTACGCCGCCATTTGGCTTGCTCGGGAAGATAACCATCTTGCAAGTTGTGCTCCCGGCAGGTACAATGCCGCCGCAGTGAATCAACCGGAGGAAAATCGCGAGTGCCGGAGAAACTGCCTTACGTCCGAACTCTCATCTATGCGCTGAGGATGGTGGCGGGCATCTTCATTATTGCCTTGCTCCTTTATGCCGCCAGTCGGACTACCCGCGACTGCACGGTTGGCCTTTATGTTTTCGACCTCTGTTCCTGGGTTTGGCTGCGCGAGCAATTGGGCCTTCCCGCCAGTAAATTCCTCCGCGCGGTCTTTCTCGAACTCGTGGGACTGACGCTGACAGCAGGAATCTTCTTGACCATCCGGTTCGTGTTTCCCTTCTGGAGAAAAAGATGAAGAGACGAATCTTGCTCGGAGTGCTGGCGGCGCTGGTGCCTTTCGGCATCAACGTCAGCGCTCAGACTTACCAATCTCGCATCGAACATCCCATCGTCCGCTACCAGATTTCAGCCAAGTTTGATCCGGCCACGAAGAAGGTCGCGGGCCACTACAACCTTACTTGGTGGAACCACACTGAGGATTCTATTCCGGACCTATATTTCCACTTGTATCTCAATGCGTTCAAAAACATGGATAGCACATTCCTGCGGGAATCCTCCCTCAGCAGACGCCGCAGTCTGCTGAAAGAATGGAAAGCCGAGCCGGAAGGACAAAAGTGGGGATGGGTAGACGTCAACAAACTTCAGATTGTAGGCGGCGCAGATCTGACGCCGGCGATAACGTTCGTGCACCCCGACGACGATAATGCCGCCGATCAGAGCGTAATCCGAGTGCCGCTACCGCAGCCCGTTCCACCTCACGGCAGCATTGAGCTCTCGGTCGCTTTCACTTCGAAGCTCCCGCGCGCCTTGGCACGCACGGGCTATGACGACGATTACATCCTGGTTGGACAGTGGTTCCCCAAGATCGGCGTTTACGAAGCAGCGGGCGAGCGCGGGCGCAAGGAAGGTGGCTGGAATTGCCACCAATTCCACGCCAATACCGAGTTTTTTGCGGATTACGGAGCCTGGGACGTTGACCTGACTGTCCCCTCGAATTATATCTTGGGTGCAACGGGGTTTTTGCGCCGCACCCAAAGCAATCCTGACCGGACCACCACCTACTACTTCCACCAGGAGGACGTTCACGATTTTGCCTGGACCGCCAGCCCGCATTTTATCAAGCTCAGCCGCACCTTCGACTGGGGCCGTGAAGTACGCGGCGACGAACTCGTGAGCTGGGCCCGAATCCTTAACCTGCCCGCTGACCAGGTTGCCCTCCGCGACGTGTCGGTTACGCTTTTGCTCCAGCCCGATCACCGCAGCCTTGCGGACCGCTATTTCCGCGCCGCCTTCAACGGGCTTAAATATTTCGGTTTGTGGTACGGCCAGTATCCTTACGACACGTTGACGGTGGTCGATCCCCAACGCGGCTCGAACACCGGCGGCATGGAGTATCCCACGTTCATTACGGCTGGCGCCTACTTCTGGCCAGGCGAACATTCCTTTTCCCCCGAGGGCGTCACCGTCCATGAGTTTGGACACCAGTTTTGGTATGGCTTGGTGGGGAACAATGAATTCGAGGAAGCATGGCTCGACGAAGGGTTCAACACTTACTCAACCGGCAAAGTCCTTGAAACCGCTTATGGCCAGGGATGCAGTTATCAACACGTTTTCGGCATGCCTTTGCTAATTTACCCGTGGTTCAATGTCGAGTTGCCGCAGTTCCCCTTCGCGGGGGTCGGCGAAATCCCGCTGGGTACTTACTTCGCGTGTGTCGGAACCCCGGAACGCACCAGCCGCCGCTCCGAATACCTCGAACATGCCAAGGACGACGAACTGGTCCGGAACGGATGGCAATATCTGGACGGCAGCAGTTATGTGGCTAATTCTTATGCGCGGCCGGCACTCGTGCTCCGAACCCTGGAAAGTTATTTGGGCCCGGAAACCATGGCGCGCGTCATGCGCACCTATCAGCAACGCTGGCGCTATCGTCATCCAACCACTCGGGACTTTATCGACGTCGTGAACGAAGTCTCCGGGCAAAACATGAACTGGTTTTTCGAGCAATTCTTCTACGGCTCGAACGTGGCCAACTATGAAGTCAGTGACCTCAGGAGCGAACCCCTCGAGGGCAAAGTCGGGGTATACGACGAAAATGGAAAGAGGAACACCTACCTCGAACAGGACGCTGCCAAGCTCGCTGAGAAAAGCAAGAGCAAACTCTATCGGTCTACGGTCGTCGCGCATCGTCTGGGCGAGGCCATTGCGCCTGTGGATGTGGTGATTCGCTTCGATAATGGTGAGACCATCGAAAGAAACTGGGACGGAAAGTATCGCTGGGTGAAGTTTGTTTTCGAGAAACCCTCCAAGGTGACCTCTGCAGAGGTGGACCCGCAGCGAAAGCTGGCGCTGGAAGCGAACTTCACCCATGACAGCCGGCTGGCCGAGCCAGACAACCGCGCCGCAGCCAAGTGGTACATCCGTTGGATTTTCTGGCTTGAGAATCTGTTCTTCGCCGCCGGTTTTTTCAGTTGAGGCCTGCGGCGCCGGCCCCAGGCGGATGTCATTCCGATCCCGCAGTCGCGGGAGAGGAATCTCGCTCTGCGCTGAGGTGGATCGAAGCCCAAGGCGGCCTAGCCGGGGCCTAGGTGGAAGAAAGAATCAGAGCGAGATTCCTCGCGGATTTTACCCTGAGCAGAGCGAGATCCTTCGCTGCGCTCAGGATGACAGCGAAGGGCTCGGAATGACAATGAGGAAGGTTCATATGAGTGTCGGGTCATCCGTTCGGCAGGGACTCTCCATCACACGCCGCACCGGGTCGGCAGTCGGGATTCTGTTCCTTGCTAATCTCGCCATCGCCGCGCTCGCCGGATATCCCATCTACCGTGGCATCCAGCGTTTCACCGGACACAGCCTGATGGGCCGGGAATTAGCGCGCGGCTTCTCCGTTGATTGGTTAACGGACTTCTCCTTCAACAATCCGGGTAGCTTCGATCGTTATGCCACGGTAATTATTTGTATGGGCCTGCTCTCGTTGGCGCTGAACTCGATCCTGGCCGGGGGAGTGCTGACTCGCTTCAAAGCGCTTGACCTGGAGTATTCGCTGGGAGATTTCTTTCGCGACACCGGACGCTACGCATGGCGTTTGCTGCGTCTCCTGGTCATCGGCCTCATTTGCTATTGGATCGTCTTCAAGCTCCTGAATGAAAAGTTGGGCCAGTGGGTAGATCACTGGGCGGACAACTGGGCCGACGACCGCGCGGTTTTCTGGGCTCGCCTCGCAGTCTCATTGCTCGTGGTGCTGGGCCTGGGTTTTGTCAACTTGGTCATGGACTATGCACGCGTCCGGCTGGTGCTGGAAGAAGGTACGGGCGCGATCCAGGCCTTCCTCGCTTCCCTGGGTTTTTCCCTCGGCCGTCTCAAAGGAGCGATAGGCGTTTATATTGTGCCTTCATCCTTGGGGCTGGCGCTCCTGGGAGCTTACCGGCTGCTCTTCCCATGGGGATTCGTCAATGCAACCATCGCCGGCGGGCCGCACATTCGTGAACTCCTGGCGCTGGCCAGCCTTTTTGTTGTTCAGCAGGCCGTTACGTTCGGCCGCTACTGGTTCCGTGTGGCCACCTGGGCCAGCGAGTGGTCCTACTACTCCAGCACAAGACAGTCGCCCCCGAATCCTGAATCCTGAAACCTGAATCCTGTTCTTCAGAGGCCCTGGGCGCGGCGCGCAAAGCAAGTCCTGCATCCCCAATTCACCATTCCCCATTCCCCATTCACCAATCACTATTCATAATTCTGCTCCTTGCTCTTCTCCTGAATCCTGACTTCTGAATCCTGAATCCTTCATTTGAAAATATCCGTGAGGGGCGGTCGATCACCGAATTTCGGGTCGTCGATCCCCATCGCTTTCAAGATAGTGGGAGCGATTTCCGTCATCCGAATCGTGTGCAGATCCACTCCGGACCTGATATCCGGTCCCCACGCGATAAACGACGATTCAAGTTCATGGCGAAAAGGCAAGTATCCGTGCGTTCCAGTCGTACTTTCTTCCTTCGCCAGCAAGTCGCCAGCCGCGCCGCTGCTGAAAGCGTAGCCCGTCGCTGCTTCCAGCGCCATTTGTGCGGCGGGCTCCGCAGCCAATTCTTTCAAAGCTGCGCGCTCGAGGACGGCCCACAGCACCCCTTGGTCACGAAGGGGTTTCAAGGCTTCGTTGACCTTGGAGCGAAGGTCCTCCGATTCCGGCCAATAGATAAAGAATGAGCCGCCATTGGCGACAGTGTCGATTCTTCCTCCAGTAACATTCCCTTTCTCGTCTGCGGTCAACAGCCCCGCCTTCACGAACAGCACGTTGGGCTTGATTTCCGCTTCAACGGGCAGAAAACCGTGGTCGGAAACGATGAAGACATCGGTGGAATCAGCCAGCCCGGCGGCCTGGTCGGCGGCCAGCAATTCACCGATGTGACCATCAATCTTCTCCAGGGTCGCGGCGGCCTGGGGGCTATCCGGGCCGAATTGGTGCTCCTCCTCGTCCAGGTCGACCAGGTGAACCAGGAGGAGGTTCGGCTTATGTTTCTTCAGGATGAACGTCGCCAGGCGAGTCCGCGTCACATCAAGTTCCTGCCCGGGTCGCGGCGGGCCGATTTCCAATAGAGCTTCGAACAGAAGTCCGGGGGTTGCGTACTTCGCGACGTATATAGGATCCACCACCAGGGGCTTCTGGGGGTCCCAGATTTCCGGGACGTCCCAATCAATCGGCGCGCCCGCCGTCACCGGCCAGAAGACCGCCCCCGTCGTCATATGGTGCGCGCGCGCCTCATCCCAGAGCGTAGGCACTTTGATGGCATTCGTGAACCAGAACCAGTCTTCGGGGTTCTTGCCCGGCTCGCGCGACGACAAGTTGGAGTAGATGCCGTGCTCGGCGGGCATCCGCCCTGTGACGATGGCCGTATGCGAGGGGTACGTCACCGTAGGGTAAACACCCACCACACCCTCTGCGTAGCTCCCTTCCCTCCGCAGTCTCGGCAGATTGGAAATGTGAATCTTCGCGGCAAGACGGTCATAGAGGCTGGCTCCCAGTCCGTCCACGGAAATGAGCAGCGCATGCCGCTTCTCCGCAGGCCTCGAGGACGGCGCCCCCTGCGCGCGAAAGTATATCGGAAGGATTAGCGCGACCAACCCAACCAGTGCGCCCGCCATCAGAAAAAATACTGGGCGGCTTTTCACTCTTTGGCCGGGTTGACGTAAAATGAGTGTGGGAATTCCCATGAGCACAGTAACCTCAGTCGATGAAATTAAGGCGGGAAGTGCCTCGCATTCCTGGTTGCCAATCTATTCCGCCCTGGAAGTAATACTGGTTTACGCTGGCATTGTAACTTACATCTGGCGCTGGCGGTCCACATATCCTCTTTCCTGGGTGGCGCTCTTAGGCGTGGTGCTTGCCAGCCACTTTCTGCACCGCGATACGTTCCGGAGGCTTGGCCTCTCATTTACCGGAATGCGGGCCAACGCCCAAGTCGTATTGCCCGTCGCCCTCACCCTTTACATTCCTCTTCTCGTATTCGGTTTTGCGCGGCATGCCCTGACGTTTGTAGCAGTGAACCGGCACGCTGCTGCTTCACTGTTGACCTACGGCATCTGGTGTGCTTTTCAGCAGTATCTCGCCCAATCTTATTTTCATAATCGCCTGATGGAAGTCGTCCGCAACCGCCACTTGAGCTCGCTCCTGGTGGGGATCATCTTCGGCTCGGCGCACATCCCCAATCCAATCCTCATGGTCGCCACCACCGTGGCTGGCGTTGTCTTTGCCGAGATCTTCGCGCGGCATCGAAACATCTGGCCGATGGCGCTGGCCCAGGCAGTGGGGGGATTGCTCATCGCCGCCGTCTCGCCAGCCTCGCTTATCCATAACATGCGAGTGGGGCCCGGATACCTGTTCTATGGGCTCCGCTGAAGCCGCCCCCCCCTGTCATTCCGATCCCGCAGTCGCGGGAGAGGAATCTCGCTCTGCGATGAGCTGGATCGGAGCTCAAGGGCGACCAGGGACGATCGAAGATAGAACCAGAGCGAGATTCCTCGCTGCGCTCGGAATGACATCCGGCCAGAGGTTGTTCAGCGACCAATCCAATGGTTCTTTCGTGACGACTCTTGAGGGATGATCGCAGAGGGCCGATTGCCGATTGAAAAGGCGGTGTGGCAACTTCCTCCGCTGTCCACCAGTCCGCCACGGCGGATCAATCGAAATTCGGCATTCCAACGCTCTCAATCGTCAATCGGTCCGCCGCGGCGGAAAAATCGTCAATCCGCAGGCGCTAGGCGCTGGAGGGATTTGACCGCCTCCGGAATCGAGGCAAGTAGGGAAGGTCGGCAATCTGGCCTTGGAAATCCGCCGCCCAACGCCCCGCAATGGCAGCGCCGCAACCGGGGCAGGAACCCGTTGCGGTGAGCCGGTAGTCGAGGACGTGGAAGCCGAGGCGTTCGACGAGGAGTTCGTGGCAGTTGGGGCAATAGGTGTTCTCGAGCTCCCCGGTCCGGCCGGCCAGGTTTCCAGCATAGACAAAGCGCAAACCTGCAGCCTTGCCGATCCCGGCCGCTCGCACCAGCGTTTGCGAGCTGGTATTTCCCGGCTCCGTCATCTTGTAGTCCTGGTGAAAGGCGGTGACATGCCAGGGGATGTCTGGCGAAACGGTTGCCAGGAATTCCGCCATGCGTTTCAGTTCGTCGTCCGAATCGTTGAATCCCGGAACAATCAAGGTGACGATTTCCACCCAGAATCCCATTTCGTGCAGCTTGCGGATGGTATCCAGGATGGGCTGCAATCGCCCCCCGAGCTGGCGATAATGCCGGTCATCAAAACTCTTCAGGTCCACCTTGAAAAGGTCCACCCAGGGCCGCAGGTATTCCAGCACCTGCGGCGTTCCGTTGCCATTCGATACATATCCCGTGGTGAGCCCCGCCGCGCGGGCTTCCTTGAAAACTGCCACTGCCCATTCGCTGGTGATGAGCGGCTCATTGTAAGTGCTCACCACGACCTTCGCACCCTGTTGCACTGCCTCCTGGACCAGTTCTTCCGGTGTCACGCGCAAGGGAGACGAAACTGCGCTTGGGTCGCGCAAGGCCTGTGAGGTAACCCAGTTCTGGCAATAGCTACAGTGCAGGTCGCAACCCAGCATCCCAAAGCTGTAGGCCAGCGCGCCAGGGTAGGCGTGATAAAAGGGCTTCTTTTCGATGGGATCGCACTGCGCGCTCGAGACGTAGCCCCAGGGCACAAGCAGCTTGCCGCCCTCGTTGTACCGCACCTTGCAAACTCCCAGTTGCCCATCCGGTATTCGGCAGCAGTGCCCGCACGCGTAACAGCGCACGAAGCCGCCCTCGAGCTTCTCGTAAAGCTCACCCTCTCGGACGGCTTTCTGTAAGACTTCTTGCAGAGTCGCCATGATTGCACTCCCCAGCCAGCCCAGCCTTAGATTCTGCCCAGTACCATCTTACTCCACAACACTACCTCAATACAGGTGCTCAGTCGTCCCGCCGCGGCGGGTCAGTTGTCAGTCGTCAGTTGTCAGTCGTCAAAGGAAAAACGGTGCGCTGGAATCCCTCGCGGGGTGTATAGTGTGAGGCTGTCGGGAGCTAGAATGGAAATTCCGGGTCAGACTTTTTAGCGACCCGGGATTTGAAAATGGAAATCCTGGCTTGGTTGGAAAGACAACTCGACGCAACACATTTGCGGGAAGGAGATTCCGGATGAGCTTCAAATCACTGTTGGGCCTGTTCCTGGCAACTTTTCTCTGCATTAGCGTGGGATACTCGCAATCCACGGTGGAGAAAGCCGGTAAGGGGACCGCCAAGGGAGCGGATGAAGCCGGTAAGGGGACTGCCAAGGGAGCGAAGGTGGCCGGCAAAGCCTCCGCCAAGGGCGGCGAGAAGGCCGGGAAAGAAACCGGCAAGGCAGGCGAAAAAGCCGGCAAAGACACCGTGAAGGGATTGAAGAAGGCCGGGTCGAAGCTGTAATCGGGCGGCGAGAAAGGTCGCGCAGAATTGCTTCCCGGCTCCACCGCACGCTGGTTATTCGAGAAAGCTCGGGGCGGCTCGCGACATCACTCCATCTGGTCGCGAACCGCGCCTAAGGGCGGGTAGCGCGGACCCCCGTTCTTGGGGTCCGCGGTTCTTCTTTTGGAAGGGCCGCAGACCTCAGAGGTGGAGGTCTACGCTACACTTGCTTGCTCCGTAAGGCCGCTTTCACACGCCTGCGCCCCTTTTTCTTGTCCGACCTTGGCGGCACCCAATCGTTTGCACAACCGGCCAGCCGCTGCTAACCCAAGTTCGTCACGAAAGGGGCGGGAAATAGGCTAAGTGCTTTGGAATCAGTTCAGGCTATCTTCGAGTCTGCACTACATTCTTGATCAAAATTGAGGCGGTCTGGCACGGTGACGCCGAGTTGGC
>JBEKUR010000134.1:0-16227 GCA_049514855.1 Terriglobia bacterium
AGATCCAGCGGCGTATACAGGAAAACCATAAGATCCAGCTTACCTATGACCCGAGCTTGGTCGATGCGGTGGCCAGCCGCTGCACTGAAGTCGAGAGCGGGGCTCGAAATGTGGACAATATTCTCACGAATACGTTGCTCCCGGATATTTCGCGGCAGTTGTTGGGACGGATGTCGGAAGGCGAGAAGATAAGCGCCCTGCACGTGGGCGTCGGCCCGGATGGCGCGTTTGTGTATCGATAGTCGAGAAGTCGAGAGTCAAGGAGTCAAGAGTCGAGGAATCTGGGATCGAGGAGTGCAAGGCCTTGCTTGGGGGGGAGATTCGCTGCCACTCTTCGACCTTTGACTCTCGACTCCTCGACTTCTCGACTCTTGACTCCTCGACTGACAGAGGGTCAATCTATGAGCAATTACACTCAAGAAGGTGGGCTGTTTAAGATAGACACTCCGCTGGGGAGTGATGTTTTACTGCTCAGGGGTTTCAAGGGCACAGAGGGCATCTCGCGCCTTTTCAGGTTTGAACTCGACTTCCTGTCCGAGAACTCGTCAATTTCATTTTCAGATATCGTCGGCAAGAACGTGACTATCTCGTTAAGGCAGGGCGACGGAACATATCGGTACCTCAATGGCATCATCAGCCGCTTTGCGCAGCATGCGACTGAAGAAGAGTTTACGTCGTACAGTGCCGAAATGGTGCCCTGGCTTTGGTTTCTGACCCGGGACGCAGATTGTCGCATTTTCCAAAACAAGAGCATTCCGGATATCCTCACCCAGGTGTTTAGCGATCTTGGTTTCAATGACTACACGAACTCACTGCAAGGTTCTTATGATCCGCGAGAGTATTGTGTCCAATACCGGGAGTCGAGCTTTCACTTTGTTTCCCGGTTGATGGAAGAATACGGAGTTTTCTACTTTTTCAAGCATCAGCAGGGGAAACACACACTGGTGCTGGCGGACACTTCCACTTCCCACAGTTCTTGTCCCGGGCAAAGCATGGTTCGCTACGTCGCGGTTTCGGGGGGGCCCCAGGAAGATGTCATAACCGGGTGGCAGATCGAGGAGGAACTGCGCACGGGGAAATACTCCCTGGAGGACTACAATTTTCAAACACCGAGCACCAATTTGATGGTCAACGAGCCCACGGTTTATGAGGTCGGAGGAAACAGCAAATTCGAGATTTACGATTACCCTGGAGAGTATCTGACGAAGGGGGCCGGAGAGTCTCTGGCTAAAGTCCGAATGCAGGAGGAAGAAGCTGAACACCTTGTTGCTCATGGAACGAGCCAATGCCGTATGTTTGTAAGCGGTTATAAGTTTACGCTGGAAGAGCATCCTCGCAAGGACATGAATACAGATTACGTCCTGACTGAGATACAACATTCAGCCATAACAGACAGCTACGGTAGCTTGAAATCCCCACAAGGGGAGTCTTACTCCAATACCTTTACGTGTATTCCTCTTTCAGTTCCTGTCCGCCCTTTGCGCGTCACCCCGCGGCCCACTGTCAAAGGACCCCAGACTGCTGTGGTCGCTGGCCCGAGCGGTGAAGAGATCTACACGGACAAATATGGGCGGGTCAAAGTCCAGTTCTTCTGGGATCGTCTCGGAAAGAAAAATGAGAACAGTTCCTGCTGGATACGTGTGTCGCAGTCTTGGGCAGGCAAGAACTGGGGAGCAGTGTTCCTACCTCGTATTGGCCAAGAGGTCATCGTCGACTTTCTGGAAGGGGATCCCGATCAACCTCTGATTACAGGTCGAGTGTACAACGCCGAACAGATGCCGCCTTACACGCTGCCGGACAAGCAGACGCGAAGCACCTTTCAGTCGCGCAGCTCGAAGGGAGGCGGAAACGCGAATTACAATGAGATCCGCTTCGAAGACCTCAAAGGACACGAGCAAATCTTCATCAATGCCGAAAAAGACATGGACCACCGCGTGGAGAACGACTCGCGCGAATACATCGGCAACAACCGCCACCTGATCGTCAATGCCAGCCAGTTCGAGCTGGTGAACGCGGACAAGCACTTGCATGTTAAAGGCAAACAGAACGAGAAGATCGAACGGGATAGGTCTCTTCGAGTGGGCCGCGATCAAAAGCAGCAGGTGGACGGCAATTTATCACTCACGGTGGGCCAGTCGCGCAACGAGAAAGTGGGTATGACGCATGCTATGGAAGCCGGTCAGACCATTCACCTAAAAGGTGGCATGACCGTCATCATCGAAGCGGGCATGCAACTCTCGCTTAAGGGTCCGGGCGGCTTCGTCGATATCGGCCCCGCGGGCGTCACAATCCAGGGGACTATGGTGCTGATCAACAGCGGCGGTGCGGCTGGGTCAGGTCCAGGTGCGAATCCGGATTCGCCAGAGGACCCGACCGATCCCGACACCGCCGACAACGGCAGCAAGGGCACGAAGTTGTAGCTGATGAAAGGAGTCAGAAGTCAGGTGCCCGGAATCAGAAACCAGAGCAAACAAGAGACGGCAATTTGATCAGTTGTTAAGTGAAGTCAGCGAGGAGAGGAAGTTGGGATCATGGGCAACGTGGAGCCGGGCACAAAATCGGTGGCGACCTTAAGAGACCTGTGTGAGCGAGCCAAGCTCGGGGAGGAAGCCAAGGCGTTGCTGAAAGATGAGCATACGCCGCGGCAGTTTCTCGAGCTTCTCATTGGGAAAGAGCTTTTCCTGGATGCCATCCGATTCCTTGCCTATGTCCTTCCAAAAAGAGAGGCTGTGGGGTGGGGGTGCCTTTGTGTGCGCCAAATCCTCGGGACGCAGGATGCGTCAAAGATCTCGGAAGCCCATGTGGCGGTGGAGAGATGGGTATCCAATCCCGATGAGGAGAATCGGCGGGCTGCCAGGATTGCGGCTGATAAAGAGGGATTGGAGAGCCCTTCAGCCTGTCTGGCACTGGCGGCATTCCTCAGCGGGGGTAGCATCGCACCGGCGAATCTTGAGCCCGTCGCTCCCCCGGACCATATAACACCGCAGGTTGTGGCTGGGGCGATAATTGCTTGTGCGGTCAGAAACCAGCCGGAGAAGGCGCCTGAGAAGTATCGCGTCTTTCTGCAAAAGGGCATGGCGTTGATGGCCAGGATGCAGCCAGGTCCGAAGCCTGTGTGAGAGGTGCAACTTCTGCGAAGTTCCAGGGTGTGTCTTTCGCTGGAGTACCGTGGAAAGCTTGTGAGAGTTGTTTTTGAGAGAAATGGGCCCGGCTGTCTCTTAGAAGTGACGGGCTTGGACTGTGTGATTGAATCTGGAGGCGAATAATGGGAATGCCTGCTGCCAGAGCGACTGATATGCACGTATGCCCCATGGTGACCGTACTTGTGCCTCATGTGGGCGGCCCCATTCTCCCACCGTGTTGCCCGACAGTCCTCACCGGTGGCCTTCCTCAGGCCCGCGTGACTGACATGGCGGTATGCGTTGGGCCGCCTGATGTGATTGTGTTGGGGTCATTCACGGTCCTGGTAGGTGGATTGCCCGCTGCCCGTCTCGGTGACTTGACGGCCCACGGTGGTACCATTGTGCTCGGCCTTCCAACCGTGCTCATTGGGTAGGCATCACGAGCTGGCTCTTTCCCCACATCCTGGCCTCTATTCCTCTCCGATTTTTCGGGTGGCGCATATCCTTGTTCCCAACTCCGAAAGGTGGTAACATTATAAAATCGAGCTGTGATAACAAGAGATTGTGGACGTATCTGGCGCATGGTGCCTCCAACCACGAATCTTGTTCCTTGCACGGGATGGGAGCTGGATTTCGAAGTGAGGCTTGCGGCCTGTTGGCAGGAAGAAGCGGGGTGCAGGAGTTTTCCCGCGTTGGTTAGGCAACCCATTCGGGCACTGGAAATGTATTGAACCGGATCTCTTAGAAATCTCCAATCCTTCTCAGGGGGACAGAAAATGAAAAAGCTTTTTGGAATCACTTTTCTAATGTTAGCGCTAGTGCCGTCCGGCTGGGCGCAAAACAAGAAGCGCGTGGCTATTATGAACTTTGACTACGCGACGGTTCGCAGCAGTGTGGCCGCTCTCTTTGGTGGCGACGCCGACGTTGGAAAGGGAATCGCGGACCTGCTTGTCACGCGCCTTGTGACGGATGGCGTGTATTCCGTCATAGAGCGGAAAGCTCTGGACAAGATCATCGCCGAACAGAACTTCTCCAATAGCGATCGCGCGAATCCAGACAGCGCCGCGAAGATTGGGCGCATCCTGGGGGTGGATGCAATTATTGTGGGCAGCATCACCCAATTTGGGCGAGACGACAAGTCAGTCGGTGTGGGAGGCGGAGCGCTAGGAGGTCTGACTGGCCGGTTTGGGAGTGGGGGAGTGGGGAAGCGCCAGGCGAAAGCCGTAGTGGGGATCAACGCCCGAATGGTGAATACGGAGACGGGCGAGATTCTCGCGGTGGCCGAGGGGAAGGGGGAATCCAAACGCTCTGGGCTCTTGCTTGGGGGGGGCGGCGGCAGCTCGGGAGGGGGCGGGGGTGGCGGCTTAGACATGTCCAGCTCGAACTTTGCCGACACCATTCTGGGCGAAGCCGTTGCTCAGGCTGTGAACGACATGGCAAAGCAATTGGACGACAGCGCCTCACGCCTTCCAACACAGGTCCTTAATATTTCAGGCCTGGTGGCGGATGTGTCCGGTAATACCCTCATTTTGAATGTCGGAAGCAAGGCGGGTGTGAAGGTTGGGGACCACCTGGGCGTTTTCCGGCAGGGGCGTCAAATCAAGGACCCGGCCACAGGCAAGGTGCTGAAGAGCATCGAGACCAGGCTTGGAGACGTGACGATCACCGAAGTGGAAGATACTTCTTCCACCGGGACATACACGGGACAAGCGCCCAAAGTGGGCGACGCCGTGCGGAATTCTCAATAAAGGATATTAGTCGCAGGAGGCTAGCCATGAGTTTTCAAGTTGGCGACAAGGTTGGGGACTATCAGATCATCGGCGTATTAGGCGCCGGCGGCATGGGAAGGGTATACAAGGTCAAAAACCTGATATCCGACCGCATCGACGCGATGAAAGTTCTGCTGCCGGACCTTGCCAACGAGTCTGATCTGGCCGACCGCTTTCTTCGCGAAATCAAAGTGCTGGCGAGTCTGAATCATCCCAACATTGCCGGGCTCCACACTGCTTTTCGCTTGGAGAATCAACTTCTGATGATCATGGAGTTCGTGAACGGCACTACGCTCGAGGACAAACTGAAAAACGGGCCGTTTCCCCTCAATGATGCGATCGACTATGTCTCCCAGGTGCTATCCGCGCTCGGGTTCGCTCACTCGCATGGAGTCATTCATCGGGACATCAAGCCTGCCAATATGATGCTGACTCCTGAAAACGTCATAAAGCTGATGGACTTTGGGATTGCGAAATCGAACACTGATCGCAAGCTGACCACGGCAGGCACCACCTTGGGTTCGCTTTACTACATGCCTCCCGAGCAGGTTCAGGGCACTGACCTCGACCCCCGCTCGGATCTCTACTCGGTTGGCGTGTCGCTCTATGAGATGGTGACTGGATCTCGCCCCTTCAAAGGCAATAGCGATTATGACCTGATGGTGGCCCACTTGCAGAAAGTTCCCTTGCCCCCCATCGATATTCAACCCGAATTGCCCAAAGCACTGAATGACATCATCATGGTTTCGCTTGAGAAGGACCCGGCAAGACGTTTCCAATCGGCGGAAGCCTTCCGTTTCGCATTGCAGAGTGTAAAGGGTGGGCTCACCAGCTTACCCATTGCCTCTGCCCAGGCAGTTATGCCAGGCCTGGCTGGACAGCCTGCCACGCCGAGCGCGGCGCTTTCCGCGACTGAGGTCTTGGGCGCGCATCCTGGCCAACCGGCTGGTGCGCAACTCCAGCCTACGACACCGTCCCAAGCTGCTATGCCGCCGTCTCAACCTCAAGTGGTTCCGCCTCCGGCAACCTCCAGGAGTTATCGCGGCCTTTACATGACGTTAGGGGCGCTGGTCGCGATTGTCGTGATCGTGCTGGGGGCAACGCAGTTGCCGCGCCTGTTCAGGGCAAAGGCTGGAGGAGCCGAGCAAGCTGCGCCGCTAGCGGCATCTACGGCAACGAATTCGTCCTCTGCTGTTACTCAGCCGGCGAATGCTAGCGCCAACCAGCAACAGCCCCCGCCGCCCCTCTCTGAACCAGCGCCAACATCTCAGACTACGGCAGCGCAGGGTGGGACGGCGGTGGGCCAGCCAAGTGAGCCATCCGGGCCATTGCAGGGATCAAGCAACCCCATGACGCAACCACTCCCTGCGGGTGGTTCTAAGAAGCGCTTGGCGCGAGCGGGTGGACAAGCGGGACAGGCCCCTGAGGAAGCGGCAGCTCCTCCGAGTAAGGCTGGCCGGGCCGCGCAAGCTGCGGCGGAGAACGCTGCGGCCGCCAAGGAACTCGAGGAGCTGGAAGATCGTATGACACCTCTCGCCGGGCGTGCCAATGCCGTGAAAGACAGCGTCGAACATCTTCGCCAACAACAGGAACGCGCTGGCTTTTCGCTTCGTCAGGACATCTCAGCGTCGTTGAGCAATATGGAACAGTATATGGACAAAGCTGACGCAGCACTTAAGTCTCGTAACCCGGAGGCCGCCAAGAAGAGTATAGATCTCGCAGAGCGAGAAATCGAGAAGCTGGAGAAGTTTCTTGGAAGATAGGATCGCTTTGGAGTGCGGTCCCGCCTTGCGGGACCGCTTTTGTGTCTGGAGATTACTCGAGCAGCTACCGGAAGCAAGCTTCCGGCGAAGAAAAGCGCCAGCAAGCTGCAGCATGTACTGGAATTGGACCAGCGTGCCCCTGACACCTCTGCACCCGAAAGGGCGGCGTCTTACTAGTCGCTCTACAACCAGGTGCGGTCCGAGGATGATGCCATGAACAGTGCTTACGGAGAGGCCCTGCGCTTGCTCGCGGAGGGCCAGGAGATGCTGGCTGCGGGGCGCTTTAAGGAAGGGGTAGAGGCTTTGCGCGGAGCTCATCACCAGGATGAGCGCAATTCGGCCGTACAACGAGCTCTTCTGGATGCGCTGGTGGAACGGGCGCGGACCGTTGTGGAGACTGACTGGCGCGCCGCCGAGTCCCTGCTTCAAGAGGCTTTAGATCTTGATCCCGGCCACGCTCTTGCCAAGAGTCTCCACACACTTGCCCAGGACCGTAAGAGGGAAGAGTTTATTCAACTTTGCGTCGCGCAAGCGCGGCGTGCCCAGGCCAGAGGGGACATAGGTGTAGTTCCCCAAGCACCAACTGTGACAATGCCCCCACCCCCTGCCCCCGTAATGCTCCCAATGCAGCCTGTGCGGCCGGAACCAGTGCCTCCGCAGGAGGTGTCAGCCCGCCCACCAGCAGGCAAGAAGATTCTCTGGATTGCGACTGGAGTAGCCGTGTTGGTTGTTCTCGTGCTTGCGGCTCTCCTTGTGCCCCGCTTGCTTAAGAAACAGCCTGCTTCAGGAGGGGCCACGAGCGGCGGTACGGCAAATCTAACGCCGAATCCGCCGCCGGTACTGCCGCCACAACTGGCAGGATTAAGGGTTTACACGGACTTGGAAAACGCGAAGGTTACGCTCGATGGGAACGAAGTGGGCGCACTGGAGGGAGGGCAATTCAGCCTGGACAACCTTTCCGATGGACAGCATGCGCTGGAGATTGGTGATGGTACCTCTCAGGCGAAGATTTCTGTTGCGAGCGTGCACGATTCTATGCCAGTCGTTCAGGGGCCTCTCGAAGCGAAAAACCTCAAGGTGATCGTGGTTACCAATGGCCCACAGCAGGGCCAAGTAGTGTTGAGCTATGGCCCCGTGCAAGCTTCGGTGGACGGCAGGGAGATGGGCACGATCAGCTCCGCCCCGCTGGAGCTTCCTAATCTCTTGCCTGGAACTCACGATTTGGTCTTGGGCACAGGAAAGGACCAAAGGAAAGTGAGCTTTCAAGTGGCTGCCACGCCGGCCCTGACGGTTTTCCTGAATGCCGACCGGAATGTCGGCAATCTGCTGGTTGTAGCGGGTGAGGACGGTGCGACCGTCCTCTTGAATGGGAGGAAATACCCGCGCACGACGAAGCACGGCCAGCTCGTGATTGCCAACCTTGAACCGAAGCGATACACGGTGGCGGTGGTCAAAGACGGGTTCCAGACCGTCCCTCAACAGGAGGTCAATATTCAAAAAGGGCAGGGGGCGAAATTGGTCTTCGCGCTCCAACCTGCTCCGACAGTGGCCTCCTTGGTTATCGCTGGGGCAACACCCTTGGCGGAAGTCCTGCTTGACGGGAAGTCCCTGGGCACAATTCAACAGGATGGCAGTTTTAGCGTGGCTAATGTCCGACCGGGGCCGCATACCATTGAACTGAAGAAGGACACGTTCAAGCCTAAGCAGCTCCAGAAGCAGTTCGTAGCAGGGGGAAGTGTGCACTTGACTGCTAATGAAGTGGCCCTGGAAAACGCCGCGCCGGCGCATCCAAGCCCCGCCTTAGCCCCTCCTAAGCTCATTGTGCAGACGGTTCCAGGGGCACAGGTCAGTATTGACGGTCGGGCCGTTGGCCAGGCAGCTTCCAATGGGCGTTTGGAAATCAGCCAGGCTCCTGCCGGTGACCATACCGTGGAGGTCGTAGCGAAGCCTTACGAAAATTTCAAGGCAAAGGTCACACTTTCCCCCGGCCGTGTTTTGACCATCACCCCCAATATGTCGGCTTCCATGCCCGTCGAGCACAGACACATGGTGGGAAGTTGCAACGGAATTCTCCGCGTCGGGTTAGGCAGGGTTCAGTACCAAGCGAGTAGCGGGAAGGACTCGTTTGACTATTCCCTTGCCGCGGTCAAGAAGGCAGGATCCGCAGATTCTGGGCAGGGGTTTTATCTCGAGATCACCGGCGCCAAGCGCTATGTCTTCCACGCTCCCGCAGCGGCGGAAGACTTGCAGATTCTTCTCAATGCCCTGCCCAAGCGGTGACGGAAGAGTCCGCCTTGTTGCACAGTGCGGCCCTTGACCGCAACCAAAAGCAGATTCTTCGCTACACTGTGCTCGGCTCTCCAGGACGTCGTCACGTAAGTCCTTCGCATCCAATGGATCGGTCGCGCTGCTCAGCGTGACATCCATGCACTCGTCTGCCATGCTGTCATTCTGAGCGCAGCGGAGCGGAGCGAAGAATCTTGCTCTGGACTTTTCCGCCGGCAAACAGCAGGGCGAGATGCTTCTCCGGCCTAGGCCGACGGTCTCAGCATGACAGTGAGCGGGCGCTCTCGCGAACGTCGTAGCGCAGGCGCCTTTCTTTCAACGGCCCGATTGGGCCAGCCTCGCGGAGACGTCCTGACATCACGGATAGCCGTTTTCGGCTATGCACGCTCAGGAGGAATAAAACATGTGGGAAGGAAGAGACACACCCGGGCGGGTCGCGCGTCGCAATTTCATCAAGACGCTTGCCGCCTTCTCCACAGCTTCAATCTTTGCCGATCTGGGGAATCCCTCGCTATTGGGGCATGGGTTTGATGCGCCGAGGGTGGCTACTCCAATAACGGACGTGTTTATGGACCTTAATCACATTCATAAGTGGGACCAGTCGAATGGTGATACCTGGGATCCATTTTGGGCCGACGACGACAGCTTGTATGCATTCAATTGCGACGGCCGGGGATTTGGTTCCCAACAGCGAAACTTGGCCTTCAATCAATTGCAGGGGGACGGTCCGCACGCCCTTAACGGCAGAATCGTCAATAGCATGGATGACTACGGCATCGCCGGCAAGAAAGAGGCGGATAACGCAACCTGGAAGGCCTGCGGACAGGAATGCATCGCTTCGACTTTTTATGCCTTTGTGTCCAGAAACGTCTACGGCAGTGACAGCAAAGATCCCTTGCTGCGTCAGACCGCTTTCAATTCCAGCCTCATCAAGTCAACCGACAAGGGATTGACATGGACGCGCAGCGCGGCGGAGAACTACAAGAATCCCATGTGGCCCGGCAGGCGGTTTGGCTCTCCCTTCTTTGTCCATTATGGGAAGAACGGAGGCGCTGTATCCCGGGACGGCGCCCGTCAGTATGTTTATGCCATATCGCCCAACGGGTTTTGGAATGATGGAGACGATTTCATCATTGGACGAGTCGAGCGAAGCAAACTGAAGGGCTTGGATGCTTCCGATTGGACGTATTATACGGGCCGAGACGGACACAGTGCCAAGAATTGGTCAAAACTAATCGCCAAGGCCATCCCTATTCTGAGCCTTCCGGCCAAATGCGGCCAAACCCCGCCCTGCTATATTCCCTCGCTCGGCGTCTATCTGACGATCTCCTGGTACAATACGCAGACAATGACCAAATGGTTCGAACCCAACGAGATGAGGTACGACTTCTATCAGGCGGAGCACCCCTGGGGCCCTTGGAATCTCATCAATTCGCATAGCGACAGGCACATTACCGGCGGTCATTTCTATGGCCCCAGTCTTTGTGCGAAGTTCCAGGAACGAAAGGGAACGGAGGTGATGATGTCCCTTTTCACCTCAGGATGCCCCTTTGAAGATGTCCCCTCCGGCTTGTATAAGATGTGGGAGATACCGCTTGTCTTGAGAACAACGCAAGTGCCGGATTCGACCCTGATTAACGACGACGATGCGCGCATCACCTATAGCGGAAGCTGGCGCTCGTTAGGTCACCGGGGATTTTCTGACTATAACGACGACGTCCATTACACGACCTCGGTCAACGATTCCTTGCAGTTTACATTTACAGGCGCCGGCATCGATTACCTTGCCGAAAAACATACCGACCTTGGCGATGTCGATGTGTACGTGGACGGGGCGTTAAAACAAAATGTGAACCTTCGCCTTGAGAACTTTCCTCGGCTTTCCCAAGTTGTAGTGTTCAGGACCGACGGATTATCGGACGGCCCCCATACGATTAAAATTGTGAACAAGAGTACCGCCGGGGCAGTTCTCGATGGGTTCAGGGTGTACGGAGGCAGCGCTGGACCCCCGCTTTCGCGGGGGTGACATGGCTGGAGGGTACGCGCGCGCGCCTCTACTGTACGTCATTCCCGCGCAAAGCCTGCCCTGAGCTTGCCGAAGGGCGGGAATCCAGGGCGGGGGCGATGGACCCCCGCTTAGGCGGGCTTTCGAGCGCGGCGGCCTGCTGGCGCTTTGTAGCGCCGACCCCGCGCGGGGTCGGCATTTTCTTGCGTGCCCATCTTCCCCGCCGCGGCAAAGCAAAAGCGGTTGAATGTCGATCCTACCCGTTCGCAGATATACGGCTCGACGCCAATGTGCCGAGAATGCTAGGGGAATGGGAAGGGGGTAGGTCTACACTACAACCGCCTTCCACGAGCACAGATTGATCGGCATAAACTTATCTGGCGGGAAGGTTCCAATTCAGACCAAATTCGTTCCTAACTGGTATCGGTCCTGTGAACCCATCTCCGTGGTCTATTTCCGTGGCTCGCGCCTAGTCGGAGGGGTTGGGGTCGGAACGGACTTTCGCAATGCTGCGGCGAGCCCGGCCGCGCACGGTTTCCCGAAGATCCCTTCGCCCCTGCCGGGCACCGTCACCAGTTCGACGCCTTCGCTGGCGAGTTGCCCCCAGAAGCTCGCTGGCTCCGCGCGCGGGTCGTCCTGGCCCTGAAAGTACGTGATGCGACCTCGGAAAGCGCGCCACTGCCAGGCCAGACCAGCGCGGTGGTTGATCCCCTGGACTCGCTGCCGCAACAAGACCTGCGGCAGGGGACGCCCGCAAGCCAGCCATAGCGGGCACAGCAGATCCGCGCCTGTCTGGAGGACACGCTGCCAGCGGTATCGAAGGTGCTCCGCGACATACGGCCCGCTGAGTCCCGGCCAGTGGTATTGAAGATGCTTGCGCAGGGATCGCGGCTCGGGGGCCGCCCCTTCGGCACTGACAATCCCGAGGAAGGCGACCGCGTCTCCGCGCTCCTGAAGTTGCACCGCCATCTCCAGGGCGATGGATGCGCCCAGGCAGTATCCCAGCAGCAAATAGGGTCCTTCAGGCCGCGCGGCTTTGATCGCTTCGACATGGTGCGCGGCCATTTGTGTCACGGTGGTGAGCGGAGCTTGCTGGCCGTCGAGGCCTGCGGACTGCAGGCCGTAGACCGGTTGGTCGGGAGCGAGTTGTCGGGCGAGCTCGCCGTACAGCAACGCCGTCCCGGCAGAGGCCGGGACACAGAACAGCGGGCGCCGTTCACCGGAGGGCTGTAGCTCAACCAGGGAAGACTCGCTCGCCGTTCCTTTGTCCTCGGCAAGGCTCCGGACCAGCCCTTCGATGGTGGGATTTTGGACGAATGCGGCCAGCGGCAACCTCTTTCCGAACGCTGTCTCGATCTGGGCCAGAAGCACCACAACCCCAAGTGAATCCCCGCCGACGGCGAAGAAATCTTCACGCACGCCGACCCGTTCGCATCTCAGCACGGAACTCCAGATCTGGGCCAGCCGCTTTTCGGCTTCGGTGCGTGGTGGCGGGCTGGCGGCGTCGCCTTGCGCAACTCCCAGGCCGAGCCGCTCTGCGAGACCGGTGCGCTGTGGCTTGCCCGTCGGCCCCTTGGGGATCTCCTCGAGCAGCACGACTGTTCGCGGGACCTTGAAATCCGCCAGCCTTTGTGCCGCAAAAGCCCGCAGCTCCGCCTGGCTCGCCACCCTGCCTTCGCGAAGCACGACCGCCGCCCCGACGTCTTCCCCCAGCGTAGGATGCGAAATCGCAAAGGCCAGCGCCTGTGCCACCGCGGGATGATCGAGCAGCGCTTCGTCGATCTCCCTGGGCGAGATTTTCTCTCCCCCTCGGTTGATGATCTCTTTCAACCGTCCGGTCAGGGAGAGATAACCCTCCTCGTCGACGTAGCCCTGGTCGCCGGTGCGAAACCAGCCGCCAGCGAAGGCCGCTGCGTTGGCTTCCGGGTTGTTTTCATAGCCCGGAGTGACGTTGGGCCCACGAACCGCGACTTCTCCGCACGTGCCTGCCGGCAGGACACTCCAATCGGGGCCCAGGATCACCACCTCGGGGCCGGCGGCTATGCCCACCGATCCCGGTTTGCGTTTTCGCGGCGGCAGCGGATTGCTGGTCATCTGGTGCGAGGCCTCGGTCATCCCGTAGGACTCGATGACCGGCGCGTTGAACACCCGCTCCAGCTCCGCCATCACCTGCGGCGGGAGCGGTGCCGAACAGGAGCGGATCAGCCGGAGCGGCGCGGCGGCAAGGGTTTCTAAATGCCGCGCGGCCTCGCTCAACAGCGCCTGGTGCATGGTCGGCACCGCGGTGTACCAGGTGGGGCGGAACCGTGCCAGCCATTCGAAGAACCTCGCCGCCTCGAAGCCGGGCGTGCACACCACGCTAGCGCCGCAGGCGAGCGAAGAAAGCAGCGCGCCCGCCAGCCCGTGAATGTGAAACAGCGGCATCACGTTCAGGCACCGGTCGGCAGGCGTGAGTTGCAGCGCGATTTGGATGTGGAACGCCGAGGCGCACAAGTTGGCTTGAGTGAGCGGAACGATCTTGGGACGAGACGTTGTCCCCGAAGTGTGCAGGAGCAGCGCGATGTCGTCGGGCTGGGAAAAACCGTCGGCTGGGCAAGCTGAAGCTTGCCCTACGGGGAGTTCCAGAATGGGGATGCCGCGTTCCAAGGCGCACCTGCGCGCGGGCGATTCGACGCCTGCGGGCAGGACCAAAGCCCTGGCATTGAGATCGGAGAGGTAGAAGCCGTACTCCTCGAGACGATAGCCCGGGTTGAGCGGCGCGCAGGTTGCCCCGGCGGCAATCGCCAGGAAGGCGGCAGCCATCTCGGCGCCATTGGGGAGGACGACGGCGACCCGGTCTCCCCGGCAGATCCCGAACTGGCGGAGGGCGCCCACCGTGCAATCCACCTGGGTGAGCAATTGCGCATACGACAGAGGATCCCGGCCGGGCCCCAGCAGCGCCGGGGCATGCGGCCGCTCGCGGGCTTGCGTCTCGATCAAGCCTCTCAGCGTATCGCTCATGTTCGCCACGGCACCGAGCCGAACTTCCGCTGGGCCGTCTCCTCCAGAAGCTCGAAGTACCTGTTCAGATGAGCCTCCGCGCTCCAGCGCTCGCGCCAGGCGGCCAGCCCGTTCTCCGCGAATTCCCCCCGCAGTTCGGACGACGATGCGAGCCGTCGCAGCGAAAGGACCAGATCCTCGTCGGTTCGGAACAAGAGACCGGCATGGCTCTGCTCGACGACTTCAGCCATGCCGCCAATGTCGCGCGCAATTACGGGCGTGCCGTGTGAGACTGCCTCGGCGATCACCGTGCCGAACATTTCGTAAGTGGCGGTGGGGAGGACCACGGCCAGCGCCTGACGGTACCACGGAGACAGTCCCTGAAACGGCAGACGGCCAAGAAACCGCACTCTCGGGTTGCCCTCCGCCATGCTCCGCAAGCGGCGCTCGTCGCTTCCGGTCCCGGCCAAGACCAAGTCGGCGTCCTCGAAGTCGCGCCAAACGCGCAACAACGATTCCACGCCCTTCAGCGGTTCCAGCCGGCCGACGAACAGGAAATACGGCCGTGGATGCACGGGCGGACTTGCTTGGGCGGCGGCCGGTGGATCGTCGGTGAACAACGCCAGATCGGCAAGAGGCCGGGGAAAACCCCTCTGCTGGTGCAGTCGTGTGACGAACCGGGTGGGGGCGATGAACAGGTCCACCTCCCGGCAGCAATCCTCAAGCAGGCGGGTATAGCGCCACCACTGCGGCGGACGCTTGGCCCAGAGCTGGCAGGCCAGGCACGACGGCCTCACGCAAGGGCCGGCGTTGTACTTGTATAGGCTGTGCGTGGGACAGACCAGCCAGTACTCGTGAGCCGAGTAGACCTTCAAGGCGTGCCCGTCCCCGACGCTCAACCGCAGGACCGCCGGGCCGAACAGCGAGATGTTGTGGAAATGAACGACGTCAAAGCGGCGGCCCGCCACGACGCGCTCCAGGGCGCGGCGCTTCAGCAGCGGCAAACCAGTCTGCTGCGAGAGCAAGGGCGAGACCCACTTCCATCCGCTACGCAGGGAGTGAACCGTAACTCCTTCGCGGGGCTCGAGCGCCAGCGGCGGGGTGCCCGGACGAAGCAGGTCAGACGAGTCCTGGCAGTGAACTATCTCGACGTGGTGGCCCCGGGCGGCCAGGGCGTTGCACAACCGCGACACGTACGCTACGTCGCCCCCAATAATGTGCGGCGAATAGAAAGTCGAAATGTGCAGGAAGCTCAGTGGACGCACTGTGTCATCCCGTTGCGCCACCCGCGCAGGAACCGCCGCAGCAGAAGCACGGCCAGTTCGGCGAAGCTCGCGTAGCCATCGTCGAAGGTGAGGGCGAGCGGCGGGCGAACCTCCGTCACGCGATCGAGGGGCACCACCGGAACCACGCATGCCGCCAGCGCCTCCATCTGGCGCTCGAAGACCGCTGGAGACGTGGAAATGACGCTGCCCGAATGGTCGATCGAATGGTAGGTGAGAATGGCCGAAGCCTTGAACATGTCGCAGTCGCCCTCGGAACGCGAGTCCACCCATTATAGTAGCGCGTCTGCTTTTTGCAACCCCGCCGAAGCGGTTCTCGATGCGTTCAGGGTGTACGCAGGCAGCGCGGAAGGAGTCCGTCGCCAGTAGCTTCCCCGCCGCGACAAAGCAAAAGGGGTTGAACCCGAATTTCCAAATTGAGGTCGTCTGTCATCCTGAGTCCCGACTTGTCGGGACGAAGGATCTCTCCAGTTGTCTTTTGCGCTCATCAGCCTACGACGATGTGTGGAGATGTTCCGCTCGAAAATCACCCCTGACGGTCACTCCCGCGAAAGCGCGAGCCCAGTTCTTTCTGGTCTGATGTGGAGCGGATTCCAATTTCTGCCACTTGTCTCACTTCTTTGAAGGGTTCTGCGCCAGTGACATAGTATTCCCATGTGGTTTCAATGGGTTAGAAGAATTTCGGGGATATGCGGAAAAGTGCATGAGTGTGTCGTTTTAATACACTTTGCGGCTCGCCCGGTTAACGGTACGCTCCTTAGATAGCCTAGCATAGCGCAAAAAGGCAACTGCGGAGATTCTTTGTCCGTCAGCCGACGCACTCAGAATGACAGGCCTGAGGAGACTCTTGGCGACTGTGCGATGAGCGGAAAGCCCGTTGAAACGCAGAGCTCCGCTCTGATGTTATGAAACGGTGATGCCTCCTCGAGTCCAGTTAAACTGGACGTGCTGGCAAATTTGAAGGAGGAGGCAACACCATGATAGCGATAGGAGCGGACGTCCACAAGGGGCGTTGTGTGT
>JBEKUR010000135.1:0-15965 GCA_049514855.1 Terriglobia bacterium
ACCGGCCGGAGACTTTAAGGGCCAGGGTGTAAGCCACGGGATAGCCGAGCAGCATGCAAAGCGCCGTGGTGAGCAGTGCCATCCAGAAGGAGCGCCAGTAAACTCCAAGATAGAGAGGCTGGAAAGCACGCCAGTAATTCGAAAATCCCAGAGTCCATTCGATAGTGCCGTAAGGCGAGCGCCGGGCGAAGCTGACCGCCAGAAGATAAGCCAGCGGCAGAAGAAAAAAACCAACCAGCCAAACCAAGCTGCCTGAGAGGAGGGTGGCCGCGCGGATGGTGGGGCGTTGGCGGAAGAAGCGAAGAAAGGGTTCGATTCTGGAGACTGCTGGCGGTTTGATCTGCTGGCTCATGTCTTGGCAGGCGAGAATAACGGAAGGACTCGATTCATGTCAAACCTCTGTGAAGCGCGCGCTGTCGAGTTGGGTGTATCCTAGCATTGTGCGGGAAAAAGTCCATGACGTGTCCATTTTCGGCCAGGGCCGCGTCAAAGTCGCGGAAAAAGCGGCTCTGCCGCCTGCTGTGCGGAAAGCCTCTGGCTTTCCGGCGCAGACAGCCTCCCTTCTTCCCCTCGGCTCGGCTGGAAGGCTGAGCCTTCCAGCCGAGCCGAGGGAGTTAGTCAGGGCGGAGGCCCTCGGAAAGGCGAAGCCTTTCCGCACAGCAGGCGGCAGAGCCGCTTTGGGATGTTACCTTTCGGGGACTTTGACGCGACCCTGCATCTTCGGCGTTCTGCGAGACGCGCTGAGTGCACGGCCAGCACGACGAAACTCACGACCGTGGCCAGCCTTGATTGTCGGTGTTTTCCTTTTGGCCAGCTCATGCCTCTTTGCAGGTGGCGGGCGTCCCGGAGAGGGAAGCGGAGGCTTGCAGCAGGCTGGAAGTGCAGGCGCCGGTAATTCCCCAAACCAGGAACAGGCTGCGCCCGCCACTGCCGAGGACTTCCTGAAAAAGGGCAATGAATATGCCCGGCTCAATAAGTGGAAAGAAGCTGAGGAGGCGTACCGCAAAGCTATCAGCTTAAGACCCGATTACCCCCAGGCGCACTACAACCTGGGCAATGCCTACTTGGCTCAACAGCGCACCGCCGACGCCATCCGGGAATACCAGGAGACGCTACGGCTGAGGCCGGGCTTCCCGGGCGTTCATATGAATCTCGGCGCCGTGGAGGAATCGCAGGGACACATTCCGGAGGCCGTGGCAGAGTACCGTTCCGAACTCCGCCTGCACCCCTCGAACCCAGATGCCCACGTCAACCTGGCGAACGCGCTGGCGGCCGGCCGGCAGTTCAACGAAGCCGTGGCCGAGTTCCGTAAGGCGCTGGAGCTCCAGCCTCAGGACAGCGAGAGCCACATGGCGTTTGCGAGCTCGCTGCTCCAGTCGGGAGACGTGACGGGCGCCAGCGCTGAGTATCAGAAAGTCCTCGAGCTGACTCCCGATAACGCCGACGCCCACGCAGGGCTTGCCATGGCGCTGACACAGGCCGGTAGATTCGACCAGGGCGTGGCCGAATTCCGGGCCGCAGTCCGCCTGCGCCCCAACGACCCTGACCTCCACATGACCCTCGCGAACGCCCTGCGGGCCACCGAGGAGCTGATTCACGCCATCGGGGAATATCGCCAAGCGGTTCAATTGCGTCCCGACCAGGTCGAGTACCGGTTTGCGTTGGCGCTGGCGTTGCGGGAGGCCGGCGACTACGGCGGGGCCATCACCGAGTTCCGACGGGTGATTCGCCAGCAACCGGGAAACGCGAATGCCCACACGGAATTGGCCGCCTCATACCTTTCCGTCGCCGATCATCCCGCCGCTGAGGCCGAATACCGCGAGGCCCTCCGCCTGAAGCCCCAGGACCCCGCGCTCCATGAAAACCTCGGCCTGGTGCTGCGGAAAACCGGAGACCTGCCCGATGCCATCCGAGAGCTTCAGCGCGCTGTGGAGCTGGCCAAGGACAACGCCGATTACCACCGCAACCTTGGGGAGGCCTATCAGTCGGCGGGAGACGTCCCCGGGTTTGTCCAGGAATATCGCGAGGAGGTTCGCCTGCGGCCCGATGATTCCGATGCTCATCTGCATTTGGCCAACGCTTATCAGGCAGCAGGCGACTGGGAGAACTCTCTCAGTGAATACCGCGTGGCTCTGGAGATGCGGCCGAACAGTCCCGAATTGCACTACACCTACGCCCTGGCACTGAAGGCTGCCGGGCGAATGCAAGATGCGATGCGACAATTGAACCGCGCCGTCGAGTTGCGGGCCGACTATCCCGAGGCCCTGGTTGCGCTGGGCGATATGCTCGCGGCCGAGAAGAACTACGAGATGGCAATCCCCACTTACCGCGACGCCCTCCGCCTCAGGCCCGACGATCCCACGCTGCACTCCCGGCTGGCTGGCGCCCTGCGCGAAAACGGGGACATGGGAGGCGCGGCGACGGAGAGCCAGGAGGCGGCGCGGCTCGATCCCAGCTTCGCCGGCTATCAGCGTGATTTGGGCAACGCCCTTTACAACAAAGGAGACTACCAGGGCGCGGTGAAGGCTTACACGACTAGCCTAGCACGCCACAACGATGCTCAGACCCAGGAGAACCTGGGGCTGGCCCTCGAGCAACTGGCGGACTGGCGGAGCGCCTCGGAGGCCTTCCGGGAAGCGCTCAAGGTGCGGCCCGACTGGTCAGAGGCACACCTGAACCTTTCCACCGCTCTCAGCCAAATGAACGACACGGCAGGCGCCGCGGCGGAAGCGCAAGCGGCCCTGCAACTCACCCCCAATCTCCCGGAGGCCCACTTCGCCCTCGGTAGCGCTTGGATGCGAACGGCTAAAGTGGATGACGCGGTCAAGGAATTTCAGGAAGCCCTGCGCGCCAAGCCCGATTACGCGGAGGCGCGCCTGGCGCTCGCCGACGCGCTGCGGCAATCAGGCCACCTCGAGGATGCCATCGGCAATTACCGCGATTACCTGCGGCTGCGCCCCCAGGACGCTGTCACGCGCGTCAACCTCGCTAACAGCTTGCTAAAAACACGGAACTTTGACGCTGCCATCCAAGAGTACGAGCAAGCCATCCAACGCCAGCCCAATGAGCCCATCACCCATTACAACCTCGCCGTGGCCCTCGAAGCCAGCGGCCAGAAGGCTCGCGCCCGGCAGGAGTATGAAGCCTACTTGCAACTCTCCCCTGCGGCGCCTGATGCAGGCGAGGTCCGGAAACACCTGCGCGACTTGCCGCCTCCGAACAAGTAAGCAGTAGGCAGTAGGCAGTAAGCAGTAGGGAATTCATAATTCGTATTCAGAGTTCATAATTGCCCCGGCCCCAGTACCTGACACCTGCCACTTGACACCTGACCCCCGCACCCAGTCCTTCTTCCCCACCTACCATCTACGACCTACCGCCTACCTGACACCTAACGCCCGAAACCCCGACCCAGTCCTTCTTCCCCACCTACCACCTACTACATACTATCTACCAGACACTAACTACCTTTCTTTTCAACAACATCCCAGCTTTAGGCAGCTAAATATATGTGTTTTCAATAACATTCCCGCTTATTTCCCCCATTTTCCAGAGCGATCCTTTGTTTTCATAGAGATTCCCGCTTCGTCCGTTCACTTTTTGAAATTACTACGGTCCCTTCTTTCGCTGCCGAAGGTGACATCTTGTCCTGAGCGAGGATAGCCGAAGACCGCTAGCCGTGATGTCAGAAACGGAGCGCATCGCAAAGTGGGTCTGCCCTCTCCCAAGGGGAGAGGGTGGACCGCGACGGCGCTTTCACCAGCCGTCGCGGGCCGGGTGAGGGGTTAGTTGCGGGGCGAGGACAGATCAGACAGCCTCGTCCCAAGCTGCTCAATGGAAACGAGTAACGCGTCGAGTTTCTGGAGAGCGGCGGTTCGGGCGAAGACACTCGCCAGCTCGGACTCCCCTCAAATGCAGTAGGCAATAGGCAGACGGCAGTCGGCGGTGGCGAGAAGGGAGAGGGCAACTCATAATTCACAATTGAATTGCTCTTGCGTACGTTGGGGTGATTTGCGTAATGACACAGTTCCTCCTGGGGCGGGGCATGGGGTCAACGAGGAAAGGACTACCTCGGGGGCAGGACTTCTCACGCTAGTAGGCTACCACAGTGGCGGGGCGTTGTCAAGAGACATTGTGTCCATCCGTCAACTGACGGACCTAGCCCAGGACTTCTTCAATTGAATCATGGGCTCATTTTCCTGGGGCGTGGGCGTGGGCGCAGCGCTTCGTTTGCCCGATTCAAATCGAAAAGCTCCGAGTCGAAGTGTCCTCCGATCCATTCGAGCAGCCGCTCATCTTCTTCGCATTGCGGATCTCGAATGGCTTCCAGGAATTTCGCGTACCCGCAATGGCCTCCACAATCTTCCGGCGGAGAGTTTCGCGCCCCAGCTACGCACACGGGGTATTGAATGCTCGGGTCGGGCATCAGGATGGATTCCAGCAGGAGATCGTGGTGCCAGTTGTCGCCGAAATCGTAATGATAGTCAAAGCGAGTGCCGACCTGTGATACGACCTTGCTCAATCGCACCCGGCGTTCATCGATCACCTTCCGTTCATAAAGGGCATCATCCGGGTCGGGAACGCTGTAGACCCTTCGCTTGATCGTGAATTGGTGAAGGTGGTAGTCCTGCCAGCCCATGACTGCCTGGATTGCCCGATGCAGTTGCGCCAGGGTGCAGTCGCTCAGAACCTGTACCCTCCGCAAAATGGAAGGCTGGACGTTCTCGAGTGTGATTCTGATCTGGTACACCGCTTTGAGCTTAACAGCCACCATAGCTTCTCCCCATCCCCCATGCTGTGCGGTTGATCGCTTAGGTAGTCCGAGCACTCCTCACTTCCCAGAGGAACGGCCTAAACTGTGCAAGCCGGGCAAAATCGCGTTCATTGGCGGTTATAACGGTGATTCCCTGGCGTGCGGCACTCATCGCGATCAGCGCGTCGTTGCTCAGGCGTGCTTGGCCAATTCGCTCGTAGCCATACGCCGCGGCCAGTCTGGCTAGCACTTTGCCGGCTTGTGTCCAGTCATTAAGATTGGGGACCAGGATGCGTCGAGCGCTGTCGAAGTCACGTTCTAAACGCTCCACAACACGGCGGTCGTGCACGCTCACCCCGGCGTATAGCTCCTCCAGAACCACCGCGCTCAGCCATACGGGGGCCTCCGGGGCCAATCGCCTCAGGGTGAGGATGGGTTCGTCGCCCGCTCTCAGCGCTTTAATGTAGATCGATGAATCGAGAAGGACCGGCTGCATCTACTCCGCCAACTTGCCGTAGACGTCCCTGATTTCTATGCCGCTCTTGACGAGGCGTTCGTTAGCCTCACGAGTCAACCGGTCGCGTTCGTGTTCGGCGATCACCAAATCAAGCGCCCGGTCCACGGCCTCCGTCTCAGTACCCGTCTTCAAGAACCTCTGAGCGCGCTTGATCTTGGCGGCGTCCAGCCGGAAATGCTTGTGTGCGATTCGATTTCTGGCGGTGCTCATCCGGGGTTCCTCCAAGATGCAGTATAGCACGGCATGAACATGACGTGGCAGATTATGAACATCGTAGCAGAAGTCGCCCGGCAAAACCTTTCACCGCCAAGACACCAAGAAATCATAGGGCAATTCACTGAATCCCTTCAAAGCCTTTCACCACCAAGAGACCAGGAGATCATGGGGCATTCGTCAGTTTCATTGGGAATGGCGTCTCTTGCTGCCTTGCTGTCTTGGTGGTTCATGGTATTCTTCGGGATGGGCTCTTTTGGTGCCTTGGTGGTTCACGGTATTCTTCGGGATGGGCTCTCTTGGTGCCTTGGCTTTCGCACGCACCAACCCGGGCCACCTGTGGCACTACGGCCTGTCCTTCGCGATGTTTAATCTGGTTGCCGCGCTTGTATTTGTTTTAGTATGGAGGCTGAACCAGCGGTCCGCGCGCAGGCTCCAGCGCCAGATCGACGAACTGAATGCCCTGGAGGGGCAGCGCTAACCGAGCGCACGGAGGAAGACGACGATGCGAGAAGCTCTTAGCTTCATTTTTGCGATGATTGTGTCGGCCGCGAGCGTCTGGGCGCAGGCCCCGCCGAATTCCCCTGTGCCGCCGGATTCCGAAATTCGGAAGATCCTCGTCGAGCGTATCGATACCTATCACCAGGGAGTTGGAATCGTAGTGGGCGTTGTCGAGCCGCAGGGACGCCGCGTGGTGGCTTACGGCAGCCTCGATAAGGGCGATCCGCGGCCGCTCAACGGCGACACGATTTTCGAAATCGGCTCGACCACGAAGGTGTTCACATCGCTGGTGCTGGCCGATATGGTTCAGCGTGGCGAGGTCGCCCTCGCCGACCCCGTGGCGAAGTATCTCCCCGCCGAGGCCAAGGTGCCGGAGCGCGGCGGGCGCGCCATCACGTTGGTGGACCTTTCCACCCACACTTCCGGCCTGCCGCGGATGCCCTCAAACTTTCGGCCCAAGGATCCCGCCAATCCTTATGCGGATTATACGGTGGACCAACTCTATCAATTCCTTTCGAGCTATCAACTGACGCGCGACATCGGCTCGCAGTTTGAGTATTCCAATCTGGGAGGAGGGTTGCTGGGGCAAGCATTGGCCCACCGTGGCGGCGTGGACTACGAGGCGCTGGTGCGCTCGCGCATCACCGGGCCGCTCGGCATGAACAGCACCGGCATCACGCTTTCGCCGGAAATGAAGGCGCGGCTCGCCCTCGGGCACAATGATAAGTTGGTGACCGTTCCCAATTGGGACCTGCCGGCGTTGGCGGGCGCCGGCGCACTGCGCTCGAGCGTCAACGATATGTTGACCTTCCTCGCCGCCAACCTTGGCTACGTGAAATCGCCGCTTGCTCCTGCCATGGCCGCGATGCTATCGGTTCGCCGGCCGACCGGCGCTCCCGGAGGGGGCGAAATCGGCCTCGGTTGGCTTATTACCAAGCCCTCGGAGGATGAGATCGTCTGGCACAACGGTGGCACCGGCGGGTACCGATCTTTCATCGGCTATGACGCGAAATCCCGTGTAGGGGTCGTCGTGCTATCGAACACGTTCACGGGTTCCGGCGTGGACGACATCGGAATGCATTTACTGGACTCGCATGTGCCCTTGCTGCCGGCGCCCAAGGAGCACAAAGAGATCACCGTTGATCCGAAGATCTTCGAGGGATACGTGGGCCAATACCAACTGGCGCCGAACTTCATCCTCACCGTCACTCGCGAAGGCGACCAGCTCTTTACCCAGGCCACCGGCCAGTCCAAGGTCCAGGTTTTTCCGGAAAGCCAGCGCGATTTCTTCCTCAAGGTCGTCGATGCGCAGATTACCTTCGAGACCGATGCCAACGGGCGCGCCACCAGCCTGACGCTCCACCAGAACGGCGCCAACATGCCGGCCAAACGGATCGAGGGAGAGGTTGCGCCCGCCGCGCCGAAGGAGCATAAAGAGATAACCGTTGATCCGAAGCTTTTCGACGGATACGTGGGCCAATACCAACTGGCGCCGAACTTCATCCTGACGATTACCCGCGAAGGCGACCAACTTTACGCCCAAGCCACTGACCAGCCGAAAGTCCCGATATTCCCGGAGAGTGAGCGGGACTTCTTCTACAAGATCGTCGATGCGCAGATTACCTTCGAGTCCGATGCCAGCGGCCGCGCCACCAGCCTGACGCTGCACCAAAACGGCGCCAACATGCCGGCAAAAAGGATTCCGTGAGGTGTTAAGGGCGCGCTGCCAGATGGCCGGGCGATGAAGTCAGGCGGCCCCTCCCCATTCTGCCCTGCAAGCCTGCTCCATGCCGACGATCCCGCCTAAGTTACCCCGCCGGGCCTCGGGCGCCAGTCCGGAAAGGCCTGGTGCCGGACGCCAGTATCCTGATGCGTGCCGTGCTGGGTCGGCGGGTTCGCGAGCTAAAGGCAGGATCGCCTCTGCTCACCGGCAAACCCTTTCACCACCAAGACACCAAGAGTTCATAGTGAACCAGGTCGGGGCGTGACCGAGGAAATCACAATCCGGCAGACAGCAGGGGAAGCAACAGGCGTGGTCTCGAACGCTCGGGTCGCCGCTGCGACCATCACAGGGGGCGTCCCGCAATGGCGGGACGGAACGGGCCGGGGGTGGAGGGGGTCAATGCCCTGAAACCACAAACAACGCAACGCTGTCCCCAGGTTTCTCGAAAGGGTGCTGGACGTCGCGTGGTCGTTGCCCAATACTTTCAGCGGCGCGGTGTGAACTGCAAAGACGGGCGCAGGCCCACCACCCCCTCACCCGGCCCGCCCCGGCTGAAGAGAACGCCGGTGGCGGTCCACCCTCTCCCCCAAGGGGGCTGAACACGTCCCACATCTTTTGCTGGACACGGGGGGTGCGTGCATTCAGCCCCAACGGGGCGGCCTAGCAAAGCCCAGGCCAGCGGCCTGGGTTAGGAAGGTCACCCCATTTCCAGTTCTCCAGCCCTGAAGGGGCGTGATAAAGGCCACCGACCCAGCCTCGGCGACCGTCCGCGTGCATTCCCGAACGCTATTTCGCCCTTTCAGGGCTTGCGGCAAGGCGCTTAGAGGTTCTCGAACCCAGGCCGTTGGCCTGGGCTGAGGTAGTTCGCCCCTTTGGGGCTCGATTTGGCATCAGCAGCATCAGCACCCCGGTATCCAGCAAAAAATGTGGGACACGTTCAGCCCAAGGGGGAGAGCGCCGCGCAAGGTTAGAAAATCTCAGCAAAAATGTAGAAACTCCAGAGGCCGGGGCAAGCCCCGGCCCTACTCATTGGGTACTGGTGTCATTTGCGAGACATGGGCGTTCCAAGCCGCAGCCATTCCCGTAGGGGCACGCCATGGCGTGCCCCTACTCCGCAAGCCATTGGAAATGCGCTCTCGACGGACTGGATTCCCGCTTTCGCGGGAATGACCGGCGTTTCGGAAGGGATCCCATCCCAAATCACACCAACACCACTCATTGCGGACGATTGGAATCGTGGTCGCGACCTGCTATAGTGCGAGACTCAGGCTATCGTTTCGGAGGGTACGAATGAGCAAAGCCATTCCCAACAAGATGAAAGCCCTGGTGAAGAGCCGGCCGGAGCCGGGGCTGTGGCTGGAGGATGTGCCGACGCCGGAGATCGGCATCAATGATGTGCTGATCCGGGTGCACCGGGCGTCCATCTGCGGCACCGACCTGCACATCCTGAAATGGGACGCGTGGGCCAGCAAAACCATCCCGGTACCGATGGTGGTGGGGCACGAGTTTGTGGGCGAAGTGGCGATGGTGGGGTCAAACGTTGTCGATTTCTTCCCCGGTCAGCTCGTCGGCGCCGAGGGACACGTGGTCTGCGGGCGTTGCCGCAATTGCCTGGCGGGCAGGCGCCACCTGTGCGCGCACAGCAAAGGGCTGGGCGTGCACCGACCGGGCTGTTTTGCGGAGTACATCTCGGTGCCGATGAGCAACGTCTGGGTGCACCACCCTGATATTGACCTCGACGTAGCCTGCATCTTCGATCCTTTTGGCAATGCCGTACATACTGCGCTGGCCTTTCCCGTCTTAGGCGAGGATGTGCTGATCACGGGCGCGGGACCGATCGGTCTGATGGCGGCAGCGGTGGTGCGGCACGCCGGGGCGCGCTTTGTGGTGGAAACGGATGTCAACCCGTGGCGGCTGGAACTGGCGCGCCAAATGGGAGTGACGATGGCGGTGAACCCGCGCCAAACCGAGCTGAAAGAGGTGCAGAACAAACTGGGCATGAAGGAGGGATTCGATGTGGGGCTGGAGATGTCGGGCAACGGATCGGCCTTCCGAGACATGCTGGCGAACATGGCGCATGGGGGCCGCATCGCGTTGCTGGGCATTCCTGCCGAAGAGATCGTCATCGACTGGAATACGGTCATCTTCAACATGATCACGCTGAAGGGCATTTACGGCCGCGAGATGTACGAGACGTGGTACAAGATGACGGTGATGCTCGAGTCCGGTCTCGATATCAAGCCGGTCATTACCCACCGTTTCCCTTACACGCAATTTCAGCAGGCCTTCGACGTCATGCTCTCCGGCCAGGCCGCCAAGGTGATCCTGGACTGGACAGACTAGGAAGAGCAGGATTCAGGATCCAGGAGTCAGGATTCAGGAGAACAAAGTGCAGGTGTTGGGGGCTGGGGACTGAAGGGCAGCGACCCGCCGCGGCGGGAAGAGCAGGAGTCAGGAAGATTAACGCACCACCTGGGAATCCGGTGCTTGCTTCGAAGTCTGCCCGACCTCTTTGGGCTTTTTTATCTTCTGGGTGGCCTCCACATTGAAGAGCTTGAATTCCGAGTAGTGATGCTCGTTGCGGAAGTGTTTGCCGTTCCAATCCACGGCGACGGTGACTTGCTGCGGAAGCCAGAATCCCTCGGCCATGCCTTTAAAGTGGACTTCGCCGAAAGCGATTTCGGTCGTTTCTCTTTCCAAATTGATTTCCGGCAATGGCCTCAGCAAGTCGGTGCGGAGGCGGGTGATTTGGTAGTTCTGCGAATCGATCCAGGCCAAACCCTGGGAAAAAGTCGTCATGCTGATTTGGCCGGATTTAAAGGCCCCGTTCAATCGCGCCTTCCCCGGTTGCTGGGCGAAGGCAATCACATAGGTATCCCGGCCGTTGACTTTCTGCCGTCCCAGGTAACGAAAGGCGGTTTGGGACTGGTATTTGGGATGGAAAAGGAGTGAAGCCGAGGCGAATCCCGAGGTGAGCATGAACCCATCCTGCAGGCCCTGCGGCAAAGCTTGGGTTCCCAACAAATCAGCACGGTACTCATCAAAGCCCGGCCCCCAATCCCCGGCTGGGGTGAAGCACAGATAGCGAAACTTCTGATCGAGTGTGGCGCCCCGCTTCTGCTTACGGCGCAACTTTTCTTGATGAATCTGCTCCAGCGAACTCGTGCTGGGGAAATTCGTCAAAAACTCTGCGACGGTCTTGCCCACCGCGCTGAGGATGGAATCCAATTGTCCCTGGTCGGTGGCGGGCTCGAGCCCGGGGAGGTCGGGAGGGGGCCGGTGGAGATAGTCGAGCGCTTGATCGCCCTTCGGTTTCGCCTTGCTGTAGGCTGCTTCGACCTTCTTGCGATTCTCAATCTGGGCCCAGAGTTGGCGGACCTGAATTGGCATCTTCTTCACGTCGCGCCTATCAAGGTAACGGGTCATCTCTGTGCTCGCTGCTTGGAATTGATCTCCGCCAAGCAAAGCTTCGACGCGCAAAAGCCGCGCCTCAGGTCCCGCCCCAGCAGCTAGTGCCTTGGCCAGGTATTGGTCGGCAGGCCCCCAATTTTGAATCAGCAACTGCGAGCGGCCCAATTCCTGAAGGGCGAGGGGGTCTCGAGGCGCGTATTTGAGCGCCTCAACGAAATAGTCTGCCGCGTTTCTGGGCTGGTGCCGCCAGCTCTCCATCACTCCCAAAGCCAGCAGGGGTTCCGGGCGTCCCAGGCTTCGGTCCGCCAGCATCTTGTTGAAGACCTCGGCGAGGTTGTGGTAGGCCCCATCCCAATCTCCCGAGTCGAGCTCGGCAAGCGCCAACATAGTGCGGCAAGGCATGCAGGAGGCATCGCGACGGGCCACCTTGGTGAAGGACGGCAAGGCTCGGTCTGAACGGCTGCGGTCCAGGAACTCCTCCACCCCGCGCGCATAATCCTTTTCCGCGGCAGCCGAGAGCCCGTCGGAAGCTCCGAGTTTCTTCAGCCTCGGCGCCAGCCCGGAGATCAGATCGGCCTGCGAGAGCAGTTCGGAGTCCTCCTCCGGCTCCCGCAGCGTAACGGGAATAACCCAGGTCTTGTCGGAAGTGCCATAATCAATGAGCGAGTGAGCCTTGAGGAATCCTTTCTTGGCCACCTTCAGCTCGACACCGAATTCTTTGACAAGCTCGGGGTTTAACCAGTACTCGGTCTGGAACACTCCTTGAAAGTCTGTCACCAGAGTTCGGAATTCACCCGAGGCGCCAATAGGCGCCACATCGACCTTCGCGCCAGCAACCGGATCGCCCCGGAGCGTCGTCACCTTGCCCGCCACCACCCAATGTCTTTGCAGGATGTTATAAGGGTTGATGTTCCCTAACATGTTAGAAGGCAAGGCCCCCCCCATCGCGTCGGTCGACCCCATCGTCTGGGCGATCGAGGACACTGGCAACATGCACACCGCTGCAAATAGCACGGTGAGGCGCAGGTGGGCGTACATTATGACGACCTCATCAAATCGGATACCTCGATTCCGAATCCTACACCCACTGCGCTCTTTGCTTCAAGCTCACTATCGAGCTGGTAGTGTCCCAAATGTGTGTTGCCAGCTTCTATTTTCCAGTTTCCAGTCTCCGAACCGTAGTTAACGCACCACCTGGGAATCTGGTGCTTGCCTCGAAGTCCCCCCGACCTCTTTGGGCTTTCTCATCCTCTCGGTGGCCTCCACATTGAAGAGCTTGTAATCCGAGTAGCGATGCTCGTTGCGGAAGTGCTTACCGTTCCAATCTACATTGACGGTGACTTGCTGGGGAAGCCAAAATCCCGTGGGTATGCCTTTAAAGCGTACTGCGGCGAAAGCGATCTCGGTTGTTTCTGTTTCCAAATTGACCTCCGGCAAGGGCTTCAGCAGATCGGTGCGGAGGCGGGTGATTTGGTAGCTCTGAGAGTCGATCCAGGCCAAGCCCTGGGAGAAAGTGGTGATGGTGGTTTTGCCGGATTTAAAGAGCCCGTAGGACCGTGCCGTCACTGGTTTCTGGGCGAAAGCAACCACATAGGCATCCCTGCCGTTGACTTTCTGCCGTCCGAGGTAACGAAAGACCGCTTGCGACTGGTACATCGGATGGAAAACGAGTGAAGCCGAGGCGAATCCCGAAGTGAGCATGAACCCATCCTGCAGGCCCTGCCGCCAAGCTGGGCCTGCCGACAAATCAACACGGTACTCATCAAAGCCCAGCCCCCAAGCCTCGGCTGGGGTCAAGCACAGATAGCGAAACTTCTGATCGAGCGTGGCGTTCGCCTTCTGCTTGCGGCCCATCTTCTCCTGGCGAATCTGCTCCACTGAACTGGTGTTGGGGAAATTGCTGAAAAACTCCGCCACGGTTTTGCCCACCGCGCTCAGGATGGAATCCAATTGTCCCTGGTCGGTGGCGGGCTCGAGCCCGGTGAGGTCGGGAGGGGGCCGGTGGAGATAGTCGAGCGCTTGATCGCCCTTCGGTTTCGCCTTGCTGTAGGCTGCTTCGACCTTCTTGCGATTCTCAATCTGGGCCCAGAGTTGGCGGACCTGAATTGGCATCTTCTTCACGTCGCGCCTATCAAGGTAACGGGTCATCTCTGTGCTCGCTGCTTGGAATTGATCTCCGCCAAGCAAAGCTTCGACGCGCAAAAGCCGCGCCTCAGGTCCCGCGCCAGCAGCTATAGCCTTGGCCAGGTATTGGTCGGCAGGCCCCCAATTCTGAATCAGCAATTGCGAGCGGCCTAGTTCCTGAAGGGCGAGGGGGTCTTGAGGGGCGTATTTGAGCGCCTCCATGAAATAGCCTGCCGCGCTCTTGGGCTGGTGCTGCCAAGTCTCCATCACTCCCAAAGCCACAGAAGGCTCCGGACGTCCCAGGCTTCGGTCCGCCAGCATCTTGTTGAAGACTTCAGCGAGGTCGCGGTAGGCGCCATCCCAATCTCCCGAATCGAGCTCGGCCAGCGCCAACATCGTGCGGCAAGAGAGGCAGGAGGTGTCCCGTCGGGTCGCCCTGGCGAAGAACGTCAGGGCTCGGTCTGAGCGACTCCGGTCCAGGAGCTCCTCCACCCCGCGTGCATAGTCCTTTTCCCCGGCAGGTGAGAGCCCGTCGGAGGCTGCGAGCTTCTTCAGCCTTGGTGCCAGCCCGGCGATCAGAGCGGCCTGAGAGAGAAGTTCGGGGTCCTCCTCCGGCTCCCGCAGCGTAACGGGAATAACCCAGGCCTTGTCGGGACTGCCAAAATCAATCAGCGAATGAGCCCTGAGGAACCCTTTCTTGGTCACCGTCAGCTCGACCGAGAACTCTGTGACCAGCTTGGCGTTTAACCAATATTCGGTTCGGAACTCTCCTTGGAAGTTGGTCACCAAAGTTCGGAATTCACCCGGGATGCTGGTAGGCGCCACGTTGACTTTCGCGCCCGCAACAGCATCGCCCCGAATCGTCTTTACCTTGCCCGCAACGATCCAGTGTCTCCGAAGGAGATTCTCGGGGCTGATGTTGCCAAACTTAGGCATAGGCGCAAGCGTCGAATCCTGGGCGAGCGCAGACACTGGCAACAAAAACATCGCCGCAAATAGGATAGGCATACGCAAACAGGTACTCATTACGATGACCTCATCACATCGGATATCTCAAATTCGACTCCACCTCTGCCACGAATCCTACACCTCCTGCCCGATCGCTTCAAGCTCACTATCGAGCTGGTAGTGTCCTAAATGTGTGTGCCAGCTTCTATTTTCCAGTTTCCAGTCTCCGAATCGTACTTATTTGCACCTATTTTTCGCTTTGATTGGGTTTTTTGGCATTGAAAAACCAGTTCGTTTTGGGCTTAAACCAGTTCGTTTTGGCATCCTTGAAAAGCTAAGTCGTTGATTTTAAACAACCTCTTCGGTTCGTTCCCACGATTTAGTATCTTTTTTCGGTTTCCTGCGCATTTTCTCTGGCGCCCTGCCCCTGTCTGAACCCCTTCCCCTACTCCCCGGCCTGTTTCCCCACTGGACCACTCGCATAGGCTACCATAATTCAGGCCGGGTGTCAAGAGCAAAGTGGAGGACTTTCCCCATTTTTTTGTTCGTGGGATGCGATTCACCTTATTCGACGCGGTATCGTGAGTGCGGCACTTCTTTTAAGATGTTGAGCGCCCACCTGGCCCGCAGGGCGTCTTTAGTGAAAATAAAGGCTTTTCCGCTAGCCTCGTCAACTTGGGAAGTCGCGCGCGGCGGCTCCAAAAGCGGCTAGACCGTCCTTATGGAGTCGAAATTGAAGTGTTCGTAACCCATCACTTTTTGAGATTTGTATCCGCCTTGTTTGCAGTAGTTACACCGAATTCATGCCAAATTTTGAGGAAACTCCTGGCAATGTGTTCACATGCGTAGCCCAGGACTTCTTCAATTGACTCATTGAATCATTGGATCATTGAAGAGCGGCTGAAGGGGAAGGGCAATTATGAATTGTGGATGCCGGATTGTGAGGTGCCGTCTGCGGGGGCAATAGTGAACCGAGACGGCGAGCGCTGGCAGGCGTGAAGAGCCGCGGACCTCACACACCAGAGGTCCGCGCTACGCTTGCTACCTCGCTCGCTCGGTATCGGGATGCGCCACGCGCGAACTTTGTGGTATGCTTTGCTCAAATGGATGGAAAGAACAAGCTCTATTTCGGCGATAACCTGGACATTCTGCGGCGCGAGGTGCCGGACGCCAGCGTTGACCTCATCTACCTCGACCCGCCCTTCAACTCCAACGTGACCTACAACGTGCTTTTCAAAAAGGACGCAGCGCAGGGCCCGCTCTCCGGCCCTGCGGCTTTTCCGGTATTTCCCGCCGCGCAGATCACGGCCTTTGAGGACACGTGAGAGCCGGGCGCGAATTCGTGGTAACATCTCGTTAAGCAGATTCGAGGCAAGAAGTGGCACGATACACCCTATATCTCGGCGACTGCCTTTCGTGGATGGAGAAGAGGGAAAAGGACTCCATTCATGCTATCGTTACCGACCCGCCCTACGGACTGAGGGAATACACGTCTGTGGAAAAGGAAAAGCTTCGCAACGGGCACGGCGGCGTCTGGCGGATTCCTCCGTCATTTGACGGCTGCAAGAGGCGCCCTTTGCCGCGTTTTACGGTCCTGACCGAGAGTGACCGTGAAAAGCTCCGGAGCTTTTTTTCGAAATTCTCCCAGCGGGCGATTCGCGTACTGGTTCCGGGCGGGCATCTGTTTATTGCTACAAATCCCCTGCTCTCACACCTTGTTTATCTGCCGCTGGTAGAGGCTGGCTTCGAAAAGCGTGGCGAGATCATCCGCCTCGTCA
>JBEKUR010000136.1:0-15907 GCA_049514855.1 Terriglobia bacterium
ACCGCGTCGCGGAGCTGCCCGTCGAGCATCATCCCAGGCGCTACGGACGATCGAAGTACAGATTCCATCGTTTTGTTAAGGGTTTCCTGGATCTCCTTACCGTAGTTTTCCTGACCGTCTTCGGCGAGCGTCCGCTTCATCTGCTGGGCGGGATCGGTCTTCCCGCCTTTTTGCTCGGAGCGGCCGGGCTCTCCTACCTTGCGGTGTGCTGGGTGCTGGCGCGCTTTAGAGTGCATGGCTTTGGGCCCATTGGGACCCGGCCTCTGCTGATCTATTCTCTCGCCTGCCTCATCATGGGGTTTCAAATGCTCGCCATCGGATTTCTCGGTGAACTGGTCGCTTCTCAGAACATCCGGAATGAGCACAAGTACAGCATTGCAGAACTTACTCCACCCACTGGAGAGAACGCGACATGAACGATCCGACACAACTCCACGCGCAAAACATCTCTTCCCCACCCCTTGCTCCCCTCCCCAACTGGGGAGGGGAATCAGGGGTGGGGGGGAGGCGCCTGGACTTTATACTGATTGCTGTGACCGCAGGGGCTGTGCTCGGCTTGATTTTCCTGGCACGCGCCGAACGGAACCTGCAAGGTGTGATCCTTCCCATGCACGGCGCCAATGATCGCTCGCGATGGGCGACGGTCTACAGCCTCGCGGAACGAGGGACCTACAACATCGATGAAACACCCTGGCCTAGTACGATTGACCGGGTCCGGCTCCACGGCCACTACTATTCCTCCAAGCCTCCCCTGCTGGAGACTTTGCTCGCCGGCGAGTACCTGCTCCTGAAGACACTGAGCTTCGGCCGGCTGAGTTTTCGCAATAGCCCCCAAAGTGTCATCCGCATTATCGTCGCCACCATAAATCTGCCGCCGCTGATCTTCTTTCTGGTTCTCTTCTCGCGCCTCCTCGACCGGCTCGCCCCTGATCCCTGGATTCGGGCCTACGCCATGGCGGCAGCGGGGCTGGGAACATTCTTGACGGGTTTCAGCATCACGCTGAACAACCACACCATCGCAGCCTTCAGCTCCTTCTTCGCGCTCTATCCTGCTTTCCTGATCTGGTGCGAGGGGCAGCGCGGGTGGCGGCTCTTTGCCCTGGCAGGGTTCTTTGCAGGATTTGCCGCTGTGAACGAATTCCCGGCCACTGCCTTCCTGGTGGCGCTCGGCGCCGGGCTGGCCTGGAAGGCGCGGCGGCAGACTTTGACCTGGTTTCTGCCCCTGGCGTTGGTCCCCATCGCCGGGCATTTCTCGACGAACTACTTGGTTACCGGAGACCTTAGACCCGCTTACGCGGACAAGCCAGCCTACGTATATCCCGGCTCCTATTGGGTGATTGATCCGGCATCCGGGCGGCTGGTGGGCAGCGAGGTCGATCCCGCAAGCGGAAAGCCGACGGGGCAAATCGGCAAGGGAATCGACAACATGTATGAACCCTGGCCCGTGTACCTGTTCCACATGCTGGTCGGACATCACGGGATTCTCTCACTCTCGCCGATTTTCATCTTCACCCTGATGGGGGTCTGGAGTTCCCTCCGGTCCCGAGGAAGCCCACTACACGCCTTCGCGGCGCTTGCTGCCTTCCTCACCTTGCTGTTGCTCGTCTTCTATACTTTCTTCGCTGGTCAGCGGAATTACGGCGGGATGTGCTGCGGCCTGCGCTGGTTTTTCTGGTTGATCCCTTTATGGTTGCTGCTGCTGCCGGAGGGGCTGCGGGGAAAAACCGCTCACCGCTGGTTCCGCGGCATGGCCCTGGCCTTTTTGCTCATATCCGCCATTTCGGTCTTCTACTGTGCCCGTAATCCCTGGTCACGGCCCTGGCTCCAGCAATACCTCTATTACAAGCAATGGATTAAGTATTAAAGTAAAGGTTCACTACCATGGAGAATCCTGATCGCCACGACAAGGGTCGGAGGCAGTTTCTAAAGTCTGCTGTCTTGAGCAGTGTGGGTTTGGCTACAGGCCGGATCAGTGCTCTTTCAGCTCCAGCGAGCGCCGCGAAAGAGCCTCTCCCCCTGGTGAAGCAGGGAAAATCCACCTACTCCATTTTCGTTTCGGAAACAGCTTCGCCCTCCGAGAAGCACGCCGCCGAAGAGCTGCAGAAAATCGTCGAGGAAATGTCGGGCGCTCGCCTGCCCATAGTCACCGATGCAGAGAAACCGAAAGGCGATTTGGTACTTGTCGGAAACAGCAACCTGATTCAGAAGCTTGGATTGAGGATCCCGTTCGAGACACTCGGCTCTGAGGGCTTTGTATTGAGAACGCAAGGGAACCACGTCGTGATCGTAGGAGGCCGGCAGCGTGGGACCATGTATGGCGTCTACACGTTCTTGGAAAAGCTGGGATGCCGGTGGTTTACGCGCGATTTGAGCGTCATCCCCAAGAAGTCGACTCTTACCCTCGAGCCTCTCGATGAAATGCATAAGCCTGCATTCGAGTATCGCGAGTCATCCTTCAGGGAAGCTTTTGATAAGGACTGGGCGGCCCGCAACAAGATGAATGGGTCCTATTTGAACCTCGACGAGTCAACCGGCGGCAAGGTCGGGTACTATCCGTTCGTTCACACCTCTTACCTGATACTCCCCCCGGACAAATACTTTAATGATCATCCCGAATACTTCGCCTTGGTGGACGGCAAACGGAGAAGCGAGGGCGCACAGCTCTGTCTAACGAATCCCGATGTACTGCGGCTCGCGATTGAGACCGTCCTGGAATGGATCGAGCAGCATCCCGAGGCGAGCATTTACTCCGTTTCGCAAAATGACTGTGAGGGATGGTGCGAGTGCGACAACTGCCGGCGCGTCGAGCAGGAAGAAGGCGGCGCTCACTCGGGCCCCATCCTGCGCTTCGTTAACGCCATCGCCGCTGAGGTGGCGAAGAAGCATCCCGAAAAGCTGATCGATACATTGGCCTACTGGTACACGGAAGCTCCTCCGCTGAAAGTCCGTCCGCTCCCCAACGTTCGCATCCGCCTCTGCCCCATCGGGGCCTGCGAGGCGCACGCGTATGAAAATTGCCAAGACGATGCGTATTTCCTGGAGCACCTCCGAGGGTGGTCGAAGATTACGAACCAGCTCTACATATGGCACTATGTGACAAATTTCGCACACTACCTCCTTCCCTTTCCGGACTTCGATGAAATTGCTGCGGACATTCCCATGTATCGGAAACACGGGGTTGTCGGCATATATCTCGAGGGCGACTATGCCGAAGGTGGTGGTGGAGAAAATGCCGAACTGCGGTGCTACGTGATGGCGCGTTTGCTGTGGAATTCGAGCGTTGATGTGAACGGAATCATCCGTGAGTTCATGCCTGCGTACTATGGCAAGGCGGCGCGCCCGATGCGGGCCTACTTCGACTTGCTTCACCGGCAGGTGAGGCCGGCGCCCCAGGGAAAAGGGCATCACATGTGGATTTACACGAACCCTGGGGCACCCTACCTGTCGGAGGACTTTCTTGCACAGTCCATGAAGTTCTTCCATGAAGCCGAAACAGCCGCCGATGATGATGCTACGAGGACGCGGGTACGCAAGGCGCGACTCTCCATCGATTACGTGAGACTGATGCACACGAAAGCCTTTCAGGTGCGAGATGGATCGTACGCACCCGCCGACCTCGACCAGTTGAAAGAGAGCTTCCAGAGCTTCATGAATGACGTCCGCTCATTCGGGATCACCGAACTTCACGAAGGGACCACGCTGGCCGGAGACGAAGAAGAATTCAGCAAGTCGATAAGGCCCTATCGTGTGGCGACATTGGAGAATGCGGCGTTGCGAGTTGTGGTTGCGCCGGAACTGAGCGGCCGGGCCATCCAAATGATCGATAAGAGAACCGACAAGGACGTGTTACGTCTTCCCGATCCCGGTGAGCGGTCGTATCCGGACGTCGGAGGCTTAAGCCTGTTTGTATACTCCGACTATCTCGCCGCCAAGCCCTACGAGGCGAAGTGGGAACTGGAATCACAAGCCGGGCCCTCGGAGCTGCAGCTCACCGGCACTTTTGCCAATGGACTGAAGGCGAGGCGCACGATTCGACTTCGGAAAGATGAGCCGGTCGTGCAGACTGAAACCACTTTGGAGAATGGCGGCACTTCTTCCCTCGACGTCGTGCTCCAGTCACAATATAGAGCTGACGCCAAAAGCATGGACCGGGCCGCCCTCTCCTTCCGCCAGCAGGATGGAAAAACCCTCGAGCAAAGACTGCTCCAGCCAGGGCAAGAGCCCAGAGGTTCCAAAGTCTATGATGGCTCGGAGCAGCCCGACGGAGAGTGGATGCTCTCGGAGACGGGAGCGGGTCTGGTTTTGGTCAATCGCTTCCCCAAGGATCAAGTCTCGCGCTGCTTTGCACATTGGACCGGTAAGGCAGAAAACGCGGTCACTTTGGGGCTCTGGTCGGCCAAGCGCGCTTTGGGACCCGGTGAGACTTTGAAGCTCGAGGCTGATTACGGAATCCACAACCCGAAACACTGACGCGCCTGCGTGACTCTTGACCCTTGACGCGCGTCCTCCCCCTCCTCGGCTGAGGAAGGGGTTAGGAGGTGGTGGGTACGGGAGTCCGTCAGTCCGTGAGCTGACGGGGACCAACCACCCCCTGGCCCCCTCCTTACCAAGGAGGGGAATCATTTTCATGCGTGGTGGCGAGCCCAAAGCTCAGGAGGTCTGTGCTGCCCAGCAGCAAAAGCACCCTCCGCAGTCCCAGCCCGCGCCGGTTTCTCACTGAGCCGCGGGTCGGACTTCAAAGACACGATATTCATATCCTCCCAATTCAGTCGATAGCGAACCGTCCTGAAGCCCGGACAAAGGAAGGGTCTGAACCTTCCCTGATTTCGTGTCCTTCAGGGTCACGCTCGCCAGGGATGAACCCAAACCGAGGTCGGCGGGTTTTACCGTCCAAACCACGCTCTTTCGCGGTTGCCCGCTCGTATTGGAGATGACGACCAGAGCTTGGTCGGGCTTGGCGTAAACCGCTCCGTAGACGTCATTCCAGGCCGTATGCACCGCCCCTGACAAGGGGCTGTAAAGACGGTAGTCCTCCAACCTGTAGGGCTGGAACGCATGAAAGAGTTTGAGCGTCACTTCCAACGCTTCCCCGGGGCTGCTCCAGGGAAACATCCCAAAGAGCACGAGTTGAGCAATGTTGTCTTCATTTCGCTCTACAGACCGATCCGGGCGATAAGAGGGGCACGGCGATCGCTCCAGACTTTCTGCGAGCTCGGTTACGACCGGAATTTTGTCGCTCCGCAGCATCTCCTCGGCGTCCGCCATCTCCTCCATGTTAACGATGAGGTCGCCGAAGTTCTCAAAGCTGATGGAAGGTATCAGCCCGTATTGGTGAATGATCAGGATCCCGTTCTTGGGTGCGATCAGCCGCCGGGTCCATGCCAGCAGGTCGATCACGGCGTCCGTCCCGAGGTGCAGTTTAGAGTTGTGGTTCTTGTTATTACAAGGAAGCGACATGGCCCAATCGTAGTAAATTCCGTCGAAACCGAGCTCGCGATAGGCTTTTTCAACATCACTCTTGCGACGCTCGAGCCATCCGGACTGAGGACACATTTGCGCGCCGTACTCACCTTTCCCGACGCTGTTGTGATAAACCGTGCCCAGCTCGTCGTTGGTCCGCGCCCATTCTTGGGCGTGTTGGGAATAGCCGGCAGACTGGGGATGAAACTCATGCATCGAGAAATAAGGAACAATCAGGATTTTGTACCGGTGGCAGGCGGCGATGACCCGCCGCAACTCTTCCATGCCCTTCTCGTCGTAGGGAGGCCAGGCGCCATCGTGCCAAAAGTTCTCGTCCGCATAATAGTCGTTGTGCAGCCGCACGACGTTGACCCCGTTCTCGGCCCAACGCTTGACTTCTTCCTCCGAGGGCATGTGGTGATTGTCGAAGGAGAGATGACGCCACTTTCGGTTTGCCTTTTCGACGATGCGGGGAAGGCCCAGGTAATAGCTGAAAGTGAAGTCGCCCTGGGGGACTTTCACGGGCGCCATTACCTTTAGCGGTTGCCGCAGAATCCGAATGCTCGTCCCGTTTTCCGCCACCTCCGCCGAATAACGCCCCACGCCGCCCTTGCCCGTCAGGCCATTTTCCCACGCGGCCAGGTCCGAAGCCGTCGTCAGATCGAATCCTTCCACGCCGCGATCAAAAAAGAACATGTAGATGGGGGCGTGGTGCTCCTCGATCAGTTGCGCTCCGGCTCCAGAGATCTTTCCGAAGCTTGCCGGCGATTGCTTTCTACCATCGGGATCGTCGGTGGGGCCAACGCGCAGTCCATACTCGTCGAGTTGGGGCAGCAACGACGTCGAGGCAATGTCCACAGTTGAGACCCGCAAGCTTTCCGAGAACCGGAGCTTGTGGTCGGCGCGCACAATAAAAGGGGAGAGTGTCCAGGTCGTCTCGAAACCCACCCCGCCGGGTTTTCGGTCGGCAGTCGCCATCTGCCCCCAAAATTCCAGGCGCAGCACGTCACCTTCGCGCGAAGACCTATACTCCACATGAGGGGCATTGGCGTCTGACCATTGATCCACGGAAGTTCGGAAGGGTTTCACCAAGATGTTTCTGCCGGAGCCATGGAGAAAAACAATGCTATCCAGGACTCCCCCATTGCGAAGGTCGTACTCGAGCCTCCAGTAATCGCTGGTTACTGTCACACGTTCGCCGGGGATGACCTCCACGCCGACAGACCCACCACCGGGAGCTTGGAAGTTGGGGACGCTTGGGACCGCAGCGGTCGCGACCGTGCCGTCATCAATCGCTTTGAGAAGAGGCGCCCACCCCATCAATAGGAATGTCGCGAGCACAGCAGTTCCAATCCCAAGACGCGATGACCCTCTGTTCCCATTCATTTCGATACCCTCCTTCCTAAGCGAGACGACTAAGTGAAGCTGACCTTGACGTCCTCGCGGTCCGCCTCGGCCACTTGGAAGAGAGCATGGGGCTGGAGGCCCATAAACCCGGCGACAAAATTTGCGGGGACCTGGGCGATGCGGATGTTGAAAGCGTTCACATCCTCGTTGTAGGCGCTACGTTGCGCTGCAATCTTGGTTTCCAGTTCCGTGATGCGGCCCTGGAGCTGCATGAAGTTGGTGTCGGCTTTCAAGTCGGGGTATTTCTCAGCCACCGCAAACAAAGTCTTGAGCGCCCCGCTCACCATGTTATCCGCCTGAGCCTTTTCCGCCGGCGTGGTGGCGCGCATAAAGGCCGTGCGGGCCTCGGTGACGGCTTGCAAGGTTTTCTGCTCGTACTGCATGTAACCCTTGCAGGTCTCGATCAATTTGGGAAGCTCGTCGTGGCGCTGCTTGAGCAAGACATCGATATTGGAGAATGACCGTTCGATATTGTTCTTGAATGTCACGAGGCTGTTGTAAAGGCCCACAAAATACATGATGATGGCGATGACGATGATTGCCAGCACCGCCACCACCGCGAGCCCAACAATCAATCCACCCAGAAACAATGCAAGTACCACAGCAGACTCCTTTCACATCCTTCGCGCTGATTGGTCGGTAGACGACACGCAGTAGGATCTCCGCCTTGCTTGTCCCCATCTGCCACATACCACCTACCACCTACTGACCGAGCTTCACTTCCACGTCGTGGCGGTCTTCCTCTGTCACCTTGAACAGGTCTTTGCGTTGCAAGCCCATCATGCCCGCAATAAAGACATCCGGCAGTTGCTGGATTCGGATGTTGTAAGTGTTCACGTCGTCATTAAAGAACTCGCGGCGGTCGGCAATCTTTTCTTCCAGTTCGGATATCCGGTTCTGGAGCTGCATGAAATTATTGTTGGCCTTCAGCTCGGGATAGTTCTCTGCGACCGCAAATAGCGATTTCAATGCGCCAGTCATGAAGTTATCAGCCTGGGCCTTCTCCGCCACCGTGTTGGCTCTCATGAACGCGGTACGGGCTTCGGTAATGAGCAGAAAGGTTTTCTGCTCGTACTGCATGTAGCCTTTGCAGGTCTCGATCAGCTTGGGTAGCTCGTCGTGACGTTGCTTGAGCAGCACGTCAATGTTGGCCCACGCCTTATCAATGTCATTCCGCAGGCGCACCAAGCTGTTGTAAATAGTGATGAAATAGACAAAGACCCCCACCACCATCAGGACTACAACCAAACCAATCAGGATCGCAACTCCCATCTCATTGTCCCCCTTCAATAATTTCTCGTCACTGCTCTACAGCCAGCCGAGCCTGAATAGCAGAATGGCCAAACACGCGACCGAGAGCGCTCCCCCGCCGAAAATATGCAGGGCTGCACGATTTCGCAAGGCGCTCTGGAGTTCCTTTTCACTTCGCCAAGAGATCAAAAACGTGGGCTCATTCTGCCCCTTCACGATCATGTTCCGGTCGTGTTCGTCCTGGGGATTGGGGTTCTCAACGCAAGTCCCGGTGACGGCGTACCAATGTTCAGGAACGATGCAATACTCGCTCAAGCGATAACGGTGTTCTGAACCCATCCCCAAACCTAGGGAGCCTCGTCCCAGGCCTGAGAGAAGACTCCCTCCGTCAAGAGAGAAAGTGCTGTGAGCCGTCGAAACCACCGACTCTGCGTAATTGAGCAGGTCAGAGTCAGAAACCCCGGAGCCGGTTGTCAGGCTCGAGTCTCGAGTTCCGCCGAATAGGCGTCCCAACGAAGCTCCAACGCCCCGCCCTGTTTCGCGCTTCGTGGTCTGAATCAAATCGCATTCGGCCCCATGAGCATCGACCAGGACCTTACCCGTTGCGTCCTCGAGGTAGAACCGGACGCCTTCGGCGTGGGTCGCCGCATGGGACCAGTGCCCGCCATTCTTATCTCGCACCCACCTCTCAATATCAACCTTATAGAAAAAGCACGGAGTCTTGGTGACGGGGCTCAGGACGGTCTGCTGGCCCTTGGCCTTGCCATGGATCTCCACCAAGCCCATGGCCATGCTGCGAATCGGGATCTCGGGGGTGTCGGCCAGCACCCGATACTCCCGGTAGACGCGAAACCCCTTGAAGAACCAGAAGAGACCGGCGCCGAACCCCACCACAATCGCAACCTCGAGATTCGTGCTATGAGAAGACATAGGGCCCCGTTATTCTCTCGCCCATCCTACTCAAGGGTTCGGAAAAAGTCTAGCAGGTTTCGGACGGACTACCCAAGGGGGCAAAGGTTGAGTATGATGAGAACCTATTTCCCGTCTGGTTTCAGCTTTGATCTGGAAAAGAGCCGCTCAGAATGATGGGCGGAAAGTTGACGGCTGAACGGTGAAAGACCTAAGATGCAGCCCTTTCGCGTGCTCGAGCACACGGCCGACATCGGCTTCGAGGCGTTTGGGGCCACGCGCAAGGAAGTATTTGCCAATGCGGCCCGCGCCCTGATGCACTTGATGGTGGATCTCGAAACGATTGTGCCCCAGGGAGAATTGTCGCTGCGCGCAGAAGCTTCCGATATGCCCAACCTGCTGGTAAACTGGTTGAGTGAAATTCTGTATCTCTTCGACGCGGAGGGTTGGCTGTTTCGCGACTTCGAGGTTGAGGACCTCACGGATCACTCACTGGAGGCCATGGCGCGAGGTGAGAAGTTCGACCGGACGCGGCATCAAGCCAAATTGCTGGTGAAAGCCATAACTTACCATCAGCTTGATTTGAGGGAAACAGCGCAGGGCTGGCGTGCACAGGTGTATGTGGACATTTGACAAGAGTCGAAAGTTAAGAGTCGAAGAGTCGAGAGTTGGCAGTTCGTACGCTGCTATTTGGAATCTTTTGCCAAGCACCCGCCTCCTGACACTTTTCTGCCCTTGCCTACTGCTTGCTGCCTTCTGCCTACTGCCTTCGGCTTACTGTCCGGCTGCCGGTTGGCTCTACAAGGTCCAGGAAGTGAAGCCGAATGTTTTCGTATGGGTTGGGGATGATGTTCTAGACCTGGACGGAGATCCTCAGTTCGACCGCGCGGGGACGGCGGGATTCATCGTCACCGCGGAGGGCGTGATCGTGGTGAATACAACCAATGGCCCTTTTCACGGCCGCGAATTGCTTTATGAGATCCGGCATCACTCCGAATTGCCCGTGAGGTACGTTATCGACACCAATTCCAGCGGCGAGCAGATGCTGGGCAACGAAGTCTTCACGGAGCAGCAAGCCACCCTGATTTCGTCGGCGAAAACGCAGCAAGAGATCCTCAACTACCGGCAACTACTGGGCCGCCGTCTGGCCGAAGAAGATGACAAATCGAAACTGCAAAGCCGCATGCGCGGCTTCCACATCACAGTTCCCACCCAAACTTTCGGCGGCCAAATGTCGCTGCGGCTGGGCGGGCAGGAGATTAAGCTGCTCTGCCTGCTCAAGAATGGGTCTGGAGATGACGCGGTTGTTTATCTGCCGGCGGCAAAGGTCTTGTTCCTCGGTGAGCTATTTCAAAACAACTACTTCCCTCGCATCGATTCAAGGAAGGTCCATGAGTGGATTGACGCCCTGCGACAGGTCGAGGGGTGGGACGTGGAAGTTTACGTCCCCGGTCATGGCGCGCCCGGCGGGAAGAAGGAGCTTGCAGAGTTCCGGCAGTTTCTGGAATGGTTCGGAAAAGAAGTTGAGACGCGCTTCCAGGAAGGAAAATCCCTAAGCGAAGTGAAGCGTGAAATAGGTCCCCTGTTGGAGAAATATAAATGGCATGCGCCGGAGCTGGTTTCGGAGGCACTGGAGGCCGTTTACAGGCAAATGGTGAAAACAGAGTCGTCTAAAGGCGCTGCCCGACAACCAACCGCCCAAGCTCCCCCGGCAGTACAGCCCTCTGTTCAGCCGTAGCAAAAGATGCCGGATTCGTTGCCTGTCATTCCGAGCGAAGCGAGGAATCTCGTTCTGGGCTTTTCCAAGACAAAAGATCGGAGCGAGATTCCTCGCTTCGCTCGGAATGACAGGTAAACGACAGTCGATCGACTTCACTCGGTCACAACCAACAGCTCCAGGAGGAGCATAGCAATGAAATGTTCGAGGCGCGAAGTATACTTTTGGATTCCTGCACTGATGGCCTCGCACGGTCTGGCGGCGGAAGCCCCAATCCCTTCAAAGACGGTCCGATTCGAGGATCTGCCCGTCCAATCTGGTGACGGACATACGCTTCGCCGCATCCTGGAAGGAAAGACTCACAGTGGCTACCGAGTAGAGATGCATGAGACCGACCTTGCGCCCGGTGCCATGCCTCATCCGGCACATCACCATGCACACGAAGAAGCCTTCCTGGTCCGCGAGGGCACCCTCGAGGTTACCATCACCGCCCGGGCCTCCCGCCTCGGCCCCGGTTCCGTGGCCTACGTGGCCTCGAATGAGGAGCATGGCATCAAGAACCCCGGCCCCGCACACACGCAATACTTCGTCATCGCCCTGGGAACCGAATAAGTGACCTGGGGGAGAGCGGACATGGGGGGGCCAAGCGAATAGCTATTGTGAACAATCAAGTGTGACACAATACTAGCCCGCGTGCCGAAACCACAGCGCACCTACACGGCGATAGCGAACACGACACCTCGTGGCTTACAGCATATTGTGCGCAGTCACCTGAGCTTTTCGTACTCTTCCTTGGCTTGTTTCAGGATGGGAATGTCGGGGTCGGCGTCTTTCCAGAAGGCGAGAAAATCCTGGTACGCGGTACGGGCCTTTGTCGTTTGGCCCTGAAGCGCGTAAGCGCGTCCCAACCCCAGCCGTGCCAGTGCGTAAAATGGACTCAGGGGGTCTATGCCGCGATGGTCCAGGATCTTTTGGTGTTCGGCGGCAGCCTTCGCTCCGTCACGCGCCTGCAAGTAGGCTTTCCCGCGAAAGTACATGGGCCCGTAGTCGGCGAGTTCGTAAGGGCTGGCTGCCTCCAGCAGCGTAATGGCTCGCGTGGGGTTGTTGTGCTGGATCTCAATGATCGCCCGCGCTACGGGAAGGGAGACATTGTTGAGCAGAGTGTCCAAGGGGAAATCTTTCGCTAACTCCTCGATGAGTTTCTGAGCCCGATTGGTGTCTCCGCATAGCGCTAGCGCGGTTGCTAATGTCATCCTCGTATTCCTGTCCACTGGGGAGGTGAGAGCTTCTGTAGCCTTATGGTAAGCCTCTTGGATATTGCCATACGCGGCCTCCAAAACAGTCTCCATCGCTCGCGCATTAGCCGCCGCCTCTTTGAGGCCCTCCGACTCGGCTAAACTGGCCGCGCGCCTGAAGGTCTCGCGAGCCCTCTGAGTTTTCCCCAACGAGTATTCAGCCTGCGACGCGAGAAAGACCATATACGGTTCCTCCGGTTTTCCGGCCGCCCATGCTATCTCGCGCTGCATGCCGGCGGCGTCGCCCCGGATGAAGGCAATATCGTAGAGCCCCGCGTGCACAGCGAAAGAGTCAACATTCTGCGCGATGGCCTGCTCCGCAACGGCCTTCGCGTCATCGTAGCGATCGAGCTTTTCGTAAGCAACTGCTGCATTCTGGTAGGCGAAGCGATCCTTCGCGTCCAGGCGCATCGCTTCGCTGGCGTTGGTTAAGGCCTTCTCATACTGCCCAATCTCACTGTACCGGATCGCCACGTTGTCGCGGGGAACAGTGTCGCGTGGGTAGGTTTCTTTCCACGACTCAAAGACTTCAATGGCTCGGTCGGCCTGTCCCGTTACCATCTCATAGTAATGCCCGGAGATGTATAACTTCTCCCGCTCACTCGCCCTCTCCTTCAGCTCAAACGCCTTCTTCAGGTAATCCGAAGCCTGCTTCTTTTCCCCCAAATTGCTGAGGACCACGCCCAGGGTCGCATCCGCCATGGCGAAATTGGGGTCCAGTTCGATGGAGCGTTTCAAGTGCGGCATGGCTTTGTCTTCAGCCAGCTTATGGTGTTCGGCTTGTCCAAGGCTGAAGGCTTTCAGCGCCTCGAGCGACGAGGTGGTGGCTTCCTCGAGAGGAGTTGCGAACCTCTGAACCGAGCCGAGGGACTCGCCGAGTTTGCGCCGCAGGCTGGAGGCGGCGCGGTCCAGCGCCTTCAGCACCTGCTCTTTGCTTTCGGCCTCGATCTGCTCGCGGGCCAGCGCGTCACCCGTCTGCGCGTTGACGGCTGTCAGGGTAATCACGTAGTGGCTGCCGAGGCTCGAGATGGAGCCTGTCAGCATCGCCTTGACCCCCTCGCGCAGGCAGATCTCGCGGGCCACATCGTTCGAGACTCGTTCATCGGGAGAACGGCCCATGTAGCGCAAGGCCTCACGCAGCCGAGATTCCGGGAGGATGTTCAGATAAGGGGATTGGCCGAGCTGCACGGTGAGTGCCTCTTTCAGCGTCCCATCGAAAACAGACTCGCCGGTGGTGTTAACGAAATCCGCCACCACGATGGAATCCCGCTCGGTCAGAGCCGGCGTTCGCCGGAAGTGCAACAAGGCTCCGACCAAGGCGATCAGCGCTACCACCGCTACGGCGGCAATCACCCAGCTGCCGCGCGGCCCCCCATGGCTCGCCCGGCTCGGCGTAACCGACTCAGCCGGACCCGATGGGGCCCGGGCAGCAACCGCAATCTGGCTGCTCACTTCTTGGGTGGGAGTTATGGCCGCCGCGGCAACCGAGGCCGCGCGGCCCGAATCCGTATCGCGCTTCAGGCGCTTCAGGTCGGCGCGCAGGTCGGACGCGTGCTGGTAGCGGACCTCGCGGTCTTTCTCCAGCGCCTTGTTGATAATGCGTTCCAGTTCATCCGGCAGGTCGGGATTCAAGCGCAGCGGGGAGGGTGGCGCTTTGTGGAGGATGTTGTCGAAAATGACAGCCGAAGTGGTTCCCGAAAAAGCAGGACGTCCGGTGGCCATCTCGTAGAGAACCAACCCAAAGGAGAAAAGGTCGGTGCGCGGATCGAGTTCCCCGCCCAGCGCCTGCTCGGGTGACATGTAGGCCACCGTACCCATCGCTGCCCCAGGGCTGGTCAGATGCTCTTCGCGGGTCCCCAGCGTGGGCATAGCTGTTGCGCCGACAGCTTCGGCCACCGGCTTCGGCTGCGACGCCAACTTGGCTAAGCCGAAGTCCAGAATCTTCGCCTGCCCCCGCTCGGTGACGAAAATGTTTGCAGGCTTGATGTCCCGATGCACAATGCCCTTCGCGTGCGCCGCGTCGAGCGCGTCGGCGAGCTGGATACCGAGGTCCAGGATTTCGTCCACCTTAAACGGCTTTGCCGCAATACGTTGCTTCAGCGTCTGGCCTTCCAGCAACTGCATCACAATGAAAGGCTGACCTTCGTGTTCGCCGATGTCATAAATCGTGCAAATGTGCGCATGGTCGAGAGCCGAGGCTGCCCGAGCTTCCCTCCGAAAGCGCTCCAGGGCTTGACGGTCTTTGGCAAGCTCTTGCGGCAGGAACTTGAGCGCCACGAAACGGCCGAGACGGGCATCTTCGGCCTTGTACACCACACCCATCCCGCCAACGCCCAGCTTGTCAATTATGCGGTAGTGCCCGAAAGTGCGGCCAACCATGGGAAGCAACCTAATCTTGAAAGCGCATCTTAGCCCGCAGGCAGGGGCAAGTCAATGGGGCCTTTGGCATTTGAACGTGTTCTGCGGCCGAGACACTATCTCCCCCATTGGACGATCATCTGGCACGCCGGGCTAAACCGTTGGCGCGAGTTGCTTCTTCTCCCAGGGTTTGGGGCGACGGTTGGCGGCAAGGATTTTCTTCCGCAGCCGGATGGACTTAGGCGTGACCTCGACGTATTCATCGTCGGCGATGAAGTCGAGAGCTTGATCGAGGCTGAGCGGGCGGTAAGGAATAAGGCGGATGGCCTCATCGGCCACCGAGGCGCGCATGTTGGTTTGCTTCTTTTCCCTCGTGACGTTGATGTCGATATCGTCGGCGCGCGAATTCTCACCCACGATCATGCCCTCATAGACCTCCGTGCCAGGCCCATAGAAAAGCTCGCCACGCGACTGAAGGTTGTTGAGGGCATAAGCGGTGGTGATGCCGGCGCGGTCAGCCACCAGAACTCCCGTAGGGCGAGTGGCCATTTCTCCCTGGTATTCCGTCCAGCCATCAAAAAGGGAGTGCAGCAGCGCCGTGCCGCGCGTCTCGGTGAGCAACTGGCTGCGCAATCCAATGAGCCCGCGTGAGGGGATGCGGAGTTCCAGGCGGACGCGGCCGGACCCGTGATTCACCATCTTGGTCATCTGCCCGCGGCGGCTTCCCAGGGTCTCAATCACCAGTCCGGTAAACGACTCCGGGCAATCGACCACAAGGAGCTCGACGGGTTCCAGGAGCTTGCCGTTTTCCCTGCGGACCACGATCTGCGGTTTGCCTGCGACCAGCTCGTAGCCCTCGCGGCGCAAGGTCTCGATCAGGATGGCAAGCTGAAGCTCGCCGCGCCCCAGCACCCGGAAGGTGTCCGTCGAGTCCTGCCAGTCCACGGCGATCGAGACGTTGGTGAGCAGCTCTTTTTCCAACCGCTCGCGCAAGTGGCGAGAGGTCACGTATTGGCCTTCGCGGCCCGCGAGCGGCGAGGTGTTCACCGTCAAGACGATGGCGATGGTCGGCTCATCGATGACGATGGGCTCGAGCGGAGCGGGCCGCTCGGGGTCGGTGATGGTTTCGCCAATCTGGATGCCCTCGACTCCGGCGAGGGCGACGATGTCGCCGGCGGGCACTTCCTGCACCTCTTCCCGTTCCAGGCCAAGAAAGGTGTAGAGCTTGGTGATTCGAGTCCGGACCAATTCCCCCGAGAGCTTGGCGATAGCCACTTCGTCCCCAAAGTGAACGGTGCCGTTGAACACCCGGCCGATGGCGATGCGGCCCAGGTAGTCGCTGTAGTCGAGGTTCGCCACCTGAAGCTGCAGGGTAGCCTCCGGATCGCCAGCGGGGGCGGGGATGGAGTTCACAATCGCTTCAAACAGTGGCAAAAGGTCTTGCGAGCCGTCGCCGACATGACGGTGGGCGACACCTTTCTTGGCGTTGGTGTAAAGGACCGGGAATTCG
>JBEKUR010000137.1:0-15901 GCA_049514855.1 Terriglobia bacterium
GCGAACTTCCAGATTCAGATCGTCGAAGACCACGATCTCCTCGTCGCCGGAGCGGAAAATCTTCGTAAGATTCGCGGTCCGCAAGAGCGCGCCAGCAGACGATTGAGCCATCGGGTCATCGGGCCATTGGGTCATCGGGTCATTGGGCCATCGGGTCATTGGGTCATTGGGCCATCGGGTCATTGGGCCCGATGAATCAATCTCTTCATTCGTAACGCAGGATTTCCACCGGGTCCAGTCTGGCCGCCGATAGTGCCGGATAGAGCGTCGCCAGAAAACTGATGCTGAGCGCCGCCAAGGTAATCCAAACTCCGTCCCACGGGCGAGCATGAAAAGGTACCGAGGCTAGCGCGTAAACGTCCGCCTGGAGCGGGATCAGCTTGTAACGGCCCCCAAGCCAGGAAGTCCCATAACCAAGAATAAGCCCCAGCAGACTCCCGAAGGTGCCGATGAGCAGCCCGTGAAGAGTGAAGACCGCCCACACCTGCCTCTTCCTGGCGCCCATGGACATCAGCACGGCAATATCCCGGTTCTTCTCCATCACCATCATGGCCAGAGTAATGAAGATGTTGAGGGCAGCGACCACCACGATCAGGCCAATGGTCAGGATGGTCACCAGGCGCTCCAGACGCAGAGCGCTTAGCAGGGAATGGTTCTGCTCCATCCAGGTGGTGGTCTCAAATCCCTTGCCGGCGGCCTCCCGAATCTGGTCGGCCACGGAGGCGGCCCGATAGATGTCATCAATCTTGAACTCTATCACGGAAGCCACATCGGCCAAATCAAACAAGCGTTGCGCCGCAGGAAGGTTGGTAAACGCCCAGGTGGCGTCAAAGTCATAGAAGCCGGAGTCAAACACGCCCACTACCCGGAAGTGGCGGAATTTGGGAACCACCTCCAGGGGAGTCAAATAACCCTGGGGGCTGGTGATGAGGATGGTGTCGCCCACGTAGGCCCCGAGCGACTTGGCCAACTCCTTGCCAAGAATGATGGGGTCAGCGTCAGCAAAAGTCTGCGAAAGGCCCTCGAGTGTACCCTCGCGCAGCCTCATAAGAAGGTCACCGACGTGGATTTCGCGCTGGGGATCAACACCTTTCAGGACTACGCCTTGAGCACGCGAGTGAAAAGAACCCAGGACTTCTCCGTAGAGTGCGGGAGCACACGCCGCCACATGCGGCAGGCTGCTGAGTCGCGCACCCAGCGCTTCGTAGTCTTTGATTCCGTCGTTCTTGGACCGTAGGAGGTTGACGTTGGCGGTGGCGCCCAGCAGGCTCTTTTCCAATTCCTCGCGGAAACCGTTGTTAATCGCCAGAGCCACAACCAACGCGCATACGCCAGCCATGACCCCTAGAATCGAAATCACGGTGACCACGGAGATGACAGATTGTCTCCGCTTGGCCTTCAGGTACCGCAGCGCCACGAATATCTCAAAACGCATACACAACCAACATTACCAACATTTGTGTCTGGCGTGGAAGTAGAATCATGGGTTCAATACGTAGCCCGCCCGCCCGAAATGTCGTAGCACTGCCCGGTGGTGAACGAGGCCTCCGACGAAACAAGAAAATGAACCAGCGCAGCAACCTCTTCAATCTTCCCGGTGCGCCCCATGGGGATTTTGCTGATCATGTACTGGACGGTCTGCGGCGCGATGGTATCAAGGATCTTCGTCCTGACCACCCCGGGGGCAATGCTGTTCACGGTGATGTCGCCTTGGTCGGCAACCTCCTTGGCGAGGGCTTTGGTGAGCGCGATGACGCCCGCCTTGCTGCTGGAATAGGGAACGAGGGTGGGATTTCCCTCCTTGCCGGCAATCGAAGCCACGTTCACGATCCGGCCGTACCGCCGCGCCAGCATTTCGGGAATCACGGCGCGGCACATCAGGAAAACGCCCTTGAGGTTCACCGCATAAACACGGTCCATGTCCTCTTCTTCTAATTCCCAGAGCCGTGCTGTCTTCCCTGTGATTCCCGCATTGTTCACCACGATGTCGATTGCCCCCCACTCTTCCCGCACCCGGTCGATAGCGCCCTGCACGGAAGGGGCGGATGTGACGTCGCACTTCACCCCCATTCCCTCAATCGACTTGGCAACCGACTTCGCCGCTTCTTCGTTCACGTCTAGAACGGCTACTTTTGCCCCGGCGGCGTATAAACGCGTTGCGATTCCTTCGCCGATGCCCTGCCCGCCCCCCGTCACCACGGCGATACGATTCCTCAAGCTGAAGAAATTCTGTTGCTCCATTTTGCTTCCTTTCCCTCGCCCGGGTCTCGATCTCTACAAACCAAACAGGCTTTCCCTTCCCAATCACACCCGCTTTCTTAAGCGCCATCTCACCGACGACTCAGTGCTTGCTGCCGCACTCTGCGAAGTGGACTTTATATTATTTCGTCCGGATTATGAAGCTGGCAATTTGAGCAACCTCCTACAAAAGCCCGATTGTGGTAGGCTTGTTCGACGATGGATAGATTGGAGAGATTGAAATGGCAACGTTGGGTTTAATTGAGTACGAACAAGCGAGCCCCGAGGTGCGGGCCGTCTACGACGATATCATGGCCACCCGCAAGACGGATCGGGTGAACAACTTCTGGAAGGCCATCGCCCACGATCTAACCACGCTGCGCCGCACCTGGCAGAGTGTGAAAGAGATCATGGTCCCGGGAGCCCTGGACGCGCTCATCAAAGAGATGATCTATGTGGCCGTCAGTGTCACCAATCAGTGCAACTATTGCATCGCGTCGCACACGGCCGCGGCCCGCAAGGCAGGCATGACAGATTCCATGTTTGCCGAACTCATGGCCGTGGTCGGTATGGCGAACGAAACGAACCGCGTTGCCACCGGATACCAGGTGGAGATCGACGAGCAGTTCAAAAGCTAGTGACAAGTGACGAGTGACAAGTGGCAAGCAGGAGTCAGAAGCCGGGAGGCAGAGGAGTAGCTGCCGGGTCTCAGGTATGAGGAGTGAGCAGGCGCGGGGGCCGCAGTTCCTGAATCCTGAATTCTTGCTCGTCACTCGTCCCGCCGCGGCGGGTCACTCGTCACTGCCCTTTCACCGCCTGTCGTCTGCCTTCTGCTCGTCACTCGTCACTCGTCACTTGTCACTCTTCACTGCCCTTAGGGCTCGATTCTGGTGCCCAACACTCGCAGGAACGTGGCAAGCCATGCCGGGTGAGCGGGCCATGCCGGGGCCGTGACAAGGTTTCGCTCAAGGTGCGCTTCATCCATGTGCAGGTCAACGTAAGCGCCGCCCGCCGCCATCACCTCCGGCGACACAGCGGGATAACAACTGCAAGTTCGTCCCTTCAGAATCCGGGCGGCAGCGAGAATCTGAGCCCCATGGCAGATGGCCGCAATGGGTTTGCCGGCATCACTGAAGTGCCGCACAATCTCGATAACCTTCTCATTCAGGCGGAGGTATTCGGGCGCGCGTCCACCCGGTATTACCAGAGCATCGTAATCCTCCGGCTTCACCTCGTCGAAGCTGGCGTTGAGCGCGAAGTTATGCCCCCGCTTTTCGCTGTAGGTTTGATCGCCTTCGAAGTCGTGGATGGCCGTTCGGACCGTTGCTCCCGCCTCCTTATCCGGGCAGACCGCATGAACGGTGTGCCCAACCATCTGCAAAGCCTGAAACGGCACCATGACCTCGTAGTCCTCAACGTAGTCCCCAACCAGCATAAGGATCTTCTTTCGAGCCATTCTGCACCCCCTTCTCAAAGCTGTCAGCAAATCAGAAATACCCGTATTTCAGCCAGGCCTCCATAATATCTTTTCCCCGAAACACCCAGGTGCGATCGTTCACTCTTTCCACGCCCTCGCGTGGCTCGAAACTCCTGGCCGCAGTCGGTGTAAATTCTACTTTCACTTCCACGGGGCCCGGGATCTTGTAAGGTCTGAACTCTGCCAGTCGCTGCATCGCTCGCTGCGCCTTTTCACGGATGAGCGCGCAGGCGGCAGGGTGTGAGAGCATGAATCCTGCGGTGCGGCTGACTCCACTCTTTACCTCGGCGCACTCCGCTTCAGGAATCAGGTCGTGTATCTCCTTGCAAGCCGCAGTATCACCCGACAACATGATGACCGGAATATTCAAGGCGCCGGCAAGCATCACGCGCCCCCCAATCTCCCCTGTGGGCTTGCCGCTGACCCAGATGTTCTGGATGCCGCGCGAGTCATAGGAGTGACTGAGAATGCCCTTGTCCGCGCCGGCCATGGCGTGTTGTCCGATGAAAACCACGGCGCTATAGGAAGGGTCGAGTTCGAGCGTGCGTGAGATGGGCCTGCCGGTCAGCAACCGCGCCTTAGGATGGATGTCGAGCACGGAAAGGCTGCGGCCTGAGTCATGCCCGTCCCAGACCACCACGTCTGTGGCGCCGCCCGCCAGTAAGCCCACGACGGCAGCGTTCACCTCGCCCGTAAGCAACTTGCGTGACTCCTCCCAACGCGGACTCTGAAACGGCTCGACTTGGAGTTCAGAGTCGTAGATCCCACTCACCCCTTCCATATCAGTAATCATGTAGACCTTTTTGGATTTTTCAGTCTGTGCAGCCCCCCAACACGCTAGCGCGAGAGTACCCACCACTGCCAGCAGAAGTGAGACTGTTGCTATCGTTTTTCGATATCTGCGTTTCATCATCGCTGTCTCCTTGGACTGCCGTCTCGCTGCGGCGGCACCGCCTTTGCAGCGTCCGACACCGTGATTCGCACTGGACACCCCGAAAGAAGCTTGGCAAAATGAAATTGTATTCCATTTCGGGGCGTGGCGCAGCCTGGTAGCGCGCTTGCCTTGGGCGCAAGAGGTCCGCGGTTCGAATCCGCGCGCCCCGACCAATGAATCAGTGACGAGTGGAGAGTGACGAGTGACAAGTCAGTTCTTCCTGCTCGTCTCCCGTCACTTGTCACTGCCCTTATCAAATCCGCGCGCCCCAACCAAGAGTTTGCTTTTTTTCATTGCACTAGCGTTTGCACGTTCGTTGCATTTGCCGCAAGTTGTCATCAGGCTGTTGTGCGCCCAGCAGGGCGAGCCGGTGCCCACCGAAGTCGTTCGCGATGGAAGCACGAACCAAACACTCCCAACGAAGGTGGTTAGGTGTATACTCACTGCCGCTCAGGATGGCAAAATGGAAATCCCGTTCTACGAGGGGGCTAAACTGTGTTCCGACTACTTACTGGGCACGATGGTCTCGCTCCTTCCCAAATCCTACCGAAGTTGCTGGGCCTGGGCAACGAGCGCGGACTTCCGCCGTGCCACGATTCTCTCCGGCATCATCGAGACGGTTCTGTGCGGGGTGATCTACGTCAGCCGCTATATCTATTTCATCCAATATCGAACTGGAACGATCGCAGACGCGGCGATGAAGCGCGGCGGCGGAGAGGAGGTCCTGGCCTCCATGGCGGCGCAGTTCGGGATGGGCTTCACCACCCTGGCGGAATATGTCTTCAGCCCCCTTTCCCTGCTTCTCTGCTACTTCGCTCTCGAGGGGACGCTGCGGGCTTTCAGCGCCGCCCTCACGGAGGATACGCCGGGCACATTGCCCTTGCACGTTTTGGGCTGGAGTATCGAACGAGTTCAGCGGTGGCGCGCGGAGAAAGCCCTGGGACCGCGCGTGGTCGACGAGGTCCACCGCTTCACGGGCATCAGCTACGACCTCGGCATCGCCTCCTGCCGGCCCAAGAAGTGGGGCCGCCTGCTGACCATCGAGTTTGAGGGGAAATTCTACGAGCTGTACGAAGAGAAGAGGGGCGTGCCGCCTCGCCCTTATCTCTACTTCCTGCGAGAAAACCCCAAGGGGAAAGTCATTCGCGGTCCCCACCACTATCATCCGGAAGAAGTCCTTCGTAAGCCCAAGAAATAAGCGCCGAATGTACTTTGGAATCGACGCGAAGCCCAAGCCAGACCCACGGGCTCATTCAAAGGCTGCGACGACCCTCCGGTGAGCGGCAATCCATTCCGTCCTCGCGCCGAGCGTCACCGGGCGGCGAACCGCAGAGTCTTGTTCAGGGGGGTGAAATCGGTCAGGTACAGGGTAACTCCTTGCAGGCGGGGTTCGGCGCCGCGCAGTTGGGTCCATGTGTGGCGCCGGAAGCCAGGACCGATGCGCAGCCGACGGCCAGCGAGTTCATAGCTCGCGAAACCCTCTGCGAGCAAATAAGCGTTGGGCACGTCTGGCAGGGGAGCCAGCCCATCGCCCGTGAGCTGTCCTCCCGGCCGCAGCGTGATCTCGAGCGCAAACGGAACCCGGTCGGTGCCACCGACGTCCAGGGAAAGTTCGAAGCCGTCCTCGCTCTCGCGAACATCCACGCGAGACCGCAAGTGGAAGACATTGCTGTGGGCGCGGCGGGAGTTGGGCATCGCCAGCCAATTCCCATCCGCTCGACGATCTCCCGGATCCAGGGGTTGCAGGTAATATCCCTCTAGTTCCTGCTCCAGCCGATACATGCTTCCTGAACGTGTCAGGGGGGCGGAAAACTGTCCTTTACCGAAAAAGGCGCTGGCCAGGCGCACGGCCTCGACCACCGCGCCGCCGTTCCGGAAGGAAAAGAACCTCGAGTCTCCTCCCAGGATGGTGGCGCTGCGTTCGCCACGCCGGATATGCACGAACCCAGAAAGCGAAAAAAACTTTTCGTAGTCGCCGGGCAACGCCTCGCGCGGCGGCAGCTCCTGCCGGAGTTCTGGAATCTCCAGGAAGTAGATCAACTCTCCGCCCAATTGCTCGAGATGGTACCGCTCGATGTCGTTCGCGACGGTTGCGAAGCGTCCGTTACGGTCGTGGCGCGCCAGGAAGCGGTAAGCCTGGTAGTAGGGCCGCAGGGTAGCGGGCTGGAAGCGGTCCTGGCGGCGGGAGATGTCGGTAGCCACCTCGCCGTTGGGGTGCAGGAGGTAGACCATGGTCTCCAGGTTCTTCCGCACCGGATCGAATAGGAGGGCACGGTCGAGTATTCGCCCAGCCGTCAGCAACGCCCGGTCGGTCACCGCATTGTAGATTCCGGTGCTGCGCTCGGTGAACTGTCCTTCTTCGTCCTGGTCAATGCCTTCGGCCAGCCATTGGTCCAGGCGCGCGAGGTAACGAGAATCGGGAAAGAGGTGATGGCAGCGGGCCAGGGCTGACACGACGACCCAGCGATGGTTTGGAGTATGGATGCCTCCCGTCGTCAAGGCGGAGGCGCCCCGCTGGATGAACGTTTCTAGCGTTGCCTCCAGCCTGCGCGTCTCCTGATACTTTCGAGCCCGCAAGACCTCGGCGGCAGCGCACAGCGGTTCCAGCACGAAAGCCGTGTCTGGCGGAGACCCGAAGTTGGTGGTTGGGAGGTCGATGGTGCCGTCGGGATACTGGATGCGAACCAGGTGCTCAGCCGCGTGCTCCATCCGTTCAAGTAGTTCGGCGCTGCGGTGGTAGCTGGACTCCGGGGCCAGAAACAGGGCGGCCAGGCTCGAGAGGAAGCCGGCGGTGGCTCCCGGCTGGGGGATTTCATGCTCGTCGCGCAGCCCCCCATCCGCCTGCTGTTTAGGGAGTGATTCCTCCGCCGCCCGTTCAGCGACCTTCACCAAATCCGGGTAGATATCATCCCTGGTCGGTAAAGTTTCTTCCGCCTTGTCGGCCAATCGTATCGACGCCGATGTCCCCAAAACGCTCAAGAATTCTCTTCGGTCCATCATGTTGCTCTCCAAGCCGTGCGGTAATCTACACCCTACCGCCCCCGCATGCAATGCCCCAGGCCAGCTCGTTGCAGGGCGTTTCCAGGGGCCGTGGAAGGACCCAGTTCCGATGGCCGTCCCCTACCCGCCTCGTTCGGTGCTGGTGTCGTTTGGAGTGGGACCCCGCTCGAGCCGCCGGCCATTCCAGCGAAAGCGCCGGTCCTCGGGTTTCTACATTCTCCCCTCTCCCCCTTGGGCTGAGCGTGCCCCACATCTTTGGCTGGACACCGCCGGTGTCCAAGTCGGAAATATAGCCCTCGCCCTGGGGGAGAGGGCTATTGATTCAGTTCTACCCCCGGTCTCCAGCCAAAGATGTGGGACGCGCTCAGCCCCCTGGGGGGGAGAGGGCAAGTCGTGCAAGGCCAGGAAATCTCAGCAAAAATGTAGAAACTCCAGGACCAGGTCTCGCAATGGGCGGTTGGCTTCGCTGTCATTCCGCGATTTTAGCGATATGAATGTCGAAGCCTGTCCCGGGCAGGAGGGTAGTCAGCTCAAAGGCCGTGAAGCCCTCACCCGCGAATTCGGTGCGCCGATAAACGCCGGGTTCACTTTCCACGGTCTCACGCCGCGCCTCGAAGTCTTGTAAGAAGGCTTGGGCAGCCCTCGCGTCGGGATGTCCCGGGATCGTCGGGCGCGTTAAAGCTTCGGCCGCGTAGGAGCGGATAAGCTTGGGCCAGTATTTCTCAAGCAGGGCGGTGCTGGCGAAGAGATCGGCCCAGATGATCTGATCATTCACCGCCACCACGACGCCCACGGCATTCCGATCGCGCAACTCGCGCATCACATCTTGGTAGGACTGCTGGAGGGGCGCGGCAACTGCCTCCACGCGTTGTTTCACCTCATCGTTGCTCATCACGCGGGCATAGGACGAAGTCGATTCGATCTCACGGGCTGCCTGCGGACTGGCGCCCGCGGCCATCGCTGCCGCTGAGGCATGAACTTCCGACCATACCTTTTGTTGATCCTGTTCGGCCATGGCACTACGCCGCACGCTGGGCTGCGCCATCTGAGTATGGAAAGAGCCGAAGTTATCTTTGGTCGCCACCCAACGCTCGGGTTCAACGCAAAACACAGCGAGGTCGATGGGTCCACTCTGGGGCGGGACAATGCGATCCTTGCCGACCACCCGGTCCTGCTTGCCTCCCGTTAAGATCTCGCCCGCCAGCAGAATCAGGGGACGTGCGGAATTGTTCACCAGGACCAGCCGGTTAACCTCCGCGCCGCCAGGAAAGGGTCGCACGCGGCCGCGAATGAGCGGCTGGAACCTTCTTGCTTCGCTCACCACGACTTCGCCCGAGCGCAGACCCTCATCGAGGGTCAGGAAATCCCTGGTGTCATGTGAGCGGTCGGTGACCACCGGGAAGATGGTCAGATTGCTGCGCCTGATCGGCGCGAGCACTTTGTAACTTGACCCGGTCTCGCCCGCCTCGCCGCGCTCCGGCCCCAGGGGCAAAACCATCCAAGCTGTCATCATTGTCATTGCGCCTAAAATCAAAATTTGTTTCCCTCTCATGGTAAGTTCCTCCCAAAATAGGGTGGGTCAGTTTGACGTAGAGTAGAGGCGGCTTTACGCCGCCATTTGGTCCGTCAGTTGACGGATAAACTCGCCGCTACGAAGCTTGGCGATGTAAAATCGCCGCTACAACACCAAACTGACCCACTACCCAAAATAGTTGACCGAGGGCATCAGTCCCGGTCTACAGGAAGAACGGCTCAGGTTATAATTCTTGCATCGAATTATTTGGTGTGTAGCCGGGGGTTTGGAAGGAAGGACTTGGGAGGACCGGCGCGCGCTGGAACAGAACGTACCCTGGAAGTGGCCGGTGAGGCGTGCAGGCTGAATCCGATGAGCCGTAGCCAAGAAACCGCAACCTGCCTCGCGATGGCAGCCATCCCGGAATCGCTGTCTACCAAGCTTTATCGTCAAGCCGGAGCAGAAAGATTCGGCCTGGCCCACCAGGATTTCGCAAGCATTCTACAGGAGGTCGCTGCCAAGTACCTCCCTGCCGACGCGAGCCCATCCGAAGTTCTGGAACTCCTCACGAACTTGCGTGTTGAGGAACTGGCGCTGGCGCGCTCCTGCGCCCGGGGCAACGAAGCTGCCTGGGAGATCTTCCTGAACCGATACCGCGAGAAGCTCTATAACGCGGCGCACTCCATCGCCCCGGAGGATTCCGCCGCCCGTGACCTGGCAGATTCTCTCTATGCCGATCTCTACGGAACGCGGACGACTGACGGCCGGCGAGTCTCGAAACTGAACTCATTCACAGGCCGGGGCTCCCTCGAGGGCTGGCTCCGGGCCGTCCTGGCGCAAGAGTATGTGAATCGCTATCGCCAGCAGCAGCGACTGGTCAGCCTGGAAGAGCGGACTGAGGCGGGCGTGCAGTTTCAGGCCGAAGATCCCGATCCAGCTCAGGCACTCGATTCGCGTTTGGAAGAAGCTACAGATCAAGCCCTCGCTTCACTCGCGGCGGAAGACAAATTCATTTTGGCCAGCTATTATCTCGATGGACGCACCTTGGCCGACATCGCGCGCCTGCTGGGCGTGCACGAATCCACGGTCAGCCGAAGGCTGGAGAAAATCACCGCCTCAATTCGTAAGGCCATTCGTGCCGGCCTGCTCAAACGCGGCATGAGTTCCAAAGAGGCGGAACAAGCTATGGAAATCGAGGTAAGCGAATTTTCCTTGGACGTTCGCCGGCGGTTGGTGCAAGAAAAAGGGCAGCAGACCGTTCCATAATAGGGAATAGGGAACAGGGAATAGGGAGCAAGGAACCGGCACCGCAAGAAAAAGGTCAGCGGACCGTTCCATAATAGGAGAGGTAAGTGCGGTTCGAGTTCGCTTTATCCTGGGAGGACGGTCGGCACGCCTCAGACCGGAATTAGGTCATGCACGGACTACCTAAAATCGTGCTCGAGCGGCTGAAAACAAAACCCGCTGCGCCAGGATCTTCCGGCGGTCCTCCGAACGCTGCGGGTTTCCAGGGCCTTGAGCATCCCGACGCCAACTTCTTGGCGGCATTCGTGGAGAAGACCCTGACCGAGAGAGAGCGGACGCAGGTTCTGAACCATCTTGCCCAGTGTGCAGAGTGCCGCGAGCTTACGGCTTTGTCGCTGCCCCGGGACGTTGAGGTAGCTCAGCCCGTGTCCTTAACCGCCAGGCGGTGGTGGAGCGCCTGGCCGACTCTCCGTTGGGGCGCGCTGGCAGCGGCGTTGGGAGCTGCGGCCATTGTCATGGTCTTGCACTCATATCCGTTGAGAAGGCAGAAGATCGCCGCTCACCCTGCGGGCGCTGAGACAAAGCAGCGAGTGACGTTGATGGCTGCGGCTCGCCCGCCAGTGGCGGTGGAAGCCAAGAATATTCCGACGACACCCCGGGCGCGCGAAATTTCGAGAGGCGAGAGCGCGACCTCTGCCGGCCCCTTGTCCTCCCCGCCGCCCCCTGCCAAGCCTGCATTCAAACCTTCGGTAGCATCCGAAGACACGCTGAAAGCCGAGATTGGTGCAGAGTCGCAGGCCGATGCAACTGCTGTGCCAGCGAAAACCGAATCCGCTGCCGCCTCGCAGGAGTTAAACGCTGCCCAGGCTGGGGGAATCTCCGCGCCACGCAGTACTCCGCCGGCTCCTCGGGCAGCAGCGTCCATCCGCGTGGGGTCCCGGCTGACGGAGCCGTCACGGATGGCGTTCGGCGGGAACCTGAACCGTGCGGTGGCTCCGGTCGCGGCACTTTGGAGTATTTCAACGAGCGGCAAACTGCAGCGGTCCCAAGACAGTGGGAGAACCTGGGAAGAAGTGCGCGTCGATGACGCGGTCACGTTCCGGGCGGTCCTCGCCATGGGCAGGGACGTTTGGGCAGGAGGGTCCGCCCTCTATCATTCCAGCGATGGCGGCGCGATGTGGAAGCGCGTCAACCTAAGCTCAGGCGAGAGCCCCACCACAGAAACCATTGTCAGTATTACTTCTGGGTCGCGCGACCTTCAGCACATCACGGTCAGGACCGAATCCGGGGAGCAGTGGACTACCGAAGATGGCGGCCAGCACTGGCAAAGGCAACCCTAGAAGTCTTGAGGTTTGCAACTTGGCGTAAATGAGTCAAGTCTTACGTCGAATTCTAGGGAAAGGGCGGGACCCGCCCTTCCAATTCCCAACGAGGCATGACTCGTCGGTCTGAGGCAACACCTTTCCGGCAGTCCGACCAGCGAAAACCCCAAACGCTTCTATCCCGCTTGAATTACCCCATCCGCTTTCATCAGTCTCGTTCATCTATTGCCAAGCCTGACTTGCCCGCATCGCTGCTTAAGAGGCTGCGGAAAAACGCTTCCCTGCTGTCATTCTGAGCGAAGCGAAGAATCTCGCCCTGCGCATTTTCATGAATATGCGAGATCCTTCGTCGTCCCGCGGGACTCCTCGGAATGACAGTCCCGAAGGGTTTTTCCGCAGCCTGTTAAGCCCGTAAGGTCTCGCGAACACTACTGCACCCCAGCCAGGGGCAGCTCTCTCCAGCGGAGTAGAAACATGCCTAGTGTCGTGTCGTTTACAATAGCGATTCGCCTGCCCCCCCCTGTCCATGCAGGGTCAATTCTAGTGCACGCCCCTCTCCCCTTTCAGGTCTTTACCCATATCTCGGGCTGGACACAGGGGGCAGAAGTCAGAAACTTAGCCCTCTCCCTTGGGGAGAGGGCAAAGGCCCAATTCCCATCTTTTCTCCTCGGGAAAGAGGCAGAAGTCAGAGGGCCCACGGCTGTGTCCAGCGAAAGATGTGGGACACGCTCAGCTCCCCTTTGGAGGAGAGGGGACAGAGGGTGAGGGAGTCGATGGCCAATGCCCATTCAGGGTCAATTGTAAAGAATTGAGTGGGACGCGACACTAGGAACTAAGACACTTGGCCTTTGACAATTCGGGCACAAAACAGCCTTGGAGCGCAGCAAATGGCAGCAGTCGTGAATGTCTCCACGATTGCGAGAGACCTCTTTGGCCCTCATGCCATCCCCTGGCAGCATCTGCCTCCTCCTTTCGTCGGTTTGAATTTGTTAAGTGAGCGGGCCCGTCTGAGGCCTTCGGAGTTTTCTATGTGCAAGCCGTGTTCTTTCCATCAAGGGACAATCGGCCTGTGTCCTATCTATAGAAGTGATATTTTAGCTGTGCACAATTTTATAACTGCAACATCCTGCTTGACAAGCCGCCGCCAATATGTTACCAGCATTACCCGTATGTTTTCGTGCTCCCGCGCTCGTGGCGGGAAGACTCTCTGCCTACCGCGGCGCAGTTGGGGTGAAGCGAAACGCCGTGAACTCAGTTCCAGTTCCGCAACGACCGCCACCAACACGAATGAAGGCAGACGTCCTCCGCATGTGGCGTAGAACCAGCAAAACGGAAAATCTGCAACCCGATGCATTTTCCCTTGGGAGTTCAGGCTAATGTTTGCGAATCCCATTCAACTGGTTTGACGGAAGTTCTCGAGAACAAGAATACTGGATGGAGGGTATTGAGATGGGTCCCATGAGTCAGGTCATAGAGCAAAGTAGGAGCTTTACCCTTTGCCTACGTTTTGGGCGCACTTGTTGGTGTTTAGCAGCGATTGCTCTTCTGAGTGCCGTTCTCACATTGAGTTGTGGTGGAGGGACAACCCCGCCTCTGATAGTTCAAGTCTCCGTCACTCCGCGAACAGTGCAGGTAGTGCTCCGGGGGCAAGTCCAATTCGCAGCCGACGTAAGTGGGAGCAGTGCGGGTGTTTCGTGGTCGGTGAATGGGGCTGGGGGAGGGAGTTCGGTGGTGGGAACGATTGACAACACGGGACTTTATACGGCGCCGACAACACTCCCCGTGCCGAACACGGTCACGGTGACAGCGGTGAGCCTGGCGGAGCCGACGCAGTCGGCGGCGGCATCCGTGACCATTGTGAACCCGGCGCCTGTGGTCAGTTCCATCTCGCCGGCTACTGCTCTTGCTTTGAGTGGCGCTACGCTGCTTACGGTTACGGGATCGGGTTTTACACCTCAGTCAACGCTGGCGGTGAATGGGTCGGCTTTCCCTGCTACTCTTGTTAGCAGCACGGAATTCACTGCCAGCATGTCCGCACATATGCTTGCCCAGCCTGCGGCGTTCAACCTGGTGGTGAGCAATCCCGCGCCGGGCGGCGGAACGAGTGCGGCGGCAACTTTCACCGTGCTGGCGCAAGGATCGGTTACACCGACGAAAAATCCTCAGGTGGCCCTGTACTCTTTTTCGTCGCCGCGCGATGCTTCCGTGTCCATCGAGTTTGGAACGGACACGACCTATGGCTTGAAGACCTGGGCGCTGAACACGCCTCCGGGTGGCGGGGCAGTCGAGATTCTTGTCGCGGGAATGAAGGCCAATACCACCTATCACATGCGGGCGGATGTGAGCTTCCCGGATGGCACCCAGTTCGTTGATACGGACCACACGTTTGCCACTGGGGGCCTGCCCGCCGCTCGCGTGCCGCAGATCACTGTTACGAATCCCAACGGACTGACGCCCAGTCCGGGGGCCATAATGCTCGATCTATTTCCAGGAACTTCCAATCAAGTAATGGTAGCGGCGGTCGATAACGCCGGAAACCTAATCTGGTATTACGATTACGATACGTCCCTGCCGTCATGCGAAGAGGAGCCACCGGGCGCCTGTGGGCTTCCCCAACCGATCAAGCTTTTGCCAAATGGTCACATACTGATGAATTTCGGGTCGGTGACTTCTCGGGGGGTCACTTTTGGGGGGACGGTTCAAGAGATAGATTTGGCGGGAAATGTCATCTTTCAGTTCAATGACACCGACCTCAACAATTGGCTCAGTGCTGCTGGTTACAACCTGGTAGTACAAGCGTTCCATCACGAAGTCCTCCCCTTACCTAATGGACACTTGATCTTGCTATTTAACCATTTCGAGGAGTGCACATCTATCCCGGGGTGTGTCGGCACCGCAGACGTGCTCGGTGATGCATTTGTTGATCTCGATCAGAACCACAACCCGGTCTGGGTGTGGGACATGTTTGACCATCTCTGCCCCCCTACCCCCACCAGCCCCTGCCTGGATGTCAACCGCCGCCCGTTGGCTTTCCCAGACTGGACGCACTCCAATGCCATCATCTACTCGCCGGACGACGGCAACCTACTTCTGTCAGACCGGAACCAGTTTTGGGTGCTCAAAATCGACTACCAAGATGGCCAGGGAGCGGGCGATATCCTCTGGCGGCTTGGCCCTCAAGGCGATTTCACACTGACGAATGGAGGAATCGACGATTGGTTCTACGCGCAACACTATCCGACTTTCCTAAGTCCTAACAGCACCGGCGTCTTCAATCTCATGGTTTTTGACAATGGCAACAACCGTGGCATCTTCGATGTCCCCTCGGCTCCGTGCGGCACTCCCGGCGAACCTGCCTGCTACTCCACAGTTCCGATACTTCAAGTCGATGAAGTAGGGATGACCGCAACCATCCTCTGGCAGGACAACCTTTCTCCTGTTTATAGTCCTATCCATGGCGGAACCGCACAACTACTGAACGGCAACAGAGTGGCTATTGGCGTAAGCGTGCCGTCGGATGATCCCACGGGCGCACGGTACATGGAGGTGACGCACGACTCCAGTCCGCTAATTGTTTTGCGAATGGAGGTTTCCGGTCAGACAGCCTACCGCATGGAGCACCTTCCCAGCCTATACCCCGGTGTGCAGTGGTAAGGTTGTGAAGGGGATAACGATCATACGTTATAGGTAAGGTCGGATTTTTCCGGGCTGTTGCCTGATCACGCGTAGGCTGGCTAAACTGCGATTCAGCAGGGTCAGCGGTGGGACTCCTCTTTCCGCCTGAGCGCCGTAACCGCGCAACATCAGTGCAAAATCCTGCACCATTTCTTAACTTGACACTCGCTCTCTTTGGGCATCACATGAGCAGCAGTCATTCAAGTCGGCGCCCTAACCCGGATTTCTCACCACGTTTCGACGCTCTTAGTGGGCTGCCGGAAGGGCGGGGCTTCAGCCCCGCGCTTCCAGACCCGTGGTGAGAAACGCACGCTAGTTGGGGTGCTTTTCCGCTTCGCCGGTCATGGGGACGAAGCGGACGGGGAGGAGAACCTCGCGCAGGATTCCCTCGCGGGTTCGGCGCAGGCGGACCAATTCCTGGTCCCACTGCCCCAGAGGAAGAACCATCCGCCCGCCCTCACGCAACTGGTCTACGAGTGGCTGGGGGACGTGGCCGG
>JBEKUR010000138.1:0-15796 GCA_049514855.1 Terriglobia bacterium
GGGGGTGGCGACGCTGCCGGCGGGGACAGAGATGGTAATGCCGGGGGATAACGTGAACCTGGAGATTGCGCTGATCACGCCCATCGCCATGGAGAAAGGGCTGCGCTTCGCCATCCGCGAAGGTGGACACACGGTGGGCGCCGGTTCGGTCACCGAGATCATTCAGTAAGGTGCGTGCGAATGCTTCACCAAAAAATTAGAATCCGGTTGAAGGCTTACGATCACAGAATCCTGGATCAATCTGCGGCGGAGATCGTATCTACCGCCAAGCGGACGGGTGCGCAGGTGGCAGGGCCCATTCCTCTGCCTACCATCAAGAACAAGTATTGCGTGCTGCGTTCGCCGCATACCGACAAGAAATCGCGTGAGCAGTTCGAGATCCGGACTCACAAGCGGCTGGTGGATATTCTGGAGCCGACCTCGAACACGATCGAGGCTTTGACGAAACTGGATCTGCCTTCAGGCGTGGACATCGAAATCAAGGCGTTTGGGAAGGAACACACGAAGTAAAGACGTCGGTTGTCCGTGGTCCGTCGTCCGCTGTCCGTCCTGGCGGATGATCGGCAACTGACGACTGACAACTGACAACCGACAACTGACGAACATGGTGAAAGCAATTCTCGGCAAGAAACTCGGCATGACGCAGGTCTTCGCGGAAAACGGAGACGTGATCCCGGTTACGGTGCTGAAAGCGGGGCCTTGCGTTGTGGTGCAGCGCAAGAGCGGGCAGAAGGATGGCTACGAGGCGGCACAACTCGGTTTGGTGGAGTTGCCCCCTCCCAAGCACGTGAACAGACCTCGGGAAGGGCATTTCAAGAAGGCTGGCGCGAACCCGGTTCGTTTTCTCCGCGAAGTTCGACTGGGTACGGACGCTGGGGAAGTGAACGTCGGGGACAAGGTTTTGGCGGATGTATTCTCGGTAGACGATTATGTCGATGTGACGGGAGTGTCCAAAGGTCACGGCTTCGCTGGTGTCCAAAAGCGCCACCATTTCGGTGGCGGCGGCGGGTCCCACGGTTCCATGTTCCATCGTGCTCCGGGCTCGATTGGGGCTTCGGCATGGCCCTCTCGGGTTCTCAAAGGGATGAAAGCGGCAGGCCACATGGGCAACGCGCGCGTGACGGTGCGCAATCTGCGCGTGGTTCAGGTGCTTGCGGAGGAGAACACCTTGTTGGTGGAGGGTGCTGTTCCGGGTCCTCAAGGCAGTTACGTCGTAGTTCACAAGGCAAAGGCGCCGCATAAGTGACGGTAGGCAGTCGGCAGTAAGCAGTAGGCAGCAGGCGGTAAGCGGTCGGCAGAGAGGAAACGTGGATTCGAGGTAAGAGGGTCGGAGTGCAGGGGCGAAGGCGGGGCATAAGTAGTTGAGCAGGGAGAGCCTAGGGGGCGGAAGACAAAGGGAGTCAAAAGTCGGTCGTAGCAATGACAACTGACTACTGACCACTGAGAACGAATATGGCGACAGTCGAAGTCAGAAACTTGGATGGGGCGACAGTCAAGCAGCTTGAGCTTGCCGATGAGATTTTCGCAGTCACACCGAACCAGAGCCTGCTTTGGGAAGCAGTCAAGCAATATCTGGCGAGCCAGCGTCGAGGCACTCATTCAACAAAGAGCCGCGATGAGGTTCGCGGCGGGGGCAAGAAGCCCTGGCGACAGAAGGGCACAGGAAGGGCTCGCGCCGGCAGTATCCGGAGTTCGTTGTGGCGTCATGGGTCGATTGCACATGGTCCCAAGCCCCGCGATTACTCCTATGCGATTCCCGAAAAGATGCTCCGGGGTGCGCTGCGTTCCGCTCTGGCGGCGAAATTCCTGGAACATAAGCTGACGGTTGTTGACCAATTGAGCTTGGGTGAACCCAAAACCAAGTTGTTTGCGGGCGCCCTCAAAAAGCTTGGCGTGGAAAAGACGGTACTGGTAGTGAACGATGCGGCGGACCGCAACCTGGAGCTTTCTTCCCGTAATGTCGAGGGGTGTGACCTTGTTCGCCACCACAGTTTGCATCCTTACCACGTTTTGAGCCACGATCAGGTGTTGATCTCGGAAGGCGCTCTCACCCGGCTCCAGGAGTCGCTGCTATGACGAAGAGCCCGTACCAGATTCTTCAAAAGCCGATCGTTACAGAGAAGAGCGTGGACATCAAAGAGCGTCACCGGACGCTATGCTTCAGGGTGCACCCGGATGCCGGCAAGACTGAAATCAAGGAGGCGGTGCAGGCGGCTTTTAAAGTAAAGGTCGCGTCCGTGCACACCTCCAGTTACCCCGGCAAGATGCGGCGGCGGGGAAAGACATTCGGCTTCCGGCCGGATTGGAAGAAGGCGTATGTGAAGTTGAAGGCCGGCGAGAAAGTTCCGGAGTACGTTGAGAATGTGTAGATGAGTTCGAGCGGCGAAATTGTTCGCTGCGGAAGACGAAGGCGATGGGAATCAAAACCTACAGACCCTACACCGAGACACGACGGTTCCAAACCGGTTTGAGCTTCGAGGAAATCACCAGCTCGAGTCCGCACAAGCCGCTTTTGGAGCCCAAGTCCCGCATCTCGGGGCGCAACAACCGTGGTGAATTGACGATTTGGCATCGCGGGGGCGGGCACAAGCGCCATTATCGAATTGTCGATTTCAAGCGGGACAAGATGGGAATTCCGGCTCGGGTCGCGACCATTGAGTACGACCCTAACCGTTCTGCTTTCATCGCCCTCTTGCACTACGCCGACGGAGAGAAACGTTACATTCTCGCCCCCTCCGGCCTGAAGGTGGGGGATAAGGTCGTTTCCGGACCCGAGGCGGATATTGTTACAGGCAACGCTTTGCCGCTCAAAAATATTCCGGCCGGCACCCTCATCCACAACATCGAAATGCGGCCGGGAAAGGGTGGCCAGATGGTGCGCAGCGCTGGAAGCGCCGCCCAGTTGCTGGCCAAGGAGGGCGAATACGCCCAGATTCGTCTCCCCTCCGGTGAGGTTCGCAAAGTTCTTATGGATTGCGTGGCCACCATCGGGCAGGTGGGGAATCTCGACCATGAGAACATTTCAATCGGCAAGGCGGGTCGCAAGCGGTGGATGGGCATTCGGCCGACCGTACGTGGCGTGGCTATGAATCCTGTCGATCATCCGCACGGCGGCGGAGAAGGAAAGACCTCAGGAGGGCGGCATCCCGTAACTCCCTGGGGCCAGCCCACACGCGGCTACAAGACGCGCAATAATAAGTTAACGGACCGGTTTATTGTGAAGCGGCGCGAGAGGAAATAGAGGGAGGAAGCCTTGGGGAGGTCGCTGAAGAAGGGTCCCTTCGTGGACAACCACTTGATGAAGAAGATCGAACTGCTCAACCGGCGGTTCGAAAAGAAAGTGGTAAAGACCTGGTCGCGACGTTCCACCATTGTTCCCGAGATGGTGGGGCATACGATTGCCGTTCACAACGGCAAGAAGTTCATACCCGTGTACATCACGGAGAACATGGTTGGCCATAAGTTAGGCGAATTCGCACCGACGCGCACCTTCAAGGGCCACGGTGTGAGGGTTGCGACCGAAAGGGCCGCGGTCGCAGCTCCGCCGCCCGTGCGAGGAGCAAGGCCGCCGGCGACCCCACCGCCAGGAGCCGCCAGCTAAGAGTGGGGTTTGAATCCGGAGCCTGGACTTAAGCTATGGAAGCACGAGCCACACAAAAGTACATCCGAGTTTCTCCGCAAAAGGCGCGCTTGGTGGTGGACCTGATTCGCGGCAAGAACGCGGGTGAGGCGCTGAGTATCTTGACCTACACCAAGAAGCGAGTGACGGAGGCCGTGGAAAAGGTTTTGCGTTCGGCCATCGCCAATGCGGAGCAGAAAGCTGAACACTTGGACGTGGACCAGTTGGTGGTATCGAAGGCCTACGTCAATGAGGGACCACGTTCCAAGAGAATTCGTCCCGCGCCCATGGGCCGGGCGTACCGCTACCAGCGGCGGACCAGCCACATCACTGTGGTGGTGGAGGCGCCAGAAAAATAGGGAATAGGAAATGGGGAGTTGCGAGTTGGGAAGACGGAGTTGGGAACAGGGAATAGGGAGTTGGACACAGAGAAGGGCGCCACTCTCTGTTCCTGTTCCCTATTCCCTATTCCCTATTCCCTAATTGAAGGAGGAATGGGATGGGTCAGAAAGTACATCCTTACGGGTTCCGCCTGGGTTACACCAAGACCTGGAAGTCGCGCTGGTTCGCGAAGAAGGATTACGCCCAGTTTCTTCACGAGGACCTGAAGCTCAAGAAGCGTCTCAAGGATCAACTCCAGGCCGCGGGAGTTGCCTCCATCGAAGTCGAGCGTCCGGGCAACAAGCTGAAGATCACCATCCACACCGCTCGGCCCGGCATCATCATCGGGCGCAAAGGCGCGGAGATTGATCGTCTTCGACTGGAGATCCAGAAGCGCACGGGACGCGAGGTTCTACCCATCAACATCCAGGAGGTTCACCGGCCGGAGTTAAACGCCCAGTTGGTGGCGGAGGCAATTTGCCTGCAGCTTGAAAAGCGCGTGGCATTTCGGCGGGCCATGAGAAAGGCTGTGGATTCGGCGCTGCGCTTCGGCTGCAAGGGAATCAAGATTCGCTGCGGAGGGCGGTTGAACGGAGCGGAGATTGCCCGTTCGGAATGGTACCTCCAGGGACGCTTGCCGCTCCACACCCTGCGTGCGGACATTGATTATGGACTCGCTGAAGCCATGACCACCTATGGGGTGATTGGTGTGAAGTGCTGGATTTATAACGGCGAGATCTTGGAACAGAAACGGCGGCCGGAGAAGGCGGCGGAGCCTGTGCCCGCTGGAGCGCCAGCAGTTTAGTAAGAGGAGCGTCAAGTCAGTGGCCATCCGCGAAAGGACGGGTGGTCATGAGTGAATCGACCCCATGTTAATGCCGAGCAAAGTGAGGTACCGGAAGCAGCAGCGAGGGCGTATGCGTGGCAAAGCGTGGCGGGGATCTGACCTGTCGTTCGGGGACTACGGGCTGAAGGTACTTGCACCGGGGTGGATTACCGACCGTCAGATCGAAGCCAGTCGCGTGGCCATCATGCGCTTCATCAAAAGAGGCGGAAAGCTCTGGATCCGCATTTTCCCGGACAAGCCGGTGACCAAGAAGCCAGCAGAAACTCGTATGGGGAAGGGTAAGGGCGCTCCGGAGTTTTGGGTTGCGGTGGTGAAGCCCGGACGAATCCTGTTTGAGATGGAAGGTGTCTCGGAAGAGGAAGCTCGGGAAGCGCTTCGCCTGGCTGGCCATAAGCTGGCTTTGGCCACGCAATTTGTTTCCCGTAAAGGGGCGGCATAGCGGCCTGCAGAGGGGACGTCATGAAGTTGGATAAGAGCAAGAGATGGAAGTGGCCGGCCGAGAAAATGCGCGAATGGACGGACGACGAACTCTCGGCGCGGGAGCGCGAGTTTACCGGCCAAAGGGGCCGCTTGAGGTTCCGCATGGCCAGCGGGCAAACGGAGAGCGTGGAGACCCTCCGCGAGTTGCGGAAAGGTATTGCCAAAGTGAAGACAATTCTGCGCGAGCGCCAACTGAAGGCTGGAGGAGCCAAATCGGCCTGAAGTGGCGGTGACCCGGACTGGGTGAGAATAAGGAGTTATGCAGAAAAGGCGACAGGAAAAAGTCGGAATTGTGACCAGCAACAAAATGCAGAAGACCGTGGTGGTCACAGTGGAGCGACAGATCATCCATCCATTTTACAAACGGGTGGTTCGGCACTCGAAGAGGTTCCTTGCCCACGACGAAAAGAACGAGTGCCGGCCCGGTGACAGGGTGCGAATCCAGGAGACGCGGCCACGCAGCCGGAGCAAGCGCTGGCGGGTGGTGCAGATCGTCACCAAGACCGTTGAAGTGGCTCCTCTGCCGGAGGGGACAGTATGATTGGGATGAGGACGATTCTTCATGTGGCGGACAATTCCGGAGCCCGAAGGCTGTCTTGCATTCTTCCCGTGGGTGGAGACGTCGGTTTGCAGGCGGGCCTGGGTGATGTGGTCACCGCTTCCGTCAAGGAAGCGGCGCCGGATAGCGCCGTTCCAAAGGGCAAGGTGGTCAAGTGCGTGATTGTCAGGATGCGCAAGGAGCAGAGGCGGCGTGATGGCAGTTACATTCGATTCGATGATAATGCTGCCGTGCTCATCAATGAGGCCAACGAGCCGGTGGGGACACGGGTGTTTGGGCCGGTGGCGCGAGAACTCCGCGAGAAGAAGTTCTTGAAAATAGTTTCACTCGCCCCAGAGGTTTTGTGATGGGATTAGGGTTGGATATCAAGAAGAACGACCAGGTGAAGGTGATTGCCGGCCGGGATAAGGGCAAGGTGGGGCGGGTTCTGGAAGTCGAACCCCGCCAGCGGCGCCTCTACGTCGAGCATGTTAACATGATCAAACGCCACACGCGCCCCAATCCGGCCAAGCAAATCCGTGGCGGGGTTTTGGAAAAGGAAGGACCGATCCACGTTTCTAATGTAGCATTGGTGTGCAGCGAATGCGGACCCACACGCATCCAGCACCGGGAGATGGCCGGTGCCAAGAAAGTACGCATTTGTGCGAAGTGCGAGAAATCCTTGGATAAGTAAAGGCCGGGAGGATGTGAAGGGAACATGGCGCCGCGTTTGAAAGAGAAATATGAGAAGGAAGTCGTGCCGGCCTTGGTGAAGGAGTTCAAGTACACTAACGGCATGGCGGTCCCACGTCTCAGGAAGATCGTGTTGAACATGGGATTGGGTGAAGCCATCCAGAACGCCAAGCTGCTGGACGCCGGCACTCAGGAGTTGGGTCAGATTACCGGGCAAAAGCCGGTCATCACGCGGGCGCGGAAATCGATAGCGAATTTCAAACTGCGCCAGAACATGCCGATTGGGGCGATGGTGACTCTGCGGGGCGACAGGATGTATGAGTTCTTCGACCGCCTCACCAGCGTTGCGCTGCCACGCGTGCGCGATTTCAGAGGGCTTTCGACTCGCGCCTTCGACGGCCGCGGGAACTATACTCTGGGCCTTCGCGACCAGTTGGTTTTCCCCGAGATTGACTACGCGAAAGTAGAAAAAGTTAAGGGACTGAACATTTCTATTGTTACTGACGCTCGGTCTGACGCAGAAGCCCTGGCACTGCTCCGGCACCTGGGGATGCCTTTCCGGTCGGAGGCACAGCGCCGAAAGGCAGTGACAAGTGATAAGGGCAGTGACGAGTGATAAGTGCAGTGACAAGTGACGAGTGACGAGTGACAAGCAACAGAACCAGGACTATTAGCAAATCCGCGACGGGCATGATGTTTGCTTGTCACTCGTCACTTGTCACTCGCCACTGCTCTTTAGGGGGTTAATCCGTGGCTCGTTCCTCAATGATGGCCAAATTGCGCAAGAAGCCGAAGTTCAAGATCCGGCATAGGAATCGCTGCCTGATTTGTGGCCGGCCTCGCGGTTACCTCGGTAAATTCAAGATGTGTCGTTTGTGCTTCCGGCAACTGGCGCTCAGGGGCGACATCCCTGGTGTAGTGAAGTCAAGCTGGTAGCCTGGGAGGATTGAAGGAGTAATCCAGATACTGGGAGTTTTATGGCAGCCGTGACAGATTCCATTGCGGACATGTTGACTCGCATTCGAAACGGGATTCAAGCCCGGCACCAGCGAGTTGACATGCCCTCCTCGAAACTGAAAGTCGAAGTGGCGCGCATTTTGAAGGACGAGGGTTACATCAGCAACTTCAAAGTGAGTGATGAGGCCAAGAAGAAAGTCTTGAGAATTGTTCTCCGCTATGGGGCAGACGGGGAGAACGTCATCACCACCATAGATCGTGTCTCAAAGCCAGGACGGCGCGTCTATGCCGGGGCGCGGGAAATTCCCAAGGTGCAGGGGGGACTGGGAGTAAACATCCTTACGACCCCACGTGGAGTGATGACCGGAAAACAAGCTCGTCGAGCCGGCGTAGGAGGCGAGATTCTCTGCACCGTATCTTAGTGCAGCTTGGATTGTTCTGCGGAGTGGCATGATAAGGTGGCAGGAACCTGAGCCGAGAAGCGAAGCTGCGGTCTTGGAATAAAGATTATGTCAAGAATTGGTAGCAAGCCCGTTCAAGTACCCTCCGCTGTAACGGTGCAGCCGGATGGGGAAGTTATGGTGGTCACGGGACCGAAAGGAACCCTCAGGGTGCCCATACCGCCGGGCATCCACTTTGAGAAGCAGGACGGCCAGTACTTGGTTAAACGGGAGCGCAGCGAGCAGGCGGCATTACACGGCTTGGCCCGCAGCCTCCTGGTCAACGCCGTGCGGGGGGTTGCCCAAGGCTTTGAAAAGCACTTGGACATTGTGGGGATTGGATACCGGGCGGAGGTCAAAGCCAAATCCGTCGTGTTTACCCTCGGTTATTCGCATCCCATTGAGATGCCAATTCCGGAGGGACTGACGATCACCGTCGAAAAGCTGACCCATGTGGTGGTCAGGGGCGCAGACAAACAGCGAGTAGGACAAATAGCGGCAGAGATTCGTGGCTTGCGGCCTCCCGATCCGTACAAGAACAAGGGTGTCCGTTACACTGGCGAGCGGCTGAAGAAGAAGGTCGGCAAGGCAGCAGCGGCCGCGGGCGGAGCTGCGAAGACTGGCTAATTAGCAAGACTCTGGCGGAGAGCGCAATATGTTGCAAATGGTTTCCAAGGACACAGCGCGCCGGCGGATTCACGCTCGAATCCGAACACGAATGCATGGCCGGGCGCAACTGCCACGGCTAAGTGTCTTCCGGTCCATCAATCATATCTATGGGCAGATTGTTGATGACCTCCGGGGGCAGACGCTGGTGTCCGCTTCCACCCGGGACAAGGAAGTCCGGACGACGCTGAAGACGGGCGGAAATATCGCTGCGGCAAAAGTAGTGGGACAGGCGCTGGCCAAGCGCGCCAGTGCAGCCGGAATCTCACGCGTGGTGTTCGACCGTGGTGGGTACGCCTATCACGGGCGGGTAAAGGCCTTAGCCGACGCGGCGCGCGAAGCGGGACTCAAATTCTAGGGGCGATGGCGGGGAGGGAAGCGTTGGCAAATCGGATTGATCCGAACGCGCTGCAACTCAAGGATCAGGTGGTTTCTATCAACCGTGTCACCAAGGTGGTCAAGGGTGGCAAGAACCTGAGCTTTTCAGCGCTGGTGGTGGTGGGCGACGGGGCGGGAACTGTCGGTTATGGATCGGGCAAGGCTCGCGAGGTCCCGATGGCCATCCGCAAGGGCATCGAAGCCGCCAAGAAGGCGCTCGTCAAGGTTCATGTCACAGCGACGTCGATTCCGCATATGGTCATTGGGCACTACGGCGCCGGCAAGGTGCTGCTGAAGCCCGCCTCGGCTGGAACCGGAGTGATCGCTGGTGGGGCCGTGCGCGCGGTGGTTGAGGCAGCAGGAATTCAGAACGTATTGACGAAGTCGCTGGGGACCACCAATCCCTACAACGTGGTGAAGGCGACCGTGGATGGCCTCCTCCAGCTTCGCAGTGCGGAGGAAGTGGCGGCCATGCGGGGCAAGAACGTGCAAGAACTTTAAAGAGGTCAAGCAACTGTGTCCGATAAGGCTCAAAGAACCATTCGCATCAAATGGGTTCGCAGCGGGATAGGCTTTACCTACCACCAGAAGCGTATCGTTCGAAGTCTGGGACTCAAGAAGTTGAATCAGGAGGTGGAAAGACCGGACACGCCTCAGATTCGCGGTTTGGTGGCGAAGGTTCCCCATCTGGTCAAGATTGTGGAAGCAGCTTCGAAAGCGGCGTGGACCGCGGTGCCGGAGTACACCATTTACGCACCGGAAGCTGTGCCGTCGAAGCTGGCCGAAACTGCCCCTGAGACTCCCGCTGCGGAAACTGAGAAGACCGCGGCTGCGGCGACGGGGGAGGTGACGGGCGCTCCAGCGGCATGCGCTGATGAGCCGCAACCCGTGGAGGCTCCGACGGCTGCTGAAGCTGCGAATGAAACACCTGGGGATCTGGCTGCAACAGAGCTAAGGATGTCAGCAGACGCCAGTGCAGGGGAAAGCGCTAAAGCAGGTGAAGAGGCTGGTTGGGAGGAAGGCCAGCCTAAAGTTTGAACGAAGCAGGCAACAACCATATGGCAACGCACGTTGGAACGCTCCGCCCACCTCGGGGTGCAAAGAAGCGGCGCAAACGGATCGGCCAGGGGATGGGCTCAGGCCACGGTAAAACCGCCACCCGCGGCTCAAAAGGGCAGCGCTCGAGGACTGGGGCGAGGATGCGCCCTGGGTTCGAAGGCGGGCAGATGCCCCTGCATCGACGGCTTCCCAAGCGCGGGTTTACGAACATATTTAAAAAGCATTACGCGCTAGTGAACTTGAGGGATCTTCAGGACTTTACCCCAGAAGAGACGATCACTCCCGAACTGCTCATTCAACGCGGCTACCTCAAGGAGCTCCGAGACGGCTTGAAGATCCTTGGTGATGGAGAGTTGAAAGTTGCGCTTAAGATTGCGGCCCACCACTTTTCGAAATCGGCACGGGAAAAGATCCAAAAGGCAGGGGGGATGGCTGAGGTTATTTCCGCATGATCGAGTCCCTTAAGAGCATCACTGAGATTCCGGATCTCCGCAGGCGCATCCTTTTTACTCTCGCCATGCTGGCGGTGTACCGTCTGGGCGCCTTCATACCGACGCCCGGCATCAATGCCGATGTCTTCGAGCAAATGTTTAATCAGTCGTTGGGAGGCGGCCTTTTTGGATTGCTGGCCATGTTTTCGGGCGGCAGCCTGCGCCGCCTGACCGTCTTTGCGCTGGGAATCATGCCGTATATCACGGCGTCGATTATTCTCCAGTTGTTGACGGTGGTTTCGCCTCACCTGGAAAAGCTGAAGAAGGAAGGGGAACTGGGCCGGCGAAAGATTACGGAGTACACGCGCTGGCTCACCTTGGTCCTGGCCGCGTTCCAGGCATTCGGCATTGGGGTCGCTCTTCAAAGGAACACAAGCCAAGGCGTACAGTTGGTGACGCACCCGGGACCTGGATTTGTTCTTGCCACGGTTTTGACGCTCACCACGGGTGCAGTCTTCATCATGTGGTTGGGAGAGCAGATCACCTCGCGGGGAATCGGTAACGGCATGTCGCTGCTCATTTTCGCCGGAATCGTGGTGGGTCTGCCTCGCGGCATGGCTGACCTTTATGAAAAGGTCTTCGTCACGCGCGTATGGAGTTTTCCGGTCCTCCTGCTGTTGCTGGTATTCATGGTGGCGATTGTCGCTTTTATCGTCACGGTGGAACGTGGAGAACGGCGCATTCCAATCCAGTACGCGAAGCGGATCGTGGGCCGAAAAGTGATGGGGGGTGTATCAACTCACCTTCCGCTGAAAGTGAACAGCGGCGGCGTGATGCCCATCATCTTTGCCGTCTCGATTCTGACCTTCCCGCAAACGGTGGGGTTATTCCTATCGAAGAGCAGTATTTTGGGGAGTTTAATCGCTAAGTTTGTCAGCCTCTTTGCCTGGGGTGAGCCTTTATACACCTTCAGCTACGTGCTGTTGATAATGTTTTTTGCTCATTTTTACCTCTCGATTGTTTATAACCCTGATGAAGTAGCTGATAATGTCCGCAAGCAAGGCGGTTTCATCCCCGGCATTCGCCCGGGCAAGCGCACGGCCGATCATCTCGATGATGTTCTCACGAAGATCACATGGGTTGGTGGGCTGTATTTGGCCCTGATCGCATTGATCCCGGAAGTTATGCTTGCAGGTCTGCGTGTCAACCACTTGCCCACCTGGATCGGGGGAGCGTGGTTTGACGCCAACCTTCCTGCCTGGCTGCTCCACGGGCTGAACGTGAATTTCTACTTCGGCGGAACTTCGTTATTGATCGTCGTGGGCGTGGCCATGGACACTGTTCAGCAGGTAGAAGCGCAGTTGATTATGCGCCACTACGAAGGCTTTCTGAAGAAGGGACGGGTGCGAGGACGGAGGGGCTTCTGAGGCTGGAAAGAGGACGTGGATGAGATCGCAAGCCCTAATATTCCTGGGTGCTCCCGGGGCAGGAAAGGGCACTCAGGCGCGCGAAGTCTCCAGACACTTTTCGATTCCGCAGATTTCAACGGGCGACATGCTGCGGGATGCAGTGCGAAATCAGACTCCCTTGGGACTCGCCGCCAAGGCCAAAATGGAAGCGGGGGAGTTGGTTCCAGACGAGGTTGTCTGCGGCATTGTGGAGCAAAGGATCGGGCAGCCCGACTGCCAGCGAGGGTTTATCCTGGACGGTTTTCCTCGCACCCTCGCGCAGGCGGAATTCGTGGATAGGATGTTGCAGGCGAAAGGGAAAGGAAATCCCCTGGTCCTTGACATCAAGGTTGATCGAGACTTGCTTCTGAAGCGGCTGACCGGACGCCGCACTTGCTCGGTGTGTGGCGAAATCTACAACGTTTACTTCAGCGCTCCTAAGGTCGAGGGCGTATGCGACAGGGATGGCGGGAAACTCTTGCAGCGGGTGGATGACAGCGAGGAGACTATCCGCCAACGGCTGGTTGCCTACGAGAAGCAGACAAGCCCGCTGATCGACTATTACCGGAGGAAAGGCGTTCTTCAAGAGGTTGATGGCAACCGGGGGCCGGAGCCCATTGCAAAGGAGCTGATCGATTTTTTGGGGAAGGCATGATCATTTGCAAGTCAGCGGCTGAAATTGAAAGGCTCAGGCGCAGTGGCAAGATAGTGCGAGGACTGCTGGAAGAGCTTCGGGAGCGGGTGCAGCCGGGAGTCAGCACGTTGGATTTGGAAAAGTATATCGAGAGGCGCATAGCCCAATTGGGCGCACGGCCGGCTTTCAAAGGCTACAGGGGTTACCCGTGCTGTTTATGCGCTTCGGTGAATAGCGAGGTCATACACGGGATTCCATCCGAGCGCCGCCTCAAGGGAGGCGATATACTCAGTTTGGACATGGGCGTGGTTGTCGATGGATACTACGGCGATTCGGCGATAACCGTGCCGGTGGGCGAGATTTCGGAGTCAACGCAAAGGTTGCTGCGCGTTACCCAGGAGTCGTTGCAGCTTGCCATTGACCAGGCCCGGCTCGGAAATCGGTTGGGGGATGTATGCGCTACCGTGCAGCGACACGTGGAAGAGAACGGGTATTCTGTGGTTCGAGAGTTTGTGGGTCACGGCATCGGGCGCCAGCTCCACGAAGAGCCGCAAATCCCCAACTTCGGGCAGCCAGGACACGGACCGGTGCTCAAGCAAGGGATGGTTCTGGCGATCGAACCCATGGTTAATGCCGGCGGGCCGGCGGTTCGAGTCCTTGCCGACAACTGGACCGCGGTGACTGCGGACGGTACCTTGTCCGCCCACTTCGAGCACATGGTGGCTGTCACCCGCAATGGTCCGGATATTTTGACACTGCAATAGTCTGGTTTTCGGCCAGGCTTCAGAATAGGAGCCGGCCTGAATGAGGTCCTTTTCGCAGGTATGGCTAAGGAAGACGCAATAGAAGTTGTGGCGACGGTCCTGGAAGCTTTGCCGAACGCGATGTTCCGCGTGGAGCTGGATAATAAACACCAGGTCTTGGCACACATCTCGGGTAAGATGAGGAAGAACTTCATCCGCATTCTTCCCGGGGACAAAGTGGCCGTGGAGCTTTCTCCGTACGACCTGACTCGCGGACGGATCGTCTTCCGGTACAAGTGAAGTTGCCAGCGCACCGGACCGCTGTTGCGGGGGCATGGAGCGCCGCGTGACTTGGCGGAGTGGCCCGGCCAGGAGGGGCCAAGAGCTTCATTGCGAGGTAACACATGAAGGTTCGTTCGTCGGTCAAGAAGATCTGTTCGAAATGCAAGATTGTGCGCCGTGCTGGGGTGGTGAGGGTGATCTGCGAAAACCCGAAGCACAAGCAGCGGCAAGGATGAGTTCGAAATTCGAAAATCGAAACTCGGTGCGCGCAACGTCACCCCCGCGAAAGCGGGGGTCCATGGGGTGATGGACTCCCGCCCTTCGGTAGGCTCAGGGCAGGCTTTGCGCTGGAATGAACTGTCGGGCGACGCTCGAGTTTCGGTTTGCGAGGTGATGAATGGCACGCATTGCGGGTGTTGACTTGCCCCCCAAGAAGAGGGCGGAAATTGGTCTAACGTACATCTACGGCATCGGCCGAGCGCGCTCAATGTCCATTCTGATGCGTGCCGGGGTGCACCCCGATAAAAAGGTCAAGGACTTGACCGAAGACGAGGTTACGAGGATCCGCCAAATCATTGAAGAAGAGGGCGGAGTGGAAGGCGACCTGCGGAAAGAGCTGTCGATGAACCTCCGCAGATTGATCGAAATCGGCTCCTACCGCGGTATGCGCCATCGGCGCAGTCTTCCGGTGCGCGGACAGCGCACGCATACCAACGCGCGAACCCGCAAGGGACCGCGAAAAGGCACCATTGCGAATAAGAAGCGTTCCGCGGCCAAGACCTAGTTGGCGCGGCAGGGTTTAAAGTCACCTGGTGAGGAGACATGGCGAAAGCGGCAGCAAAGGCAGGCAAGAAAAAGGTCTTCAAGAAGAAGGAAAAGCGGATCGTCCCGGTGGGAGTTGTCCACATTCAGGCGTCGTTCAACAATACTCTTGTGAGTATCACCGACCCTGAGGGGAGCCTGGTCTGCTGGGCCAGCGCGGGTTCGCTGGGCTTCAAGGGTTCGCGCAAGGGGACACCCTTCGCAGCCCAGCAAGCTGCGCTGCGGGTGGCCAACGCAGCACGTGATCACGGGATGCGAAGCGTAGAAGTGCGAGTGAAGGGGCCTGGCGCGGGCCGGGAATCGGCCATTCGCGCCCTGGCGACCGCAGGGTTGGAGGTTCGCAACATCAAGGACGTAACACCCATACCTCATAACGGGTGCCGGCCGCCCAAACGCAGGAGGGTGTAAGGCAGTGACAAGTGACAAGTGACGAGTGACCAGTAACAAACCAGCAGTAAATCGCGATGGCAAGTTTGCTCGTCACTTGTCACTCGTCACTGCTTTCGAAGGGGGTTGGATTGGCAAGATATCGGGAAGCAGTTTGTCGGCTCTGTCGGCGTGAGGGGACGAAGCTCTTTCTGAAAGGGCGCCGGTGCCTCACGGATAAGTGCGCCATTGAGAAGCGGAACTTTGCGCCGGGCGAGCATGGTAAGGCGCGCCGCCAAAAAATCGTCGGCTATGGACTCCAGCTTCGCGAGAAGCAGAAGGTTCGCCGGCTTTACGGCATTCTGGAAGATCAATTCAGGACCTATTTTGAAAAGGCGGCGCGGATGCGGGGCGTCACGGGCGAGAACTTGTTGCTCATGCTCGAGCGGCGTTTAGACAACGTCACCTACCGCCTGGGCCTTGCCGCCTCACGGGCCCAGGCCCGGCAATTGGTTCGCCATGGTCACATTGAAGTTGGGGGACGCAAAGTGGACATTCCGGCGTTTTCGGTTTCCCCAGGGCAGGAAATCGCCATCCGTGAAAAGAGCCGGCAACTGCCTGCTGTCCAACAAGCCCTCGACTTGACGGGGAACAAGGCAGTTCCGCCTTGGTTGGAGATAAACAGGGAAACGCTGAAGGCGCGGGTCATCTCTTGGCCTAAGCGCGAGGATGTGAATTTCCCCATCCAGGAACAGATGATTGTGGAACTTTACTCGAAGTGAGTTGGGCGGAAAGGATCAGGAGAGCCCGGTAGAGTCGGGCCTCAGGGAGGTACGAACGCAATGCTTTGGAAAGGCTTTCAGAAACCGAAGCACCTGGTTTGTAACACGGATACGCTGACCGACAAGTATGGTCAGTTCTCGGCCCAACCTTTTGAACGTGGGTTTGGGACCACCATCGGAAATGCCCTGCGCCGGGTGTTGCTTTCTTCGATCGAGGGAGCTGCCATCAC
>JBEKUR010000139.1:0-15647 GCA_049514855.1 Terriglobia bacterium
GCGTACAGCTGTCCCAATACACGGACAGCACCTTTTCGAGCGGCAGTCCCGGCATGGGATTCTATATCCAAGGCGGGAGCGCCTCGCAAGAGAGCAATTACGGCTTCTCGAATTTCACGGCGTCGGACGGATCGACGCCCGATACAATACCGCCATCAACTCCAACGAACCTCGCCGCGAACGTCGCTTCTCTTTCCGAAATCGACCTGAGCTGGAGCGCTTCCACTGACAACGTCGCCGTCGTTGGTTATCAGATTTTTCGAAATACCACTAAAATCGCCACCACTGCGAGCCCCAGCTTTGCCGATAAAACCGTTATCCCGGGCGTTCAATACACCTACGCCGTCACTGCGTTCGATGCTGCCGGTAATATATCAGCGCAATCTTCGCCGGTGGTCGCAGAGACCTCAAGCGTACCCGACACAACGCCTCCTTCAGTGCCTACCAACCTTCAGTCCTCGAACGTAACCTCGTCATCCTTGACCGTCACATGGTCCGCATCCACCGACAATGTTGGAGTTGCGGGTTATCAAATATTCCGCAACGGCGCTGAGGTGGGAGCCACATCGACGACGAGCTATGCCGACACCGGTTTGGTCGCTTCGACCACTTATGTTTATACGGTCGCGGCGTACGATGCCTCCGGAAATGTTTCTACGCAATCCCAACAGCTTACCGTCACGACGGCGGCCGCAGCCCTTATGACGCCGTCTTTTATTCAGGTAAACAACAATGAAATAGCAAGCGGAACAAAGACCTCTGTTGTCTTCAATGCTTCGACGCAGGCTGGGAATACTATTGTGGTTTACGTGATCTGGGACAATGCCGGGAGTGTCGCCCTAACGGATTCTAACGGCAATGCCTTTGTAAACGTCGGCGGACCGCTAAGCTGGGGCAGCGGGTACAGCGCCCAGATTTTCTACGCGACAAATATTGTCGGAGGGACGGACACAGTTACTGCTGCGTTTCGGACCTCCGTAACCTCTTTTGGTGTCATTTACGTGCATGAATATGCCGGAATCAATACTCTCAATCCAGTTGACGTCACGGCGTCGGCCAGCGGATCCTCCACGGCGTTGAACAGCGGCACTGCCACCACGACAAGCGCCAATGATTTGATCTTTGGCGCGGGAGTCTCCGACAACATGGTGACTGCCGCGGGTTCGGGTTTCATTTCACGAGACATGGCCTACGGCAACATCACGGAAGACCGGATCGCAGAGGCAATTGGTTCCTATGCCGCCACTGCTACCCATAACGGTAAAATGTGGGGCATGCAAATGGTGGCCTTCCGCGCGGCTCAGTAAGCAATCATATGTTTTCAAGCCGCCTCGTGAACATCCGTGCCGGTATGATCCGTGCTATCCATGAAGGGTGCTCCGTTCGGTAGCCGACACCGCGTACAAGTTGTGCAGGCTCCAAAAACAGAGTTTGAGGCAGTTTTCCAGAGCGCCTTTAGCGCACTCGATGACAAACGCACTAAGCGCACAACTCAATTACTGGTAAGCAGGAAGTGCAGTAATCAGGCGAGACGGATGTACCTTTCCATCGCTGCGTCATTTGAACTAGATCTGCGCATTATGGCGTGGGAACGTGAACGCCTTGGCTTTGTAATGACCCTACGATAAGCCCCAACGGTTCAATCGATGTGGAGCTGAAGCAGGAGATGAACTATATTTGGGTGCGATTCGCTTAGGGAGAGCATTAGATGAGAAGGGGTTCGCTGCGCCCCTCGGGTCATGGCTCAAGGATAACCCGAATTGCTTGGGGGCTTACGTCAGTGCTCTTTTTCTTCACAGTCGAAAATATTTGGATTGATCCGTGGTTGAGAAAAAAGTCCCACCGAATTCCGTCACTCGTGCCAGAGGCGCTAAGCGGAGCCTGGTTTTTGGCTTTTGCACTCGGTGGCATCCTGCTGGCGCTCTTTTGGTCGTGTGTCAGATTTTGCTGCTCCGAGACCGCGCGCTTCGCGTCTGGACGAAGATTGGGACTGGGATGGCAGTGCTTATTGTCTTGCTACTAAGTGTGGGATGGTTCCGCGTAACCAACGGAGAGCCACCGGTACCCCGGTTGCAATCGCTCGGCAAACACCACACTGTCACTCTCACCTGGAGAGCCAGCACCTCGCCCGTCGCTGGATACAATGTGTATCACAGTACGACACACGGAGCTGATTACGTGATGATCTATACTTCACTTATTCAGGGGCCTACCTACACGGACAAGCCTGTCAATAACGGCGTAACCTATTACTATGTGACTCGGGCTGAGGACGCCCGAGGCTACCAGAGCCTTAATTCCAACGAAACTTCTGCAACGGTTCCCTTTCTTTGGTGAGTTCATACAACCTCGCGCAGTTTTGCCCTGACCGCGCCGAGAATACAATAAAGAGATGATCTCCTCCGCGAGACCCGGGGGCAGGTCGGGCGGGAGTGGCGGGACCCTAGTTAGCTGATCCATCTGTAGCCGCAAAACTCGAGAAGCCGTAATCGCTTTCTTGTGACGCGCTTCCGCTTTGGATATAGAATCCCATGCCTGGACTGCCGTTCGGATAGGTGCTGTCCGTGGCTTGTACCATCTGCACGCCATTGAGGTAGGCCGTGATCGTGCTACCGACGATGGTCGCCTTGAGGACGTCGCCATCAACACAGCTTGTCGAACTGCCCGCAAGCTGCGTGAAGCCATTGTTCGTGTTGCCGGAGTTCGCCAGCGGCCCATTCCAGCGGACAATCTGCAGGTAGGGATTGCTCGGAACCACTGAGCAATTGATTTCGTAGCCCGTAATGCTGTGCGCGGAAATGGAAGTGTGCACCCGCAGTTCCACCTCCTCAAACAATCCAGAACTCTGGTTGAGCACATGGACCGTGGCCTGCACCGTCTGGCTCGGACCCCAACTTCCGGCGAGTATTGCGGTAGAATCATCGTAATTAATAGTGTCCGTCTGGGTGCCGAAGGCCAACCCTGGCGTCGTTTGAACGTTTGCCCAATCCAGGCCGGTCGTTCCGCCATTGATCCACTTACCGCCCTCGGAGATGGGATTCTCAGTCAAAGGGAAGCTGGTAGTGTAGGTCGAGGTGCCTGGTGGAGTACCCGGCGGAGTCCCCCCACCGCTCGTGCCGCTCCCCCCACTTCCACAAGCCACCTGGAAGAACAAGCCACCAAGCAGCAAGCAGCCCAGTAGGAGGCCGATTAGAGTTCTCTTCAACTCCGCCACCAGTATTCCTGATTCCGCCTGCTTCAAAGTGGCCAGGAGTTGTTCTACTGCAAACCGTTTCTTCTCCACAGCAAGACCCCCTTTTCAGGCTTGGCTTTTGCCGAAAACGAATTCGAGTCTTGGCTCAAGAAATCGACGTTCCATAATAGATCTTTGCGGAGCGCTCGGAACCAGAGGAATCAATTGAGTATAGGTTAATAAACGCGCTGTTAGAAATAAATGTCCGCCGTGCGAACGCTGGCCGCTCGCATGCCCACCTATATCACGCTGAGGGACGTCAAAAAAAGCTGGGGAAAAGGTCAGGAAGATATCTTGCCGGTGGCGCAGTTTGAAAAGCTCTAGGGCGACATGACCAGCCTTCCGGAATTTCCCTGCCGCTTTGTGGCTGTGCCCCGCAGGCGTGGACAACAACTCAAAGAACCGGCGCAGCTTGATGGCTGGCTGCGCGATGGGTTCGCGGCATTCGTCGAATCCTTGTGCGACCGGGGCCACTGAGTTCCGCCGGGCCCATTTCATTTCGCGGCTGTTGCTGTTGCGAAACCCGATGGTGTGCTGGGACGGTTTTCACTGACCAGCTCCTGCTTTTTATGGGGCAGGCTGTGCAAGCTATCGAGATAGGCCGCAATGCCGCGGTACAGGCCCTCGGCGACGCGCTGGCGCTGGTCGCTCTCGAGCAGCAGGCTCTCGTCGCTCGCATTGCTGACGAAAGAAATCTCTGAGAGCACGGCAGGCATTTTGGCGCCGGTCAAAACCACGAAGGGTGCCTGCTTCACGCCGCGGTTCGTCTCGCACCGGCTCACAAGCTGGAGCCGCTGCGAGAGCGCGTTCTGGATATCCAGGGCAAGCAGCTTCGATTCCGCGACCTTCTCGTTGCGCGTGATCTTCTTGATGAGGTCCGGAAGATCGTGGAGGGAAGATTTCGCCAGCGCGTTTTCGCGCGTCGCGAGTTCTCTGGATTCCGGGGAAGCTGCCAGGCTCAGGTAATACGTTTCGACGCCGCGCGCTTCGCGGCTCTCGCTCGAATTCGCGTGAATCGAGATGAACAGGTCCGCGTTGGCGCCGTTGGCGATCGCCGTGCGCTCTTCCAGTGGAACGTGCCTGTCGTCCTTGCGCGTGTAGACCACTTCTGCATTCGCAATGTTTTCTTCGATCAGTTGGCCCAACCGTAGCGCCACATCGAGGCAAAGGTTCTTTTCGAGCAGACCGTGCGGCCCCATCGTGCCCGTGTCGTACCCCCCGTGGCCGGGATCAATCGCGATGCGGTTGATCTTCAGCCCCAATTCCCGCGTCAGTGAGAGTCCCGTTTCGTGGCTGGCGCTCGGTTTCGGCGGCGCCTCGGCCACGTTCTGCGTCGCCGCATCCGAGCTCAGACCGAACTTCGCTGCAGCCATCGCTTGCGCGTGAACGTCGATTACCAGGCGGTACGGGTCCGATAACAACTGGGCGGAGTAATCCTGCGCCCCATCCGCATCGAGAACCAACCGGACCACGTCGTCCCTATTTTGCGCGGCCCGCACCCACTTCAAGAGCCCACCTTCGACAGGAACTGTCTTCTGGCCGACGGACGGGCTTAGCCGCGCACCGTAAAGATCGAAATAGATACGGTCGGGCGAAGCAATGCGCGCCGAGTCGTACTCGACCGCATCGTCGAGCATGACGACAACTCGCGCATCGCTCTCTGCGCTCGATGTTTGGATGGCGGTGACGTTCGGCATGCCACGCTCGCTTAGCCGTGGTTCGACGGCCTCCCTGCTCTCCGCCGAGTCCCGAACACCCGGCGTTTGCCGCCCATCCCCGGCTTTTCCGCGATGCACCAGGCTCTTTGTTGCTGTCAGTTGATCGCGCATTACCTGCATCATTTCCGGCAGGACGTTACGCGGCAGGGCCAGGCCCGCCGACAGCAGAACAGCAACGAGTGCGCTCGCCCAAAGGCCCCAGCCTGGCAAGCCAAACTCCGCGAGCGGCTTGTACGTAAGTCGTAGCGCCGCAGGGACGCCGGCTGCCTCCGCAGAATTCGTGCGCGTAGACACAGGCGATGGCGCCGGCATCGGCGTCAGTGTCGGACGAGCAACGGCTACGACGTCCAACTTACGATATGCCTTCTCGACGATGTCCGGAGACACCGTGTGGCGCCCTCTGGCATATGCTTCCAGCAAAGCGCGGAAGCAGATCTTGTTGATGTTTCTCGGAATGCCCTGGCTTCGCTCGGCGACGAGCACCAAGGCCTCCGGCTCGAATAGCGCTTGGCCGCAATGGCCCGCCACTTTCAGCCGGTGCCTGACATAACCGGCCGTTTCCTCCGGCGACAGAGCTTCCAGATGCTTCACCACCGTAATGCGCTGCAGGAGTTGCGCCAACTGCTTCTGCCCGAGTTTCTCCCCGAGTTGCGGCTGCCCGGCCAGAACGATTTGCAACAGTTTGGTGTGCGGCGTCTCGAAGTTCGAGAGCAGCCGGATGGTTTCGAGCACCGTATCGTCCAGGTTTTGCGCCTCATCGACGATCAGGACAAATCGCTTGCCCGCCAGCATTTCAGCAAACAATATTTCATTCAACTTGTTGTGCATGGCCACGAGTCCCATGCCCGTCGAATCGACCCCGAGCTCGCTCAGAAGGTATTGGAAAAATTCGCGGGAGTTGCACTGCGTCTGGAACAAGAACACGGCGCGCGCCGTATCGCGCAGTCCCTCGAGCAGTTGATATAGGAGCGTCGTCTTGCCCATGCCCGGCTCCGCGATCAGGGCCAGAAATCCCCGGTCGCCCAGGATTGCTTCTGTGAGCGAGTCGAGCGCCTCGCAGTGCGTGTGGCTCGGGTACAGATACGCCGGGTCGGGCGTGACGCCAAACGGCTGTTCGCACAGGTGATAAAAATCGAGAAACATGGGCATGACCTCCATTCCACGACGGCGCCGGCAGATAGCCTTACCAGCTCCCCTACATCGGGGTTCCAGCACAGCATGCAGCCGCAGAACGACTGCACCCGGAGTTAGCGCTCGGTTGGCGGGGGCGGGAGAGCAACTGCGCGCAGCTCAGCCGGGATTTCCGTTTTAACTTCCCGGTAGACCGATACTGTACTTCTGACCACCGCAGCATGCAATGCTGCGGCCAGGTTTTTGAGTGCAGAGTCCTGGTTCAAACCATTGTACGCACGGCCTACCCAGCGATGACCCATCGCCCAGCGGGTAGTCCATTTGTAGTCCGAAACTGGGGCTTAGTTCCGGGTTTCCGGTGGGGCGGTGGGTGCAAGGGCCGCAGAATCAACGAGACTTAAAGTCTGAGATTTGAGTTCCGAGATTCCTCACAGAGAATGACACCTTGCTATGGTTGACACGGAGCCTTCTACAGAGTGACAGAGGCGCTTATCTCTGAAACTCGTGCGCAACTCGATGGCAGTCGACGCACAGGGTGATGAGGTTTTGTGCACTGTCGTCCCCCAACCTGCTGCGGAATTTCCTGTGATGGACCTGCAGGTTTCTGGGCGTCCCGCACCGTTGACAACGCCATCCGTCTCTCTCCAAAACCTGTTTGCGGAAAGCTTGGTACTTTCGGGGTCGAATCTCCGGCGGGGCTTACGCTGATCATATGGTGGGAAAGGCTCTCCGCATAAGGCAGAAATGTCTCGCCTTAGCGTTTGTGTGTATCAATGTCCCTTAATTAGTGTTTTTGAATGTACTTTAGTGAATTTTTATGGTATCAAGGCTTAGTGAAACCGGACACTAAGTGGCAGTTCTTAGCGTTGGTGAATAACATTTAATGGTTTTGAATAACATGGTCAAACAAGCCGGGCTTATTGGCCTGTCAAGATTGATCGAGGATTTACGACTTAGAGTGCCTCTGCCAGCAGTGCGTTCCGAGGCGGTTCAGGGGGCGCGGCGAACCAAAATCTCAGGCGCTTCTATTCTTGAACAGTATCCGCTCTCTTACGCACCGACAGACCTTTTCGGACAACTCCGGTTTGCGATGCGCTACGAACCGGTTGATGTTGGGGTACTCGCGGCAGCGTTCCAAAAGGTCTCGCGGGAAGACATGGAGAAGTGGGTACGGTCGGAGCACATCGGGAAATATGTGCGCCGAGCTTGGTATTTGTACGAGCTCTTGTCTGGGAGAACCCTTGATGTACCGGATGTACCGCCCACGAACAACGTCTTGTTGCTGGACCCAGCATTGCACGTGACGACCGCGGGCATACGGGTCCGCAGACAGAGAGTGATTGATAATCTCCTGGGAAATCGAGACTACTGCCCGACGATACGGCGTACAGAGATGCTCAATACGGCCATGGCACGGGGTCTCGAAGCCGAGGCCAAAAAGATAGTGGAAAACTGTGACCCTATCGTCCTAAGAAGGGCTGTGCACTATCTCTTCACGAAGGAAACGAAATCCTCCTTCGCTATCGAAGGAGAAAAGCCCACTTCCGAACGAGCCGAACGGTTCGTTCGTGCGCTGGCTCACGCTCCTGAATTTGATACCTCGAGCAAGGCTGCTTTCGTAGAGCTACAGAATGCAATCGTCGATGCTCGTTACGCGCAGAAGGATTGGCGTACAGGGCAGAATTATGTGTCAGAAACGGGCCCCAACTATGTCGAGGTCGTTCATTTTGTTTGCCCCAGACCAGAAGACGTTCCATCCCTGATGGATGGATGGATGCGCATGGTCGCACGCGTCGAGAAGGAACAAGTCGATGCGGTATGCGCGTCCGCGCTCACCGGGTTCGGTTTTGTATTCGTACATCCGTTCGAGGATGGCAATGGGCGGATCCATCGGTTTCTGATCCATCACAGTCTGGCGAGGTTAGGCTACACCCCACAGGGGATCGTGTTCCCGGTTTCCGCGGTCATGTTGCGCGACCCAGCGAGGTACGACAAGGCGCTCAGCGCATTTTCAGGGAAAATGGCGCCCTTCATCGAATATCGGATGGGCAAGGCGCAACGAATGACGATTCTCAATGAGACGAAGAGCTTGTATCAATATTTCGACGCGACTCCACAAACGGAGTACCTCTATGAATGTGTAGCGGAAACGATTGAGAAAGACCTGCGAGAGGAGATAGGGTTCATTGAAAAGTACGATCGTGCGTTGGATGAAGCAAAGGAAATTGTCGACATGCCCGACAGGCGGGCGTCATTGTTGGTGCGTCTGATCATGCAAAACAAGGGAAGGCTCGCGGAAAATAAGCGGGATATGTTTGCCGAAATTACGGACGAAGAGCTCGCGCGGATAGAGGAAGGCATCGCCAGCGTGGTGGAGTGACAAGGGACAGTTACAAGGCGTAACACCGGAACTAGAGATCTGGGCGGCCCTGTACGCCGCACGTTGGGAAAACGCTCGACCCGCCAGATCATAGTCCACGGTACGTCGCGCTCGGCCCCCCCCACACAAGCTGTCGCTCGCGGTGTGGACGCGATTGATTTGGAGCGATTCATTGCTGAGCTAACTGGCGTTTCGTAAGTGCAATGGTAGTTTCGACAGTTCTTGGGTGCAGGCTTGGCCCGCGTCGATGGCTGCCTGCGACTGATCGAAGGTCTCGCGCTTCTCGGCGAGCCGCAGTGGCATTGAGTGATGCCCAGGTAGCCGTTTGGAGGCACTCACCTCTGAAACTTGTGCTCCGCTCGATGGCAGTCGGCGCACAGGGTGATGAGGTTTTGTGCACTGTCGTCCCCCAACCTGCTGCGGAATTTCCTGTGATGGACTTGCAGATTTCTAATAGACCCGCACAATTGACAGCGCCATCCATCCCTTTCTAGCACTCGGTCGCGAAGAAGACGATACTGTTCTGAACCGAGTTTCAGCCGGGGTATCCGTTGCCGCAGTCTACTCATGGAGGCTTTAATTTACTCAGTCATCTAAGTGTTGTGAATCCCCTGCGATAGTTCATCCATCTCGAAATAGGGCATCCTATCGAACATCTCCCTGCAAATTTGCTCCTGCCAGAAAATCGGCACAGATCATCTCCAGGCAATAACCCCGTGATTTGTCGGTTCCTAACATCAGGGCCACAGTTTCAAGAGCTTCCTCGACGACGCGTAGCTGGCTCTTGTAGAGCTTGAAATAGATAATCTCCCACGGCTCCGTATCTTTCCCCGTCAGGTGCCGCTCGACTTCCCTCCTGAATTCTTCCCTCGGGAGTTCTTTTGCCTTGTGCACCCAGGGTGCACAAACGAATTCCGCTCCGTCTTTCCGCGCCACCTTGACGAGCTCCCTCGCCTTTGTCCAACCCATCTCTCGAAGCTGCGGCTTCGGTACTCGCGTGAGATGTTCGTGGATGGTCATGAGGTAATAGGCCTTTCGCTGGGAGTCGGCAAAACGTTTCTCCAGGAATTCGTCAAACGACTTTAATCTCTCGAGGCGCCAATATTGTTTTGCCCGCACCTCCCACAGGTACTCCCCCAACTCGACGAAGCGTACGTCCTTCTCCTGTTCCTTGGTTTTCTCCCAGGACAGAATCTCGTCGATCCTACCCAGTACGAACACGGCCCGCCGGCGATTGATCTCCGGAGTCACCATCAATCTCCTGTCAATCCACAAGCTCGTCAAGCCAAGCAAGGTCGCTCGCTCCTGGTGTCAGGGTGAGACTGAAATCGATCAGCTTTTGGTCATCGAGACAAAGGCCAAGATGCGCGCAGCTCACGCAACCGTTCTGTGGGAAACGAATCCCACTGTGGGATGGGAACCGGGCAGCCTCGATCTGGCCGATCGTTGCCCCCACGAGCCGGCCAAACTCGGCGCGTTGCTCTTCCGAAATTGAGGTCCTAAGGTATTGGATCCCCAACTCGCTAGAAACGACCCAGGTGTAGTGAAGACTCGACCATGTCCGCACTGAAAACACAGGTATTTATCCCCCAAACTGCGGAACTCGGGGTAAGTCATTCAATCCAAACAACAGGGCCTTGGACGGTTTCATTTGCTAAACGGTTGTTGGAGCCAAAACTTCAACCGGAGATTCGACTCCCTGATCGACGGGCTAGCGAGAGCAACTTCGTTTGAGGGTGTCTACCCAGCGGCAACCCGTTCCAGGCGTTCGAGCGTATCAGGGTATTTGCGAACCAGCAGGACTAGCGCGGCTGCCTGGGGATTGGGTCTTGCGCGGCCCTGTTCCCACTTTTCCAGTGTCCTTTCGTTGATTCGCAACTTTCGCGCGAAGACGGCACGCGAGCAATGCAATCTCTTTCGAGTATCTCGAATCAACTTGGAATCAACCTTCGGTAGAGGAGTTGGCTCGACCTTGAAACTGCGCAGCGTCAGTTTGCCCTCGCGCTGGCTCTTCATCGCCGCAACACCTTCCGTCAGGTCCCCAAGAATGTTTCTCTTGCTCATTTCCGTGTCCTCTCTGGCTTTCTTTCTCTCACGTGGCGCTCAGCTTGACGCGCTTGCAGTTCGGCCTCGATGGCACTCTTCAGCGCCTTCATTTCTCTTGGCGTGAGGTCAGCAGCCTCGTCCTTGTCGTAAAGCGTCATGAACCATAACTGCTGCTCTGCGAAAAAGTAGTAGTAAATGACCCGCAGGCCACGTCGCCGACCCTTACCGCGCCTCAGATCGCCCCAGCGGAGCTTCCGAAAACCTCCACTTCCGGGTATCACATCGCCGAGGCCCGGATTACTTGCAAGCTGGTTCTGTAATCTCCGGTAATCGTCATCGGCCAGGTAGTCAGAAAGATATCGAGTGAACGCGGGGGCTTCGATGAATTCCATTTGGCCGATGGTACGCCACTAGCGTACTAAATGTATCCTACGCTATTAGCGTATACTTGTCAATACGCAACGAGACGAGAAGAATGTGGATCCCGCCTTGTATGAGCCACGATTTTGGTGCTAGATCTCGGGATTTTTTGTTGCTGGGGCTACTGTGGGCTACTGTTTTTCGCCACTTTTTGGGCTTCGCAACGTTTCGCCGGACTTCGCGACACTTCGCGCGTCCAATTTGAAAGCTCGCGGTAATATGAGGAGATCGCAGAGATTTTCCCTGTAAAACGAGGTCTTCAGAAAACCTAGGGTTTAGATTCCACTCTCCGCCAGAATTATCTATCCCCCAGTAGTGCCCGAACGTTAGTCGAACAAAAACAACTGGAGCGTGTGCAGCTTGACGACCGCCTTAGTCAAGCGGAACGACGCCCACGGAAATACCGACAGACAGAGATCGATGGTCGTCGTGTCGAGCGCATGGACGGTCTCCTGCAGTTCGACACCGAATGGTTCCTGCACATACAGACGCCGGGCGATGCCGATCAGGCTCTGGGCGAAATCGGCGTAGATGCGCCAGTCGCGCACGCCATTGGCCAGCGCATTGCGAGCCACTGTCGAACGAATTCCCAAGTGATAGAGCTTGGCACGCTGTGCGCGCAGGCATACCCGCGCGATTCCGCATCAGCAAAGAGACTTGCGGTTGCTGCACGCCGAGAACTTTGGCGATCTGGACTTGTGTCAGGCCGCTGTCCTTGAGGATCGTCTAGATTCGCAGGGTGAGCTGTGCCTTGAGCTCCCACGACGTTGCTGCGTCGCAGAGTCAAGAACCGGCTTTCACACTTGAACCAAATACGCATACTGGGTACTATAGAACCCATAATGGGTAACAGGAAACTCGTTAGCTCCGTCGGTGAAGCACTGTATGGGCAAACCCGGCAAGCCGCATTGCGCCTGTTCTTCGGCCAGTCCGATCGGCGGTTTCTGCAAAAAGAGGTCATCGAGCGCATTGGGTTGGGTTCGGGAACGGTGCAACGCGAGCTTGAAAGGCTATCGAAAGCTGAGATATTGGTTCGAACTACGGAGGGCCGACAAAAGTACTACCAGGCAAATCACCGCAGCCCTGTATTTGAGGAGCTCCGCGGACTCGTGCGCAAGACATTCGGGGCCACGCAGGTTTTGCAGCAAGCTCTAGAACCGATTGCGAACCGGATCGAGGTTGCGTTCATTTTTGGTTCCGTGGCGAGCGGTACAGAAAGATCGGAGAGTGATCTGGACCTCCTGGTGGTCGCGAACGATGTGACTCTTTCCGATTTGATTCCTGCCGTCCGGGAGGCGGAACGGGAGCTCGGGCGTGAGGTGAATCCCTCCTTGTATACACCGAAAGAATTCTCACGCAGACTTGCCGAGCGTCAAAACTTTTTGGGCAACGTGGTTGAAGGCCCTAAGCTGTTCCTGATTGGAGACGAGCATGAGCTTGGCAGACTGGCAAAAGTTCGGTTGGCTGAAGGCGCACAAGACCAACCGCAACGAAATCGCAGAACTCATGGCCGTGGTCGATCGCGACCTCGCGGCCTCGAAGACTCCGGGTCTCCACAATGATTGGAGCTTCAACATTGCTTACAACGCTGCCTTGCAGCTCGCAACAGCCGCACTTGCCGCCAGCGGCTACCAGGCGGAACGCGCGAATCGCCACTACCGTGTCATTGACTCGCTGAGTTTGACCCTTGGTACGGATGCCTAAACGATCAAGACGTTTGCTATTTTCCGAGAGCAGCGGAATATTTCGGATTATGAACGAGCTGACAGTGTCTCCGAACGAGATGTTGAAGAGATGCGATTGCTCGCCGGAAAGCTAAAAGGGGACTTCGATGCTTGGATCGAGAAGAATCACCCTGACCTGAAGCCGTGAGCCCTCCCGCCGCTCGAACTTGCCCTCGTGCATGTGCAGGGAATTCGATTCAGCGTGGCCCCACGGTCCCCAGTTGCCCTTGAACCCGCCGGGGGAGTTTATGAGGCTGCGCACTGCTGAACGTGCGGGATTGAAGGCAATTTTTGAGTAGACGATCGGCTTCACTCCGTTGCTTTTCGCGAACAGTGTTGCCGGCAAGAACGTGACCAATCATTCGGTTCCGGGAACTACGGGGATTTGACATGACGCAGATAGATTTCGCCCGTCGCAGTGGAGTCAGCCAGAGTTATCTGTCCGCAATCGAACACGGGCGCAACGAGGTCGGGGCGGTAGTCTTACTCGCGATCGGTCGAGAATTTGATAAGTCACTGGAATGGCTGCTCACGGGCGAGAAGTAGATCCATTTGAAATCTGCGTTAGCTCAAAAGTGTTGGGTTAGATTGACTCCAGCCTTACTATCACGGTCCTTCCAACCGTTGCCCGCAATGCGCTAGGCTCAAATGGGGGGCCAGACCCTAAAATGCGCAACCCGTCTTGGGCCTAGGTAAAGCCGGCCTGTTGGAGGATCTGAAGGTTTTGGAGGTTTTTACGGCGTATTAGCGTATCTGACCCTACGAGTGGCTCCCCGTCCTGTTTCTAGGGAAGGTGCGGAGGAAGAACCCAATCAAAATGTCGCGATGATGTATTGATTTGCCCACACTTCCGCAACTCGGGAAGACCGAGAGCTACAAAACGAACTCAGCTAAGCCTTTTGGAATCTGCGAGTTGAAATTGAAGAGTTTGTCAATCTAGGGTCCTTCCCATCAGGTAAAGGTACGAATTGGGGCCCTCGGTCCGAAGACCAGTTAGGAGACATCTTCTAATAGCGCCAGGATTTTAGGTCCGCACCCGCTGGCGCAGTCTTCTCGATCCGCTCGAGAATCTTACCGACATACATGGTGTTGTAGTGCAGACGCGAGAGATAGTTCGGCAAGTTCGGATCGCCGTTCCAGCAGTGCTCCGCCCGGTCGCCGTATTTCACCTCGCCGCCGTAGGGAGGATTCTTCGTGGCATTGAGGACATCCTCCAGGTAGTAGACGGCGTTGTTGAGGAAATAGGTGTCCGCGCTGCCGACATAGACGTGGATCTTGCCTGCGAGTTTCGGTCCGAGGGTCGCCCACTGTTTTTGCAGTATCGCGCTCAAATCGGAATTTTCTTTCCAGTAAGCCGCTACCGCGGGATCGATTTCGCCCGTCTCCTTATTGAAGATCGGCTGAGGGTAACCGTCCTTCCCGACCGGGCCGTAAACCGCCTGCCAAATATCGAACTGCTCGCCGGAACGCGCGTGTGAGCCCAGGGCCAACTCGTACTGATTGGATTTCTGCGTGGTGATGAAGGTATGGCCGAGATAATCGCGCGTGGAGGGTTGTGCCACTTTGATGTGCGGGCCCTCGACGAAAAACGCGTTCTTGTCCGCGTAGAGATTGATGTTGGTGTACGCGCGAAAGTCCACGGGATCGGGGCATGCGGCAAATGCTCCGTTGTAGTGGTCCGGATAAAACACCTGGACGGCAAGTGCCTCCCATCCGCCCGTGGAGCCGCCATAGACAAACCGCGCCCAGCCCTGGCCAATGCCCCGGAATTGTTTCTCGATCGCGGGGATCAATTCCGTTTCAATGGCGTCGCCGTAGGGCCCAAGGTTCGCCGAATTCACCGCGTAGGAATCGTCATAGTAGGGATTCGCGTGATTGATCTGCACGACCAAGATGCGCGGAAAGTTTGGGCCGGTCCACTGCTGATAGAACTTGTAGGCTTCTTCCTGTTGAATCTTGTTGTAGCCGGAAAGGTGAAAACGCTCGCTATAATCCGGTTTTAGATTCGGGTCCGGCGGCGTGGTGCGAAATCCCTCGAAGTCTCTATTGAAGTGATCCTCTAAGATCGCCAAGGGAAAATGTGCATCGGGATGTGCATCGAATCCCTCCGGAACCAGGATGTTCGCGCTCAGGAACATCGGGCGGCCCCAGAATTTGGTGAGGAGTTCGCTTCGGATCTTGATGTGGCGAATGTAGGGTGTGTCTTTCGGATCGGGCAGCGGAGCGATGACCTGGTCCAGCACGATGGAAACCGGGGCGCCCGCAGCGCGCAACGTTATCTTCTGGGGCTTCGAATAAAGATTCCCGGGCGCCAAGTTCCAGTGCTGGCCTTCGCCGCGGTCCATGGGCAACTTCACGGTGTAGCCATCGGCTCGGTAGAAAGTTTCGTATCTGTGAAGAACGACCTGGACGAAATACTCGCCGGGAGGAACGTCGTGCAGGTATCGGACCGGATAGCCATACGCAGCGTCATCGACAATGACGGATTGCCCGGGCTTCAAGCCATCCAGGTCGAGGCCGAAAATCATCTGCGTTCGGGGTGAATCGCTGATTTGCGTGCGCGGCTCGGCGGAGCCGTCGGTCGACAATAGGAGAAGGATGCGACCATCCAAGGGCTCCGCGCTCTGCTCCCCCGCAAAAGAGACCGAAAAACGATACGTCTCCCCCACTTGAGCGTGAACCCCGCTCGCGCACAAGGTCAGGGCCCACATCCCCGCCAGAAAAGCGCCTAAGCACCTCCGCAACGGCATAGTTCCTCCTCTTCCATTCTATTTACGCCGTGGGGATTCTACACCAATGAGTCACCGTTGCTCAGTATGGGTTGAGGTTAACTTTTTTCTTGAGGCGACGTTCACGGTGGCAACACATAGCTAACCGCCTTTTCTCACGAGGGGCAGGGTAAGTGAGCGATTCAGGCTTTGTGTTGGTCAGTTTTCTCTGCTGAGTGGCTTTTTGTCTATTTGTGGGGCTATTGGTCGTTCCGAGTCCTGTTGGAA
>JBEKUR010000140.1:0-15647 GCA_049514855.1 Terriglobia bacterium
CTTGGCTATCGCGGGCACATCGCAATTTTCACACCGTAAGGCTTCACTACTGAGCATCGAAACCCTCCGCTATCTGGCTGTACGTTACGCCGAGTGGCATCGGCATGTCCATATCAATCGGTGGCAGGTGGCCTTCCTCGCTGACCAGCTTGGCCTTGACCCGCTGCGCGATGGAGTTCAGATCGTTGCCGATGACGTAGGCGATGGCGTCGGCGAAGATGCGGTCATCGTGCTTGCCGCTCTCGTGGTCCCAGCGGGTTTTGCCGCTGTCGGCCTGGTCGATCTGGAAGGCTGGCATCTCGTGGCGCAGCAGATACGGCGAGTTTACGATGAGCCAGCCATTCTCCACTGCCTGCTTGTAGATGTCGAGCAGGAAGGCGCGCGCCCAGGCGCTGAAAGTGTACCAGCCGAGCTTCTTGGAGTGGCGGGCATCCCACTTGGGGTTCTTGCCGTCCTTGCGCGCCATCTTGTAGTGGCGCTTGTAGCCGCACAGCAGCATCTGAAGCTGACAGACATCGCCGAGGCCCTTGCGGACCTGCTCGACGGCGACTAAGGGCTCAGGGTAGGTGGTCATCTCTTGGGAGTAGAGAGTGGCGACGGCGAGCACGAAGGCGGCCATTTCGGCAGCGGAGATGCGGCTAGAGGCGAACTCAGCGACCTGGATGTCCGGGTCGTGGCCGGTCAGGGTTCGGCGGTGGACACTGATGACACTGTTATCCAGCCCAGTTCCTGAGCCGGTGTCAACGCCGATTGTGTAGTCGTAGTCGGGCTCGGGCCACTCGAAGACGAGGAGCTTCCCGTCGGGACTGAAGTCGCGGGCAAGAAGATTATCAGGGCACTTGAGAGGGATGAACTCCCAGACCATCTCTCGCGGCTCGCTGCCGTGGATGGTCTGAATGTTGCCTTGTCGGGATACACGGAATCTTTCTGCTGCATAGTCCACATCTTCTGCCCTCGGCTGATGCTTCTCCATGATCTGCTCGCCGGTGATGGCCCACAGGGTAACCGGGAAGCGCTTCTGATACAGGGCTTCCGTTGCTTCCAGATCGAACACCAAGTCCTTCTTAGGCTGCAAGGCTTCAATGTCGTCGCAGCACATTTCCTGGAGCCAGCCCTTGGCGTTGTGCTTGGCAGCGTGCTCCATGTAGTTGACTTCCCAGAACCAGGCTTGCTGGCGAGGCAGTCGGTAGTCACTGCCTAGCATCTCGCGCATCATCGGTGTGGTGTGGACGTAGGCAGCGCATTTGTCCATCATGCGCTCGGTGATGGTCTGAGGGAGCCAGTCAGCGGGGACAGGCTTCTCACGCAGCCAAGTCTCGGTAGGGTAGAGGTCGGTAGCAAGGAACCACGGAAAGAAGACCGGCTGGAGCCGTGCGCCCACCTGCTTACCGAAGTTCTCTTTGGAATAGTGCCAAGTGTCAGGCCACCAGCCGACGTTGCCACTGCCAGTAGACTCCAGAATCAAGAACACACGGGGTGAGGGATGGATAGCTTTGAACAGGGAGTTCTCGATGATGATGTGAGCACGAGGCCAATCGGCGACTTCTGAGAGATGGATGACGGTAGGAGTATCGCCACGGGCCACGCCTAGCAGGGTACGTCCGGTGTAGATAGAGAGACGGGTGGCGTTGCCTCCGAAGGCCATTAGAGAGCCAGCGCGGTCGGAGGTCGGAGGCGCCTGCATCCAGTATGGCATCTCATTGTAGCCCAACTGGAACATGCCGACCATGCGCTCGGCCTGATCGCTGACGGATGAGCCCGCGCCTGCATTGACGCCAAAGCCGAAGTTTACGCGGTGCAGAATGGCCATTTCAACTTCGGTGCTGACGCCTACCTGACGGCCCTTTAGGTAAATCTGCTCAATGCCGAAGTTCAGGTCTTCGCGCTCGCCCCACAGTTGCACCATCATCTCTTGGCACTTGCGGCGTTCAAAGCGGCGGATGGTGTTCTCGGCATCTTTGATGAAGGCGTAGCGGGTTGACCAATAGCGATAATCGCAGGCAGCGAGGTTGTATTCGTTGCGAATCCACGAGAGTTCGTCGTAGTTGAACTCGCGAATTTGGAACTCCTTGCCTTTGGCGTCGGTGCGCTGGAGGGTGCGGACGTGGGCGTTGAAGGATTCGACGGCAGCGACGGTGTGGTAAGTAGGCGACCATCCGGTCTTGCGGACGATGGCCTCGATGCGCTCCTGTACCTTCGCGTTAGAATACATCGTCTAGCACCTCAACTGCCTGCTCTTGCAGTTGCGCTACATTGTCAGGAAGATCATGCCCCGCTACTGCCGGGAGCTTCTTCATCTCGCCAGAACCGAGCGCGCCCGCTTCATGGAGATCGCGCAGGGTACGTTCCTGATCCCAAGTGCCAGGCACCGTCGCATCAGGCAGTGCCAACGCCTCCTGCCTCGCGTTAACCTGAATGGCGATCTGCGAGCCTTTGGGCACTGGGATAACGCCGCCGGCCTTAAGCATAGCCAGCCGGTCGTCAATACCCTTGTCAGTCAAGGCCATCTTCAGCGATTTGCGCGTGACTTTCGTGACCCCGGTAGCGATGAGGATTTTACGGGCGTCTTCCTCCCATTCGAGAATAGCTTCAGAAGCGACCCCATAGAGGCGTGTTGTTCCAATATCGGCAGCAACCGCAATTTCCTCCCATCTGAGATGACGAAGGTCGAGAGCTGAGCGTGAGTCGTAAACCCCAAGGAACGCAATAGCATCATCGTTTTCGTAGGCGCGCAAGGCTGCGAGCACGGCCTTGAGACCACCCGGAGCTTGCTTGAGTTTGTTGGTGACACTAGGTTCGCCCTCTATGGCAGCCTTGAGATCACGCTCGCAGTCGGCCTCGCCGGAACGCCGCGCGAACCACTCTGCCAGACGGCGAAAGGCGGCAGCGCGAGTCGAGAACGGGGGCTGGGCGGGATGCTTCATGCGACTACTTGAACTCGGTGACCGTTTGGGCAGACCGCAATTTTCTGCCCTGCGGCGACTGTCATGTGAACATCGTTTTCAGGAGAGTTGCTCTGCTTTTCAGGAGTACACATTGAACAATAGACCCGATAACTATAGCCCGAATGAGTCTTGCTACGCGAGCCATTGCGCTTGTTAATTTCCTGGCGCTTCTTCAGGTTCCCGCCATGGCTTGCCATCACTCGCCGTCCTTCGCCTTATTCTTGGGAATGGCCGCGCCATGCGCCATCTCGCCCTTGCCGGGATGCGGCGGCAGCTTGAATTTGCCCTTGGCGTCACGGCCCCGGTAGGACTTGTAGACCTCGCGGGTGCCGCCTTCAGGAGTGGTAACCTGCATAGGCACTGGCTGGTCAGTCTCCCTGCGGACCTCGTTAGGAGCGATAAGAGGGCGCTCGACGGTGACCGTGGCGGTGGCCAGCGTCGGCGCCTCGATCAAAGCCTGCGACTGACGCTCGCTGATGAGCGGGCGGTCCCGGCCTTCGTCGCTCGGTGTCCTGATCTGCAAGGTAGCGTTCATCACGTAGCCGGGGAATGACTTGTGGGGCGCAAAGTAGTCATCGCGCAGCAGGGCATAGCGGATGTCGTAGAGGATAGCTTCGATGACTTCGGTGCCCGAGAGGGGCTTGGGAAGGACAGTTTCCATGTCAGTTAGGCTCCTTGTCGAGAAATTCCTTTACCATGCCAAAAATCTCAAGCGCACAGTTAAGGCTCATATTGTATTTATTCATCAACTCCGCTATAAGAATTCCTTTAGGAGAGATGATATACATACCTTCATCATGTTCAAGAGGTACGGTCTCCATGTCAAATGCTCCAGGCGCGGTCACGCGCTTCGTTGGTGTTGATGCATGTTTGGTAAAGGGTCAGCAGGCGGCTCAAGGTCGAGTACCGAGGCCGCTTGTGCCCGAGTTCAATGTGCTGGAGGGTGCGCCGAGAGATGCCAATATGGCGCTCCACCGCGCTTTGGCTAAGCAGAGCGCGCTGGCGCAACGAGCGAAGGTATGCAGGGGTATAGAGAGTGGGCAGCAGCTTCATATTTACCTACAATCACAGTCGTGTGGATACCAACCTGATTTATCTTGAAGGCTGGCGCACCATACGGCGTGAGCGTAGCCTATATACTTCGCCTCATGATCACTCGTTTCCACCGCTCGGTGATCCCCGGACGTGTCAATGGGAGGGGCGGCATAGGCCGTTTCATGGGGCATCACCTGCCTTTCATGCTTCATCGCTGTCCCTCCACCATCAGCGGGTCAGTCTCCTTGGGTTCTTCATCGTCCGGCGGGTCAGGGAGTTCAGGCTCCTGGGAGTCGCGGCCCTGCGGCTGTGCCGGGCGCACTTCGTCCCAATAGCTGCTCTGGCAGTTACGCTTGCCACAACGCACAGGGTAGGCGCGCCCGGAGCGCTGCACCCAATCGCCACCACAGCGCTCGCAGTGCCACTTGTCGCCTTTGGCCATCGCTTCCCCTTACAATGAATCGTGCGGCCTATTCCACGCTCTTAGGGCGGTTCGACATCGGTGGTCACTCTACCGGTTAGGGTCATCCCCGTTTTTGTTCGCCTTTAACGACCCCGCCACCTGTCGGTGAAACCCGCCGCACGAACCTGTTATGGGAGCACGATGTTTAGCTGGTTCGGCAGCAGTGCCGGAACCTGGAACGTGATGAGCACGTTATCGCTCAGGACGGTTCCGGGATTGCTCACCGAGTCGGTTGCGGTGACAGTGATGACTTCGGGAACGGTGTTGGGATACACGAATGTCCCATCGCCGTTGTCCTGCAAGGTCGCGGCCCCGCCGGTCTGAGCATAGACAACGCTGCCCTGCGCATAGGCGAAAGGCGCCGGTGGGCTTACCAGTGTGTCGAACTCGGTTGCCTTTAGTGATGTCAGCGTGCCAATCGGATAGGTCTTGGGTAATGCCATGTTAGTCGCTCCTGGTGGAAGGTTGATGATGAGTTGGTTTGGACTAAGCAACAGCCCCCGCATGAGCACGTCGCGGATGCCCCGCAACTCGCGCTCGATGCCCTGAAGCACCCGCAGTAGCTGCTTATGCCAACTCCACATACCCCTCACCCTAACACCCGTAGAGCCACATGTCAAGGGAAATCTCTCTGGCGGTCCTGCGCCTACTGTAGAGCTACATGCTGGTTACCACCTAGTACATAGCGGGGAGGCGGCGAAACACGCCGAAGCCGCCGCGCCGCCCCAGCACGGACAAAGGCGCGGTAGTGCTACGACTAGGGGGCACGAAGGTGGCGGTCGGCGCACTAGGCGGACTATTGGTGGGACCGCCAGGACAGTGGGGGCAGCCAGCGATCGCACAGCAGCTCCCCGTCGGTCCGCCTGGCGCTCTCCCTGGTCAGACTACCGCTGGCGGTCCCGCTGCCGGTCCAGTGTCCCAAAACGCTACATGTCCCAAAATGACACATGTCCCATTATAGGACACTGTGTAAATGCTACACTCGCGGCCCGCCCCAGCACTGCACCGACGTGATATCAGTCTGCTAGTGAGGAGCTAGCGCGGTGATAGCGCGATGGCATCCCACTAAAGATTTGCGGAGGAGGTTACTAACGGGGGATGACAGGCGGGGTGGAGGGTGCGAGACTGAGACCGTAACGCAGCACACGCGGCACCGCTGCAGAAAGCAGGGAGCAGATGGCACACAAGACACGCATTGATGTTCTGGTACGCGACTAAGGAACAATTGCACAATTGATTCCGCTCACGGCGGCAGCTCGCAACTGGATTGAGGATAACTGCAACACAGAATCATGGCAATGGCTTGGTGACGCGCTATGTATCGAGCCCCGCTATGCTGTAGCGGTCACTGAGGGATTGCGTGAGAACGGTTACACGGTCGCACAAGCCTAGTCACTGACGGTCCCACTGCTAGCCAGTGGTGCCGTGAATGTCTAAGCATAGGGAGGGAATATGGCATCACAAGAATACACGCATTTGACGCTGACAGGGTACTACGCGGGCAGGACGTTATGTGGGGCCGCGAAGTCGCCCAACGTGGCGCACTACCACGCAATGTATGCTCCGTTGACCATCATCAATGCTGACACAACTTGCCCAAATTGCCGCGAGATTTGGAATGACGACACTGACGAGTTGCTACTTGAGGACGCGATAACGGCGGTGACGCCATGACCGCCGCCCGCTATCAGTTGCGCTGTGCCTGGGGCTGCTACCTCGCCGGGATCGCAGTGGTAGCCTGGGTGGTATGGCAGTATGCGGAGTGGGCGATACATGCGCCGTGGGTGAGATAAGGAGGATGTGATGAGCAAATGTACTCGGAGTTTAGAACGCGCCAGTGCTCACTTGCAAGCTGCTATTAACGCTGCTCCCCAAGGTGAAGCATGGGAAATGACGCAAATTATGAGTGCAATACTCCGCGAACTCAGTAGGCTAACAGAACTGTCGTGTAAGCCTGTAGATGTGCGGGAAATCTTACAGCGCAAATAGCGTCTTGCGCTCGCGGCATGGTGTGAGTGCTGCGAGTGGAGGGCACTAACATGAAAGGTACGATTACAATTCACGGCGAGACTGGTCACATGGCCGTCAACGTCAAAACACATGGCATGAGGTTTGCTGATGTAGAAGGTGCAACTGAGCAGCAACAGGAGATCGCCTTTGAGATAGCAGCCGAGTCATTCTGGTCACAAGCTGAGGACGAGGCGAAGCAATGTGGATTCGGCGGAGTCGAAGCAGAAGGCCGGATGTCAGGATGGTGTGTTCCACACTTTGGTGATGTGAAGGTAAATCGTTATCCATCGTTGGAAATTAAGACGGACTGCCAGCGCTTCCTGAAATTTCAGAAGCGAATCGAACGGCTACTGTCCGAAGTACCCGATGAGTACCAGTATCGCTTGAATGATCTCGTAATGTCAGAGCGCACCGAGCAGCAAGAGTCAGAGCGCATCGTGCGGCAGTTCTGTGAAGCGATGTAGCTGTGTGCAGTCTGCCTGGGCATGACTGGCGATAGGTGCCCAGGCAGTTCAACCGTATCGCCACCAACCGGCAGCGGAGATGCTGCAACCCGTGGGAGGGAGACATTATGAGACCTATAACTGAAAAGCAGAGGGAAAAGTACCTGCGAGCTGCTGACTTTTACAATCACAGCCAGCCAACTTGGGAGAATCAACTGTGGCATGCTCGCAAGCTGCTGCAAGAGAAGGGAATCGAAGCCGTAGATAACCCGCATGGCATGATTGGCAGGACATGCGGCTGTGGGAGTTGCTTTTGCTGTGCCGCTGCGAAAGTAGTAAAGCAGTATCAGCAAGCAATGCGTGACGCCGAAACCTGTTCTTCTGAGGAATTAGAAGCGGCTGCGCGATTCCGGCTGTGACTTCCTACCCACGGAACCGAGTTAGGCGGCGCTCAGTGAACAAGGCCGCCACACTTGGAGGATGATATGAGCACATTAGAGATGTACCACAGGTTACAAGAGCAATCTAACGCTGCATACAAGCGAGCTTGCGCTGCGTGTGACGCCTGTGACTACGATACATTCCAAGCAGAAACAATCGAATCTTGGCGGTATGCAAACGAGGCTCACGATCTATTTGAGAAACTTGATTCTAACCAACAGCAGATTGAGCAAAATCGAGCATTCACATCTATGGCTGAAGGTTTCGTTCGCGGACTATTCGGTGGCAGAGTAGCCTGACCGCCATGACCGCAATCGCACATCCCGAAGTCGAGCAGACGCGGGCGCTGTGGCGGCAGTACCGCAAGGTTTGCCACCAGATTGGCTATCCTGTATCACGGCGAGATGATGGGGAGTGCGTGGGTCGCGTGATTCGCCTGCTGCGCAAGCAATATCGCCTGTTGGGAGAGCTGCTGGGCGAGAGCAAAGGCGAAGGCTATTAAAGTTCGCTGTAAGTTCGCACCGGGGAGGGTGCGTAAGGCATGATGACGACACAATTACAGGTTCGTAAGGCATTCTGGGATGCTTGGCGACAGGGTGAATTCGCGGGGCTTAGTGTAACGCCCAAGCGCATTCGGAATTACTCAGGCAACGGCAAGATGCACAACACTGACACTCGCTGTGCTTTCGTTGACTTCGTGGACTCGTTAAATAAGTCCGGCGAACTCGCAGGTCGTGTCCTAATTTGGTTTTTTAGTCCGTTTAGGTCGGGAGGCTGGCGATGCTGCTCTTTTAAGCAATGCAGTTCGTTCCTGTTTTTCTCGTGCTTCTCGTTCGTTTGGCTGCTCACAGGGATGCAGCAACCGTTGCCCTGGGGTCACGTTCGGACGGTGGCTAAAGGCTCCGTAAAACAGTGCACAATCCGTGTTGCTAACCTCAGAGAAGGCATTAAATGGCGGGCCTTGCCAAAAGAGAGTGAATTGCCGACAAGTATATTGACCAAGAGCATCGCAATACTCGCAAATGCCGGTCAGGATCAACGCTCGCCGTCCTTGGATCATGGATTCGTATTGTTCTCTGGAAACTTGATCGGAAAAGTAGTAAACGTACTCAGATTGAGGCGCAATGGATGCAGGGGCACCGCTTTCGCTGTGGCTCCCATTTTTGCTTCCAGCCCTCATCAAATGTTGGAAAGTGTTTTTTTTCAATGGAACGGTTGGCGGGGTGCTTTGACCCATTCCAATGCCGTTAAAGACCGCATTGAAAGGGAGAAGCCCCAGATTAGGCGTCAAAGCGGCGGATTGTCCGCCATTTTGCAGGTAAATTTTGATCCCGACGTTTTGATCAGGAACGTCTGGCGCAGGAACCACAAATTCAGCCAAAGTGCCGTCTTTTCTTCCAATGCTGATGATTGGTCGTTGGGTGGCCTCAAAAGCTCGTTGCGCCGCTTTCACGCTATCTTTTGCAGCCTTGGCCTGTATCCCTGTATCAATCACTTCGGCACGTTGAAGCCGCAACAATCGCTCAGTCTGCCTCGAAGTACCGCGAATTTCTTCGAGTGTGCCTCCCATGATGCCAGCCTGCTTTTGCAGAATCCAAGCCGTAACTCCGGCGAGGAAGAGTGCGCCGATGGTAACTTCGACGAGAAGGCGATCTTTAAGCGGTATGTCGCGAAAGCGTGTCTGTTTCTTGTGGTAATAGTGCTCTGCTATTCGATGGGGGTTAAGGCGCTGTTCCTGCTGAGCACCCGGCGGGACGTAAAATCTATTATTTATGGTTTCGTCCTGTTGGTCGCCGATTTGTTCGTTTTCTTCCATGCTTACGCGTTTATCCAGCGTCCACTGATAGGGCCATGTTTGCCATACAAAATTGTAACACAAAAACACTTGACAACCTGTCAATTGTGTAATACAGTAATTGTTGTAGGGAGATTGAATCTTATGGCAAACGTCCTCAATACTGACAAGCAAATCGGGATAATCAGCGCACTAGCCGAAGGCTCCAGCATCCGCTCAATTGAGCGCATGACTGGCGTTCACCGCGACACCATCATGCGACTTGGTGTGAAGATCGGGCAGGGATGCACCACCCTAATGGATGCCAAGATGCGCGACCTGTCTTGCACCCGTTTGGAGATGGACGAAATATGGGGATTTGTCGGGAAGAAAGATCGGAACGTGCGATTGAATGAACCTCGGCCAGTCGGCAATGTCTGGACGTTCTGCGCGATTGATGCGGAAACCAAACTTGTCCCCGCATTTAAGGTCGGCGACCGTGACATTGCCACAGCAAAAGCCTTCGTAAGCGACGTAGCGAGCAGGATGCGTAATCGGGTACAAATCTCCACGGATGGACTGAGAGCCTATGTAGAAGCCATAGAGAGCGCCTTTGGTTCGGATGTAGATTTCGCGCAGATCGTGAAAACTTACGGGCACGAAGAAGTAAGCGATAATCGCCGCTATAGCGCCCCTGAATTTGTTTCTTCCGAGAAGAAGGTCATAACTGGGAACCCAGACGAAAAGCTAATTTCCACCAGCTACGTTGAGCGGCTGAATGCTACAACGCGCCTTCACATGCGCCGCCTGACCCGCCTCACGCTGGCTTTCAGTAAGAAGCGTGAGAATTTTGAGGCAGCGGTGGGTCTGCACTTCGCTTATTACAACTTCGTAAAGCGTCACAACACACTGCGCTGCACTCCCGCAATGGCTGCCGGAATCGAGCGGGACTTCTGGAGCGTTGGAGATTTACTGGAGGTTGCAGCATGAACAAGGCGGAAGCAATCGAGCCTGAAGGTGGATGGGTAAGGGCTCGCGCCAACTGTTACCCAGAACATATCTTTAAGCAAATTGAAATTGGAGCGCAAGACGATATTGACGTAATCAATTCAGAGCACAATCTTGATGAGGCTGCTAAGTTCATGCTTCAGCCGAACTCTTCTGGAAATTTCTTTACTGTCTATCGAACAGTCAATAGGGTTACGCGTGAGGTTAAATTCTACATAACCCGAGATGGAATGCGGATCGTAAAAGACGACGGCGAGGAGATCAAGGTAACCTTGACGCTGAATAACTATGGGCAATGCAGGTTGAAAGTTAATGGGGAAGAACTTGAGCAGTGGCAAGTTCGTAGGCTCGCCCTTGAAGGGCTGTTCTTCCTGGGGGGTTGGGATCTTTGAGCTACATCGAAGAGTTGCGCGACGTAATACGCAAGCTCCACAACGCAGAGCCTACACATATTAAGAGTGTGCCTGTCAAAGAAGTGTTTCGCGGTCAAACGGTGTGGGAGGGGATTGTGGAGGTATTTGAACTATGTGGCCACCCTCTTACCGACAAGGTGTATGCGTGGTCGCACGACACTGACGACCCAGATCATCCGCGAAAGCACGTTACCGTTCTACACATTCCGCCTGTCCTATCGGCAGCGATGGCGGTACGAGCGGCGATTGCTCAGGAGTTCAAAAGTGGCGAACCAGCAGAAGCCTAGAAAAGTTGGCAGACCGAAGCTCCCAAAGGGTGAGGCAAAGGGTAAGATCGTCCCCGTCCGATTCGCAAAGGCTGAATACGAGCGGTTGAGCAGGGCAGCAAAGGCCAGCAACACTGGTATCTCGGAGTGGATTCGCAGCACGTTGCTAGCCGATCTCGAAGGGTGATATGGGCAAATTAGGACACTACCAACTCGCAGAAGGACTTGCGGATCGTGTAACTCTATGAGCGCAACACCGCTATTGATACTGTCGGACGCACCATCGAGCACCAGCGGACTGGGCCGCATCACCCGCGACATTGCCACGCGCGCCCATGCCAATCTGTCGGAGTTCCGGGTCGGCTGCCTGGGCTATGGCGGACCAGGGCGGCGCGATTGGGGATTCCCTGAGTATCACTTGCACTCGATTGAGAACTGGCAAGTGCCGGAACTCAAGGACGTGTGGGAGGACTTCGCAGGCGGCGAGCGCGGCGTCTTGCTCACCATCTGGGACCCATCGCGGCTGCGCTGGCTGGCCCAGCCAGATGCCACGGACGCTATCACCCATGCCGTGCTTTGTCCGGCCAACCTGCGAGCCTGGCTGAAGGCGCGACCGTTCGAGCTATGGGGCTATATCCCAGTGGACGCGGTAGGACCGAATGGCAGACTGACGGCACAGATTGCGCATACGCTGATGGGCTACGACAGGTTGCTGGCTTATAGCGCCTGGGCTGGCGGCATCATCAGCGAAACCATAGGCAAGGCGCCGACGCCAAGCCTGCCGCACGGGATTGATACGAGCGTGTTCTGCCCGCACGACCGCAAGGAGGCCAAGGCGCGGTTCCGGGCAATGGGATTCAGTGGGCTGACTGACGATGCGTTCCTGGTGGGGATCGTGGCGACGAATCAGGTGAGGAAGGACTTTGGGCTGGGGATTGAGACGTGCGCACGGCTGCTCCAGCAAGGACTGAATGTGCGAGTGTGGATTCATACGGATACGATGCGGCGGCATTGGGACATTCTGGCACTGCTGGAGGACTTTGGGCTGCTGGGCGGTCGGTGCGTGGTCACAACAGACAGATGGCCGGACGAGCAGATGTCGTGGCTCTACTCAGCCTGTGATTGCACCTTGGGAATCGGCTTAGGGGAAGGTTTCGGGTTCCCGATATTCGAGAGCTTGGCGAGCGGGACGCCGTGTGTGCATGGGGATTACGGAGGTGCGGCGGAGTGGCTACCGTCTCACATGCTGGTAAAACCTCATGCATGGCGGCTAGAAGGCCAGTTCAACTGCGTGCGCCCAGTATTCAGCCCGATTGACTGGTTCGTATGTATCAACCAGAAGCAGATGCAAGAATCTGCAACGCTGCCGGCTGAGTTGGACTGGGTGAACCTGTGGCCGTGCTGGGCCAAGTGGCTGCGCGCAGGACTGAAAGCAGGTCAGCTATGACTGAACCTAAGCTGTGGACGCCAGAGTTCCGGCTGCGCCCGCCGCTAGACCTCAACGGGCTGTTCCCGCCGTCGAGCTGGGCGGGGATTGACTGGGCGCTGCCAGCGCTGCTGCATCGCTGGGTGCCGAGGTGCGAGGTGGCGGTAGAGTTCGGCGTGGAGTTCGGATTCAGCACGGCGGCGCTGGGGTGCTACTTTCAGCGCGTGGTGGGCGTTGACCCATTTATGCAATCGACAGACTTTGCCGAGGCAACGTGGGCGCGGCTGGCACCCTACAAGAACGTGACGCTGCGGCGGCAAGGCTGGCGGACGTGGGCAGACGCACACGAGTTCGAGCGACCGAACCTGATCCACATTGACATTGACCCGCATGACTATGACATGACGTATGCGGCAGGGACTTGGGCGGCGCGGCACAGCGACTGCGTACTGTTCCATGACACCGAGAATCCGCTGGCGGACGTGAAGCGGGCGGTGGGCGACATCGCCGGGGAGCAGGGCATGGAGTTCTGGAACTGGCTGGAATGCAACGGGCTGGGGATTTTGGTGAAAGGAGACAAGTGATGCCATATAGAGAATACATACTTGATGCCGCAGGTAATCCCCAAGAGGCTGAAGATACGCTTCAATGGGGTAGATGGATGCAGACAGCGAAGCGACATATCGGGGAAGACCAAATCAAAGAGTCTCGAATCTCTACTGTGTTCCTTGGGCTAGATCATAGCTTTGGGGAAGGCGAACCTGTGTTATGGGAAACTATGGTATTCGGTGGGCCTCTTGATGGTGAACAGAACCGTTATACCTCGCGCCAACTCGCCCTTGAAGGCCATGCAGAAATGTGCCGAAAGGTTCAGGAGGCGCAGCTATGAAGGTAAGCATCGACATGGACGGCTGCCTGTGGCAGCACATGGCGTTCTTCCGCGAACTGATGGCGGCCATGCACAGCCGCATGAACCTCGTGGGGATACTTACGTCGCACACGCGGTCGATGGAGCGCGCCGATCTCGACCTGATGGTGACGCGGGGGTTTCCGCTGCCGGACTTCTGGATCGGCATGGACGCCGAGGACGTGCGGCATCCCTCAGACTTTAAGGCAATGGCGATTCTGCGTGAAGGGATAGACATGCACTTCGACGACTGCGACCAGGGCGATCCCTTGAGTGTAGGGACGTTTCAGCGAGTGCTGGGGCCGGAGTTCTACCGGCTGGTGCGGGTGGAGGCACGGTCGCCGATTGAGGTGCATTATGAGTAGGCGTGAGCGCTGGGGCAGGGCAGTGATGGCAGCGGCGTTCTGGCTCATGCTGGGTTGGTGCGCGCACGCGCTCGTGACCCAGTGGGTAGATGACTTGGGCGCGGATGAGGATGACTCGCCGCAGGTGGTGGAGGTGATGCGATGAACCGCCTTGCAGTCATCATCGCCACTGTCTTCCAGCCTAGCTGGTACGCCTGCGCCCGCACCTGGGCAGACCAGGCGATTGGCCCATTCACTCGGCGGGTCATCAAGGGCAAGCCCTTACTGGAGGCCTATCAAGAAGGCTTGGAGACTACCGTGGAGCCGATCCTAGGCTACTGCCATGACGATGTGGTGGTGGAGGAGCGAGGATGGGATAGGCGGGTGCTGGCCGAGTTCGATGACCCGGAGGTGGGGCTGGTAGGGTTCGCCGGCGGGCATGGGCTGGGCGATCTGGATATTTACCAGAAGCCTTACCGGCTGATTCAGCTAGCACGGCGCGGGATGCGGAGCAACATGCGGGATGCCGAGCAGCACGGGCAGAGATTCACCGGGGAGTACGATGTGGCATCGCTGGATGGGTTTGCGATGTTTGTGCGGCGTCAGTTGCTGATGGAGAGTGGAGGCCGCAAACATTACCAAGGCTGGCCCCTCGGCACTCCCATCGGATACTTCATGTACGACGCCTGGCTGTCATGCGAGGCCAAGCGGCAGGGCTGGCGCACCCGGCTGGTCGGGGTAGCCTGTCAGCACCTGAACGGCAAGAGCACCGGGCTGGGGCCGCAGAAGCTAGGGCAGGCGGAGTTTGAGGCGGCGCACAGGTACATCTACGACACTTGCCGGGATGTGTTGCCGCTGGAGGTGAAGCCATGATGCCAATGGATGACCCTGCAACTACGTCACGGCATTGGTACTGCCGTGCTAAAGCTGTAGAGATACTAGATGAGTTGGCGACGGTAGAGCCGTTCCGGCGAGAACTCTACATGGCTGCGGCTCTGTTCCAAGCTATAGAGCAGTACGAGCATGGGCTGGAGGCAATAGTCAACGAGTATCACCGGATAGCATGTGACGCATTAGCAACCAAACTACCAGAACCATTCGTGCTGCCGCTGGAGGTGAAGCCGTGACTGAGCGTATAGCGCTGTGCATCTCGACGTTGATGCGGTATGGATGGGCAGATGGTGTAGAGTGCTGGAACCGCAAGGCAGCCGAAGGGCCTTACCCGCTGTACCTAGAGTATGGCAACAAGACTCTAGTGTCGTACAACAGGTGCCTGCGTCGGTCAGTAGAACCGTTGCTGGGCTTTGTGCATGACGATGTGTTGGTGCATGAGTATGGCTGGGATCAGCGGGTGCTACAGCAGTTCGATGATCCAGCGGTCGGAGTGGTGGGCTTCGCTGGCGCCCTAGGTCATGGCTATCCTGATCTCTACAAAGGGGAGTTCCGGCTAGGGAACATGGGCCGCAGCGTGGAGTTCCGCAGCGGCCTGCATGACGCAGAAGCGCATGGCAAGAGGTTCACTGGCGAATGCGATGTCGCGGTGCTCGACGGGATGGCGCTGTTCGCCCGTCGCGAACTGTTTGACAAGGCAGGTCCGTGGCCGGAGGAGACTGGCTACTGGATTTACGACTACTGGCTGTGCTGCGAGGCTAGGCGGCATGGGTATCGCATCAGGATGGTGGGAGTGGCTTGTACGCATCTGGGGAGCGCCAGCCATGCAACCGCTGAGGCGCAAGGGCTGCCACTGCCGGAGAGCGAGGACAGCGAAGCCGCCAACCGATGGATATACGACAGGTACAGGGACGTGCTGCCGTGGGAGGTCAAGCCGTGATGTGGTTCTGGGTTGTGGCTGGGGTGGCGGCAGTGCTGGTAGGGATACCAATAGCGGTGCTTCTCGCAATAGTGTTCGGCATTGGCGACCGTCATCGTCATGAGAGGAGATGGTGGCCTAGATGAACCCCGTGCTGATGCTGTGCCACAACGCCCTCGACATGACTAAGCGTGCGGTGTGCTCTGTCTTGTACCAAGACATCCCCACGCGACTTCTAGTCATAGACAACGCCTCTGACGACGGCACCTGGGAATGGCTACAGCAACAGCCTGAGGTGGAGTCAGTAGCCTTCCGCCCACAGCTAGGGGTAAGCAAAGGGTGGAACTGGGGGCTGAGGCAAT
>JBEKUR010000141.1:0-15619 GCA_049514855.1 Terriglobia bacterium
CCCATCACCTCGCCGGGGCTGGTGAGATGCTCGGGTTCGATGGAGGCGGTGGGCAGCGCAGAAGCTCCCACCATTTCCGCCACCCGCCTGGGCCTCGGCGCGAGCTTCGCCAAGCCGAAGTCCAGGACCTTCGCCTGGCCACGAGTCGCGACGAAAATGTTCGCTGGCTTGATGTCGCGATGGATGATGCCCTTGGAGTGCGCGGCGTCGAGAGCGTCGGCGATCTGGATGGCGAGGTCGAGCAGTTCATCCGTTCGTAGAGGCGGCTTTATGCCGCCACGTTGGGGCTGGCGAGGTAAACCCGCCGCTACCGCTAGCCGCTGCTTGAGCGTCTGACCCTCCAGATACTCCATGTCAATGAAGAGCTGGCCCTCGTGCTCCTCAATAGCGTGAATAGTGCAGATGTTGGGATGATTCAGCGCCGACGCCGCGCGGCCTTCGCGCTTGAACCGCTCCAGGGCTTGGTGGTCCTTCGCAAGTTCTCCGGGTAGAAACTTGAGCGCTACCATCCGGCCGAGCTTAGTGTCCTCGGCCTTATAGACCACACCCATGCCCCCGCCACCGAGCTTCTCAACGATGCGATAGTGACCGATTATGCGGCCAACCATGTAAGGAAACCTTCTTTGACTGCAATCTTAGGCCCCGTTTGCAGCTAAGTCAACGCAACAGGATTATCCGGGACAGTTCAAGTAGCGGAACAGTTCCCAGGAGTGCTGTGTGCAGCAGCACTTCTTCGTGCTGGATCAGCCGCGAAGTGGTCCCGGCAGCAGACCAAGATTTCCCCAAGGGCTCCTGTGCGCATCGCGGGTGCTGGGCCCACAGAATGGATTGGGAATGAAAAGTCGGCATCTCGGAAGATGGCGCCTTTGGATCGCACTCGTCGATAAGTGTTGGGATCAGCCCTAGTATCAAAGGAACACGCTCATTTTCGGAGAGGCGGTCACACGGGCAGATGAGCGACGCCCCTGAATTGCCGATTTTCGATTGCCGATTGATCTCGCCGAGGCGGGACTCATCGACAGGGGAGGAAGCCGCCACACCACTTCTTCAATCGACAATCGGGAATCAGCCCGCCGCGGCGGGGCAATGAAAACCTGGTGTTTGGACCGCGGCTATGCGGCGCTGTGTCTCTGCGATGGGAACAGCTTGGGGGAATATGATCACCGCTTCTCATTTTGGAACGTTCCCGGCCAGCTTTCGGCCTCATGCTCTATGAGATGGTCACTGGCAGGCGAGCTTTCGCAGGGGAGGCGGCACGCGCTACAGGTCCTTTCTCTCGAACCCGAGATGCGCCAGGAAGGGCAGGACGGCCGTGGCGGGGATCATCAGCAGGAGCGCTCCGTAGTGTACCTGCTGGTTTGTCAGCAACCAATCGTAGGCGCCCAGAGCGTAAGAATTCCTGGGCAGAATCCAGAAGGACCAGAAGGACCAGTCCGGCCAGAAACCACTGACGACCTGCTTGACGGCATAGTAGACGACCAGGAGGGAAAAACCCAGCTCGAAGCCGTTCCGGCTGCTTCCTGTCGCGAGGGTCAAGGCAAAGGTCCCACTGAACACCAGCACGCTCAATTCGAACATCCCCAGGCTCAGCAGCCATAATCGGTCCGGGCAGAGCCGCGAAGTAAGGGCATAGAGAGTCATCACGGCAGCGGCCAGGGGAATCAGTGCCAGGAGGCAGAGCTGCGTGCATCCCGCCAGCCACGCGGTCCAAACAAAATGCCGGCGTGTGCGCGGGCGCGTGAGCAGAAAATCGTATTCCGTGCGGGCAGCGGATTCTCCCACTCCCAGGGACCCGAGGTCGGCGGCGGAGAACAGCATCAGGAAGATCATGGCGAGGGCCACGTGCTCGATCCCAAAGCGCCACGCGTCCATTGCATCCTTGACGGTGTTCGGATGCACCCATACCCAATGGCCATGCACCGAGCTCATGGTGACGGGCAGCGTCCCGAGCAGAATCAGCGCGCAACCCAGCACTACATAAGCCACCAGCCGGAAACGGTTCCTTACCCAGCAGTTCCAAAAGAACACCGCGATCTCCTTTCTGCGGCTCACACCTCGCGAAACCTGATCCAGGCCACGGACGCTCCCAGAAAGCCCGCCGCCGTGGCGAGCCAGAATGCGAACACACTCCAGTCAAATGGACTCAGCGGCCAGGAGCCGTGATCGAAGATCCGCAACGTCCACTGCGTGGCCCTCAGCAAGGCATCCGCGTGCCACCACTCGCGCAGAGCGGTGGGAAGAAAAAAGTACGTCAAGACCGTGGCCATACTAAGGATCAGGCCCTTGGGGGCGCTGCCTGCCACTAGCGTGGTGAAATGCGAAAGGCCATAGATCGCGGCCCCCAGCACCCACAACCCGGGCAGGCCGGCCAGAACGTTCCCGGGGCCCTTCGCATGGATCAAGCAGAGGAAAGGAAGCGCGCCGAAGGCGAGACCACTCACCATAATGACCATTGTCGTCAGGCCCACCGTCCAGTCCGTGAGGACGAAGTTCCTTCTCGGGCCGGGCCGGGTCAGAACAAAGTCCATCGTTCCCGCGCCATATTCCCTTCCCGTGCTGGCGGCTCCCAGGCTCAGACCGGCCAGCAGCACTGCCATTTGGCCATAATCGAGAACCAACCAATCAAGCGTTGAGAAGGTGACATCAATATAGAAATTATAGTTATACCTAGGACTCAATCGGCGGTGTGTCATCAAGTAGGCGTGCCAGTTCGCCCAGGACACCAAATCCAAGCCGAACAGCACGCCCACGCTCAGCGCCGCCAGGATGTAAAGCACTACGCGGGTGCGGGAATCGTGCCAGGCTTTCCAGAGATACATGGCATCTCCTTTCGCGTGAGCCCCAGGAAAACTTCTCCCAGGCTGACGGGCAAGATTTCGAGGATGGTCATGCCCTTGGCGCGCAACATCGCGGCGAAGTCCTCCGCGTCGCGCGCCACCAGGTAACTCCAGAAATTCCCCGAACTCTGGGCCGCAACGAGATGGGGCGAAGAGACAGCGGGCGCAGTTTGAGCGGCGGCGCGGATGAGCCGGTAGTTTTGCCGGATGTCCTCCAGGCGCGTTTCCAGCACAATTTTCCCCTTCTCAATGATCCCCACCCAGTCGGCGATGCGCTCGACTTCGGCGAGTTGATGCGAGGAGAGGAAGACTGTCCGGCCTTCGCTCACCTGGTCTTCCACGAGCACGCGCAGCAATAAATCCGTTATCACCGGGTCGAGGCCGATGCTGGGCTCATCGAGGATCAGCAGGTCGGCGCCCTGGCAGAGCGCCAGCAGGTGGCACACCTTCGTTTTGTTCCCCAGCGAGAGCTTGGCGAAGGGCACGTGCATGGGAATCTCGAAAAGCTCGGCATAGCGCCCCACCAGTTCGCCGGACCATTTGGGGAAGTATCCCTGGTTGAAGCGCACCAGTTGCGCGGGCGTGAGCGAACCGAAAAGCGTCTTGTTTTCCGGCACGAAGCCGGTGCGTTCCAGGATCGCGAGCAGGTGCCGGCGGATGTCGTAACCCAGGACCTGGGCTGAGCCGGCGGTGGGCCGCAACAGACCCAGAAGGGTCTTGACCGTGGTGGTCTTGCCGGCGCCGTTGCGCCCCAGGAATCCGTAAACCGAGCCGCGCGGGACATTCAGGTCCAGGCCATCGACGGCGCGCGTCTTGCCGAAGAACTTCGCGAGACCCTGAGTGTGGATCGCCAGATCGTTCATCGCTTTCCTCCCAGTCCGTCCAGTTCATCCTCCACGAGCTTCACCACATCACCCGGCGCGAGGCGTAGTTGAAAGCTCTCCACTGCCAGTTGCCGCGCCACGGGACGCAGCCGGCGCAGCTTTTCGGATTTCAAGAGTCCCGGGCTGCTGTCCGCCGCGTAAGTTCCGCCGCCCGGCACCGTGCGGATCACCCCCTCGCGTTCCAGGTTCTGATAGGCCTTGGCCACGGTGTTGGGGTTCACGCGCAACTGAGCGGCCATCCTGCGCACGGAGGGCAGCGCGTTGCCTTGTTGCAGCGCTCCGGCGGCGATCGCCTGCTTCACTTGGCCTTCGATCTGCAAGTAAACGGGAACGCCCGAGGAGGTGTTGACGTGGAGTAGCATGCTGTACTAGTACAATAATACGGATACGATGTCAACAGATTTTTTCGGGGGGCATGGAGGCGCGGAACCTCTTCCCCGCGCCGGGCCAAAAGTGGAGGTCCCCGCGACCGGCAATCTGTGCTCCGACCCGCACTTTCAGGACCTGCTGTGGGGCATGAACTTCCCGCCGTCGCGATACGTGTACCTAACTTGGAAAGGTGGTGCCGCGGGACGGAGTTGAACCGCCGACGCCAGCCTTTTCAGGGCTGCGCTCTACCACCTGAGCTACCGCGGCGCCATGCGATTATTCTGGGGCTGATTTGATTCCCTGTCAAGAAACGCAAAGCAGTTTGTCAGCATCCGTCCGGTGACCCATCTTCCCCAGTTTGTCACGGGCTCCTCTTGACAACCCGTCTGTCATTCCGAGCGCAGCGAGGAATCTCGCTCTGCTTGGGGACGCGGGACAAAGAACCAGTGCGAGATTCCTCGCTGCGCTCGGAATGACGCGGAGTGAGAGTGCGGTTCGAGGTCTACCGCAACGACTCGTCCACTTCCCGCAGCCATTCGGGGCGTTTGAGGACCTCGCGCGGCTTGGAGCCATCGGGCGCGCTGACGATCCCGTCCTTTTGCATCAAGTCGATGAGTCGCGCGGCGCGCCCGTAGCCAAGTCGCAGGCGGCGCTGGAGGAGGGAAGTGGAAGCCTTGCCGGATTCCACCACCAGGCGCACGGCCTCGTCGTAAACCGCGTCGAGTTCCGCCGATTCCTGGTCGTCTTCCCCTCCCACTTCTTCCTGCTCTCGCTCCTTCACAGGTTTCAGGAATTCCTCGTTGTATTGCGGTTGCGACTGGGATTTCCAGCAATCGACGACCTTGCAGATTTCCTGTTCCGTCACCAGCGGTCCGTGCAGTCTTTGCAGGCGGGCGCTGGCGGGCGGCAGGAAGAGCATGTCGCCACGGCCCAGCAACGCTTCCGCCCCGTTGGCATCGAGAATGGTTCGTGAATCCACCTTGGAGGCCACACGGAATGAGATGCGCGCCGGCAGGTTGGCTTTAATAAGTCCGGTGATGACGTCCACGGAGGGGCGCTGTGTGGCGAGAATCAAATGGATACCCACGGCGCGGGCCATTTGAGCCAAGCGCGTGATCGATTCTTCCACTCCCTGGGGTTCCACCATCATCAGGTCCGCCAGCTCATCGATGACGATCACGATGTAGGGCAGCGGTTGCTCGGGCACGCCGTTGTTGTCAAACAAGTTCAGGGTCGATTCGGGGGCGAAGATTTTGTTGTACTGCTCGATGTTGCGCACGCCGTGCTCGGCCAGTTTCTTCAAGCGTTCTTCCATCTCGAAGGTGGCGCGGCGGAGCACGTTGGCGGCCTGCTTGGGCTCCGTGATGACGGGCGTCAGCAGGTGCGGGGTGCCCTCGTAGAGCCCCAATTCCAGCCGTTTCGGATCGATCATGATCAGCTTCACTTCATCGGGGTTCGACTTGTACAAGATGGACACGACCATGGAATTGAGCGCGACACTCTTGCCCGACCCTGTCGAGCCCGCGATCAGCAGATGAGGCATCTGCGTGAGGTCGGCGATTCTGATCTTTCCGGTGATGACTTTGCCTAGGCAGAGGGTCAGCTTGGAAGATGAGGCAGCAAACTCGCTGGACTCGATCGCTTCGCGCAAGTGGATGATCTCGCGGTGGAGGTTGGGTACTTCAATGCCCACCGTCGATTTGCCCGGGATGCGGTCGATCAGGATTGACTCCGCCTTCATCGCCAGGCAAAGGTCGTCCACCAGGTTGGTAATGCGGCTGTATTTGATTCCTGGTTCAGGCTTGAACTCGTAAGTTGTGACGACCGGCCCGGGATGAATTTGCGTTATCGCTCCGGTGACACCAAACTCGCTGAATTTCGCCGTCAGACGAGTGGCGCGATCTTTCAGCTCATCTTCGTCGATGCCTTCCGAATCGTCAGGCGGGCGCAAGAGGGTGGCGCTGGGAAGTTTGTAGGGGTGCGATCCGCCGCCGACAATCTTGAGGGAAGTGCGCGCAGACTCCGGCTCGGCCTTTCTTACGCGAAGCACGGGGCCGGCTGAGGACCCAACCGGAGCTTCGACCGTAAGCGCGGGCATGATGCGCGGAGCGGCGGGTTCGGTTTGCGGCGCCTCCTGCGGAGGTGCACTCGGCTGCGGCTTGGTGACGATGGGAGTGGCTTGGCTTATCCCCACCCTCTGGGCGATGACGGGCAACTTCCCGAGCCTTCGCACCCTCTCGGCCCGACGCCGCCGCCGCTCCGCCGCCGCCGCCGCGCGGGCCTCCTGCCACGCCTTCCATCGCGCCGCGACAGGGCGTGCCAGCGCCTGCCAGCGCGCTTTTAAGAATCCTGCCGCCCAGGAGAAGGAGAAGCGTGTGACGAGAAACAGCGAAGACAGGAACACCGCGCCTGCAACGATGCCGGCCCCCACCCGATTGAACGTGTGGATCAACCCTGCAGCCGCCAGATAGCCCAGCATGCCGCTGCCATGGATCAGCCCCCGGACAGCCGGCGTGTAGGGAAAAAGCTCGAGAAGCGCGCTCAATGAAGTGACCAGCAATCCCGCGCCAACGGCCTTGGTTTTCGGAGCATCGAAAGGCCGCACGAGCAGCAAGCGTGTACCCACCACCAGCATGACCATGGGGATTAAGTAAGCAACCCAGCCGAATCCCTGGAAGAGCAGGTCAGCGGTATACGCGCCAACCGGGCCGATCCAGTTTCGCGTCGTGGTGCCGGCAGCCGTGGCGGTGTTGAGCGAAGGGTCCTCGGGCATGAAGGATGCCAGGCTCAGCAGGACCAATAGCCCGACAACCGCGACAAGGAAACCCGCAAGCTCCGAGCGGCGGCGTGAGTCTAAGAGCGGCTCTTTTTGCTGGGAATTCTTCGCGCTGGACTCTCTGGACTTCGACGGTGTGGCAGGGGATGAGGCGCCCATACTTTTGCCTTCCTTATGCGAGAGCAGGTGCCAGGTGTCGGGTGTCAGGTGCCAGGGAAAAAATCCCCGACACGCGACACTTACGCTTCTCCACCTAGACGTGACGCAATCCCCATCCGAGAACCAATACTATCACGCCCAGCACAACCCGGTAAACAACAAAAACTTTGAAGGTGCGCCGCTCCAAATACCGGATGAGAACCGCAATCACCAGGTAACCGACTACTGCCGAGATGATTGCCCCTCCAAAAAATGGGAGGCGCATGTCATGGGGCAGTCCCGCATGGCGAATTTCCAGGCCTTTCTTCAGCGCCGCCCCGGCGATGAGGGGTGTGGAGAGCAAGAAGGAGAAGCGCGCAGCGGTTTCTCGTTTCATTCTCCGAAAAAGACCAGCAGTCATCGTCACGCCGGAGCGGGAAACGCCAGGGATCACCGCCAGCGCTTGCGCCACGCCCACAAGGAACGAGTCGAGAAGACCGACGTGGCCGAGGTCGCGCTCGCGTTTTCCCAGCCAGTCTCCTGCCCACATAAAGAGACCGATCACAATTAAGGCGGCGCCGATGATTATCGGCGACCGCAGTTGCTCCTCAGCGGCATGCTCGAACCGCCACCCCGCCAGGGCACCAGGGATGGTGGCAATCACCAGGTACCACAGCAGCCGGGGATTTTGCCGCAGGTCCGTGCTGGCTGAATGACCTGTAACGCCGGCGTTCGGCGCGGCAGCGCCGCCTCCGCCCAGGCCCAGAGCCATCGTGGTCATCTCCACCCAGTAGCGCCAGAAATAAACCAGCACGGCCAGGAGCGTCCCGGCGTGCAGAGCCACGTCAAATGTCAGGCCGGGATCTTTCCATCCCAGCAGCCAAGGAAAGAGCCACAAGTGTGCCGTGCTGGAAATGGGAAGAAACTCCGTGAGGCCTTGAACGATGGCAAGAACGATCGCTTGGTAGATAGGCATGGTAATTTTGGATTTTAGATTTTAGATTTTGGATTCACGAACATTGCCTCTACCTGTCACCCACGGTAGTTTTGGATTTTAGATTTTGGATTCGAATTGCCTCTACCTGTCACCTACGTGCTCAATGGCTTTAGACTTTGGATTGGCGGACTTTCCCTCTTCCGTTGCAGCAGCAACTTCGAATCCCTAATCCAAAATCCAAAATCTAAAATCCGAAATTCTCTAGGCGGCGCGCAGGTTGCGACTCCGCAGGGTCTTAATAGATGCGACGGTCATAGCAAGCAGTTCATTTGCTTCCTTTTTCAGTACGTCCACGCGATCCGGCGCTACTATCCCGGCTTCGACCAGCAACTCGATCCAGTAAATCGACTCGTCTGCTTCCTCTTCGACAATGCTAAGCTTGGCCACGACATCGGAAGTGGATTTCCCACGGCACGCAGCGCGGTAATTTGCCCCGACGGATGTCCCTGCACGGAGCAACTGCTTCCCAAGGACCTCGGCTGTGCGGCTACGCGGGAGGGTTTCAACTAACCGTATCACTGAGAGTCCGAACCCCTTGGTCCTTTGCTTGAAGGTTTCCTCGTCCATGCTCCAATCCTCGGCCTAGGATTTTGGATTCACGAACGTTGCTTCTTCCTGTTATCCAAAACCCTAAGATTCCCAAAACAGCTATCCCCTCCGCTACCAGAAGACTTTACGGCAGCAACTTCGAATCCCTAATCCAAAATCCAAAATCCTCAGTCGCGTTCCGCGTTGACGTATTCCTGCGCGTCGATATTGTTCCAGACTTCCTTGCCCAGGCCGCGCAACTCGGTGATCTCATGCTCAGGCTCTGACGCATGTTGCGTTAAGGCACGGATCAGGCGTTCACGCTCCTCTGGGCTAAGCTGGCTGGCGGCTTGGATGAGTTCTTCAACTGTTGGTCCCGTCCTCACGCGCTTCTCCCTCTGTCTAAGCTTACAACAACCTTGGAGCAGATTGTGGATTTACGAGGATTCGTGACGCGAAAAGCCGCAGACTTCGAAAAGCACGAAGTCCGCGCTAACCGCTCAAATCACAAATCGCAAATCACAAATCACCAATGCCTAATCCAAAATCCAAAACCTAAAATCCTCAGACTTCGAGCACCACCGGCAGAATCATGGGTCGCTTTCCGGTCTCCTCATTGAAGTGCTTGCGCAGCGCGATGCGGATTTTTTCTTTAATCACGCCCCAATCGCCGACTTCCTCGAGGTTGGATTTTTCGATGGTTCTCAGGATGACCTGGCGGGCGCTTTCCACCAGGTCTGGCGCCTCGTCGAGCGGCACAAAGCCCCGCGAGACGATTTCCGGCCGGGTCTCGAGCTGGCCGGTGTGCTCATTGATGGCCAGGATGGGTATGACGATGCCATCTTCCGAGATGTGTCGCCGCTCCTTGAGGATGATCTCCTCGACCTCATCGAAGGTGCCCACGTCGATGCACACCCGTCCCACCGGCACACGGCCCGCGCGCCGCGCCCCCAGCTCGTCGAACTCGAGAACGTCGCCACTTTCCAGCAGGAAACCCTCTTCCGAAACTGCCGCAAGCTCCCTGGCCATTTCCAGGTGGCGGTAGAGTTGCCGGTACTCGCCGTGGATGGGCACGAAATACCTGGGTCGCACCAGATTGAGCATCAGCTTCAGCTCTTCGGCGCTACCATGCCCGGAGACGTGGATGGGCGGCTGGCTGCCGTCGTGATAGTAGACGCGCGCCCCGCGGCGATAGAGGTGGTCGATCATGCGGAAGATGGGTTTCTCATTGCCTGGGATGACGCGTGCCGAAATGACCACCTCGTCGCCGGGTTCCACCGTGACCCACCGGTGGTTGTTCACCGCCACGCGCGAGAGGGCTGCCATGGGCTCGCCCTGGCTGCCCGTGAGAACCAGCGCCACCTGGTTCCGCGGCAGTTTCTTGATATCCTGTGGCGGGATGAGCAGACCTTCCGGGATGTGCAGCTTGCCCAGGCGGAGCGCGATCTCGGAATTCTGAAACATGCTGCGTCCTACAAAGCAGAGCCGCCGGCCGTGCTCCTGCGCAAGGTCGGCGACGATCTGCAAGCGGTGCATGGAAGTGGCAAAGCAGCCAATCAGGACGCGCCCTTTCGCCTCCGAGATGATGTGCGAGAGGCGCTCGCGCACCGCTCGTTCGGAGGGCGTGAGGCCCGGCCGGTCGATGTTCGTGGAGTCGGAGAAGAGCGCCAGCACGCCGCGCCGGCCATAGTCCGCCAGGGTGTGCAGGTCGCTCACCTGCTGGTCGGTGGGTGTGGGATCAAACTTGAAGTCGCCGGTGTGAATGACGGTCCCCAGCGGCGTGGTCAGGGCCAGCGCACCGGCTTCGATGGTGCTATGGGTGAGGTGGATGAATTCCACATGGAAGGGACCAACCTCGAAGGGCTGGCTGGGATGCATCTCCACGAGTCGCACGCTGTCGGCCATGCCGTGCTCTTCCAGCTTGGCACGAGCCAGGGCCAGAGTGAACGGCGAACCGTAAACGGGCGCGTCCACTTCGTCCAGCAAATACGGCAGTCCCCCGATGTGGTCTTCGTGCCCATGGGTCAAGAGAATGGCGCGCAGGCGTTCCCGGTTTTTCCGCAGGTAGGTGAAATCCGGAACAACGATGTCCACGCCCAGCAGTTCGGCGTCTGGGAACATGACGCCGCAATCGACAACGAGCATGTCGCCATCGTATTCGTACGCCATCATGTTCATTCCGAACTCGCCCAGACCCCCGAGCGGGATGGCTTTCAGCTTGGCATTTAGGGATGGAATATTAGTCCTCCTGAACGGTTCTCATTGTCCACTCGGTCCCGAAAATTGCCTGAAAAGGGCTCGCAATTCCGCTTTGATTGGCGTTTTCGAGGCTGAAAAAGGAGTTCGTTTTTAGGGTTCTCCTGATGTTAAGTCCTTTGTTTCCATCAAATCCTTAGCTTCGTTCCGTCGGAAATAACATCTTTTTCGAAAAAACGCGTTGCACCACAGGTCTGAGAACACTACGTACCCTCTCACGGGACGGCTTGGATGGGGTGGGTGCTGGCTTGGTCGCGGTCCATTAGTCGTGTCCCTTTCATTGAAATGCAACCACCTGACGCGAAAGACTCTCCGCCAGACCGGGAGTCCAAAAATCTAGCCTAGCACAGTTTCGGAAAATGTCAAGCCCTTTTTTCTAACAAGTTGTCGAAAAAGACCCGGACCCCGCTGGAGCGTATTGGTGTCATTTGCGAGACTTGGTCATTCCCGCGAAAGCGGGAATCTACTCCGGAAAGCTTTGGAAGTGTGCCGTCGCCGGACTGGATTCGCTTTCGCGGGAATGACCGGCGGCTTGAGTGGATCCCCATTCCAAATGACACCAGCACCCGCTGGAGCGGCAGTATTGCACCGTCACAACTCTTGTATTTCCAATATGGCATTGGGACGTAAAGGCGCCCCACGATTTTTCTCAACAGGCCGTCAGAGATGTTCTGGGATCGTGAACGGCGGGCGGTAGCCACGGTCATCGCCGCGCAGCAGGCGGTTGGCTTCCTCGTCGGCTATCACTTGTTCGGTCTCAGGATCAAAATTCAGCGTGCGCCCCAGGCGGTAGGACACGTTCGCCAAGTGAACCAGCGCGCTGGAGAGATGTCCTTCCTCGATCGGCGCCAAGAGGTCTTCTTTCTTGCGGCTCCGGATGCACTGGATGAAATTGGCCCATCGGTTCTCGCCCCGCGTCGCGCTGGGGCCGGGTTCTTGTTCTTCACCCAGCCAGGTCCGGTATGATTCGTATCCCGTCATGGCCATATATCCCTTCGAGCCGTAGAAGAGGTTTCCGCACATTGCCTTGGGTTGTTTGAACGAAGAAGCGGCACGACCTGCCGCCTGGGGAAGGGCAGCGGCGCCTGCGCCAAATCCGGGCATCCCGATCTCCGCCTCGGTGTTGCTGATCCAATGGCGGACTTCGAACTCCAGCAGGCGGCTCTTTCCGTCCGGCAAGCGGAACTCGAAGGCGCAGTTCAAGGCGTTGGGTGTTTCCTGATCGTCTTCGAACATGAAGTGGCCACCCAGGGCGGAGACTTTGTTTGGGAGCTTGACGCCCAGTCCCCAGCGCGCCAGATCGATTTCATGAACACCTTGGTTGCCCAGATCGCCATTGCCGGTATCCCAGATCCAGTGCCAGTTGTAGTGAAAGCGGTTGCGAGTAAAGGGCTTCATGGGGGCGGGGCCAGTCCACAAGTCGTAGTGGACGCCCGCTGGGACAGGCTCGATCGGAGCCTTGCCGATCGCATTGCGCCACTTGAAGCAAAGACCGCGCGCCAAGTAGACCTCTCCAATCACCCCTTCGCGCAGCTTCCGGACTCCCTCCAGATAGCCCCCCGCAGATCGGCCTTGCGTCCCGTGCATGACCATGCGGTCGTACTTGCGGGCGGCCTGGACCAACTGGTGACCTTCCCACCAGGTGTGCGAGCAAGGCTTCTCAACATAGACGTCCTTACCTGTCTGGCAACCCCAAATGCCCATTAGAGAATGCCAGTGGTTGGGAGTGGCAATGGAGACCGCGTCGAGGGACTTGTCTTCGAGCAGCTTACGATAATCGATGTAGACTTTGGGTTTCGGCAGGCTGCGCTTCTCCATGTCGGCCAGCCGTTGGCTAATCACGTTTTCATCAATGTCGCAAATCGCGGCAACCTCCGTGTTGGGGACGGCGGAGAACCCTTCAATGTGGGTGAACCCCTGCCCGCGGATGCCGACCACGGCGATTCTGACGCGGTCGTTGGCCCCCCTCACTTTCCGAGGCTGCGTGAAAAAACTAATGCCGCTTAAGGCGGCAAGACCTGCGCTGCTCTTCACGCTTGTCTCGAGAAAGTCCCGCCGGCTTACTTCCGGATCATTCGTCGTAAGGCCTCCCTTATCCTTTTACCTTCCCTCGAGCTCGTCAGCCAAGGACGAGGCATCGTACAATTCGCGCAACGCCTCAATGATGGCGCCACTATGGACGGCCACGGCGCGGTTGTTCACCTCGTAGTACACGTAGTCGCCGACCAAGCCCTCGATGTTTCCATCGAAAATCAACCCTACCAACTCGCCTTGCCGGTTGATGACCGGGGACCCTGAGTTTCCTCCGATGATGTCGCAGGTGCTGACAAAATCCAGCGGCCCGGCGAGATCCAGGCGGGTGCGGCGCTCGAGGTAACGTGCCGGAAGATTATAAGGGGGCTTGAGGCCAAAACTATAGGCCCGGTCGTAAAGGCCAAAGAAGGTTGTGATGGGAGGCGCCTGAGTCCCATTCATCGGGTAACCCTTGACCGCGCCGTAGGCGAGCCTGAGTGTGAAAGTCGCATCGGGATAGAGTGACTTCCCGTACACAGCGAATCGAGCCTGGCCGATTTTTTCCCCCGCAGGAGTCTCCACGCTTTCCACATTGTCCTCGAATGCCTTGATCCTCTGGCGGTCGAAGGGGTCGATCGTGCGGGCCAACACCATCATGGGATCGCCGGATGCCTGAACGGCCGCTTCACCCCCATCCACCAACGACTTGCGAAAAGCCGGGTCCGCCAGCTTGGTTCCCTCGACGGTCGCCTTCGCCACTTCAGCGGGGGTGCGCGCGCCCAGCACGGCCTTTATAAAGGGATGGTTGGAGCTCAATTCTTCGAGGGAAAGTTGCAGCCCTCCTTCAAACATTGCCGCTTCATACCGAGGATAAATCGGCGCTGGGGAAAAGAGGCGAAAGCGAAGCGAATCAAGCTCAGAATCATGGTAGCCCTCAAGCCTTTCCCCGTCGGGCTTTTTCACCTCTGCCACATACTGCACGATATTGAGTGCGATCCCCGCCAGGCGGGACCACCCGAGCGAATAGAACGGATATGTTTTCAGCATCTGCCTATGCTTCATCTCAGCTTGGGCAATGGCATCCCATGCTCCGCCATAAGCCTTCTCCCACTCCGGCTTGCTCGCCACCAGAGCGCGAAAGCTTGCCTCGTCTTTTTGCATCTTGGCCACCAGGTTCTTGTCTGACAAGCCCTGAGCGCGGCCCTTAATGGCCTTCAAAGAATTCTCCACTCCGAAGATTATCCGCGCTGCCTGCCGGGCCTGTTCAGGTCCCTGGGCGGCATACCGCCTCGCAGTTTCCGCCCGCCGGTTCAGGGTCTTAAGAACCAGGGGTAAGGCGTAGTCCCTCTGAGTTTCGATCTGAGTCATGGTTTCGAGGCGCGACGTGGAGCCCGGGTGCCCTGGAACGAAGACCAGTTCGCCATCACCCGCGCCCTTCGCATTCCATTTCAGATAATCTTTGCTTTCGACAGGTTTCCCATTTTCGTACACTCGGAATAGAGCGAAGTCCAGGTCGTAGCGCGGGTAGGTGAAGTTGTCCGGATCGCCTCCAAAGAAGGCGATTTGTTGTTCGGGAGCAAAAACCAGGCGCATTTCAGTGTATTTCTTGTATTGGTAAAGCCAGTATTCGGCGCCCTGATAAAGGGGAATCACATCCGAGCGCAAGCCGGTTCTTTCCAAGCTCTCCTTCTCCATTTTTGCCATTGCCGCTTTTCGGGCCTTCAAAGCAGCCTCATCGCTCATCCCCGGCTTGACTGCGCTCAGGACATGCGGCGTGACGTCTTCCATCGCGACCAGAACGTTCACTTCCAGGTCAGGGCACTTCAGCTCTTCCGCCTCAGTCCGCGCAAAAAATCCGTCCTTGACGTAGTCTTTGGCGGGAGAAGAGACCTTCTGGAGTTGGGTAAGCGCCACGTGGTGGTTGGTCAGCACGAGTCCGCGCGGGCTTACGAAAGAGCCAGACCCACCGTCGTTAAAACGCACGCTGGAAAGGCGCACGTGGTCAAGCCACTCGCGCGTCGGCTCGAAACCATAGCGCTCCTTGAGCTGTTTGATGGGGGGGTTATCAAAGGTCCACATTCCCTCATCCGCCAGGGAAACGGATATACCGAGTAATGCCCAAACCGCAAGAGTGAGCAGAACCCAAACCCTTCTTTGCCCGATGCTTCTAATCATTCGTACCTCCCGTCTTCAAAAGAGTGTCATGCAAGGCAGGACTTCCATTTTGGAATCCCGGAAGGCTGAAAGTGTACACCCTAAAGCCTCATTTTGGAATGCTGCATCACGCTGGGCAGAAAGCAGTCGGCAGTAGGCAGTGCGCAGAAGAGCAGTGACAAGTAGCGAGCAGGAGTCAGGAGTCAGAAGACAGAAGAAAGGCCACGAGTCCCCGGAAGCGCTACGCCTCGACCTGTCGGGGAGGCAATCGCCGGTTTGCGGCATTTGCGGATGGCATGCTTTCCCCATCTACCACCTGCCACCTACTACCCGCCGCTCTTTACGTATTTGCCAGGACGCGTCGGTAGAGATCTTCGTAAAGGGGAATGATCTTGCGGCTGCAGAAAGTGGTCGAGGCGCGTTCCCGCGCCGCGATGCCCATCTGCTCGCGACGATGCGGGTTGGTGACGATCTCGAGGGTGCGTGCGGCCATGGTTTTCACATCATGACCCGGCACTAGAAAGCCGTCCACTCCATTTCTGATTACCTCTGGTAATCCCCCTACCTCCGAACAGACGGCAGGGACACCGCAAGCCATTCCCTCCAGCGCCGCAAGGCCAAAGGACTCGATTTCGCTGGGCAAAAGGAGCACGTCGGCGCAGTTCAG
>JBEKUR010000142.1:0-15607 GCA_049514855.1 Terriglobia bacterium
GATGCGAGCGCTCATCGCCTTTCCAGTGCGCGCCGGCTACGCTCAGCAGCTTGACGGCCTTGATGCGCCCCGTGGAGGGGATGTGCGGCCCACGGCAAAAGTCCAGGAACTTGCCGGTGCGATAGGCTGAGAATACGGGCTCGGCCTTTTCCTCGATAAGCTCGCACTTCAGGAACTCGCCCATCTGCGCGAAGAGCTTCTTTCCTTCTTCCTTGGGAAACTGAACGCGCTCATTCGGGTAATTCGCCTTGATGATCTCGCGCATCCTTTCTTCAATTCTTTTGAGATCATCTTCCGTGAAAGGCTTCTCGCGATAGAAGTCGTAATAGAAGCCGGTCTCAGTGGCCGGGCCGACTCCCGGATGCGCGTCCGGGAAAAGTTCTGTGACCGCAGCAGCCAGAACGTGAGCCGTCGAATGGCGGTAAATCTCCAGGCCCTCGGGCGAGGATGGAGTAATAAACTGGATGGGCGCGTCCTGTTCGATCATTGTCGACAGATCCACCAGGCGCCCGTCCAGCTTGGCCGCCAGCGCGTCCGCCGCCAGCCGTGGCCCGAGCGACTTCGCCACCTCCAGGGCTGTTGTCCCTTGCGGGAATTCCTTCAGTGTCTTGTCAGGGAAAATGATTTGAACGGTTGCCATTCCTCACTTACTCTCGAATTTCACAAATGTCTTACGCCAATATAGCAATACTGGCGGCATATCGTCAAACAACCTGCAACGCTTGGCACACGGTAGAAACTGGAAAATGGAAACTGGAAACTGGCAGCCCGCTTTTCCCGCTTCTAATTCCTGGTCCCATCCGATAAAGCAGAAACTAGAAATTAGAAAAACGGCAGCGCCAGTTTCCATTTTCCAGTTTCCATTTTCCAGTTTCTTGTTCTACTCAATGCCTCACAAATCGTCAATTAATGGCCATCTTCTTGGCTTTGATCGGGGTTTGTTGCAGTGAAAACCCGGTTCGTTTTGAGCCCCTGAAAACGCTAACTCCTTTACTTTCAATACGTTCTTAGGTTCGTTCCCTCTATTTAGTATCTTTTTTGCATTTTGTGCCGATTTCCCGCCGCCGCCGGGCCGGTTTGGAACCCCCTGGGAGCGATCTGCTGGCGTCTTTATCATAGACCAACCTGCATAGCCTATCACGCTCCTAGCCTCCTGTCAAGCGCAAAATGCAGGAGTCGGGATTTGGAAGAACAGGTTTCAGGATAATCCGCAGATTACGCAGATTACACAGATTAGGCAAGCCGAAGACAGGAAAGAAGCCAGCCAGCGTAGGCGAACCCAAAGCCGGGGTGCAGGCGTGCGATGTCATTGGAGAGGTGTGCCCCACAACCACGTCGCGGCTCTCACTCTATCTCTTACCCTCCCGGTTTTTAACCACCGTAATGTGCGTAATCTGTGGACCGTACTGGTAATGATGTTCAGTGAAGCTGGTCCAATACCAGCGTCTCAAAGGTTTCCACCCGCGCGAAGACCGGATCGTTTGTAATCAAACCAGTCGCCTGGGTGTGTAGGGCGGTCGCCGCGTGGAGGGCATCCGGAGTTCGCAAGCCATGGAAAGCGCGGAGACGCGCGGCAAGATCCGCGATCTCCAGGTTCGGAGCAACCCAACGCAGGTTGGGAAATGTGGAAAGCAGGCCATAGAACTCGTCCACCCGTTGTTCGTCGAAGTCACGATAGGGCTGAACCAGCAATTCCGTCAGGGTGATGGTTGAGGTGACCCCTTGGGAGCCTGGACGTTCGAGCCAGGAAAAGACGTGATCGGTGAAGTCGAGATATCGAGCGTTCGCCTCGATCTGGTAAATGAAGACACTTGTATCCAGCGCGATCAGGCGGTGACGCCGGAGAAAGGAGCGGAGACGCTCTAATCCCAACTTTGCCGTTCCTTTTGAAGATGGCCGCCGGAATACAGGCCACGAGCCAGGCCGCGAATCGCGGCATGGTGGGATTTGGGTTTTTGCAGGACAATAACCCGATTTCCGCGAACGACCACAAGTATCCTGTCACCGGGTTTCACGCCCAAGGCCTCGCGAGCCTCACGCGGGATCACCATCTGGTTCTTACTCGAAATGGTTGCTTCCACCATCGCTTTACATTATAGCACAAAGTAAAGTACCGGCGCTTTCTTGTGCTTGAGGCCGGACGGATGGTAGCATGGAAGCCGGTTTCAGAGGGGAGGCAAGACTCCGCCAGTTATCGGCAAAGACAAAGAGCTTCAGCACTGAGCACAGGGAGACAACAGAGAAAGGAAAATGAAACTGGGAACTAGAAAACAGCAACCAGAAAACAAGGCTGCCAGTTTCCAGTTTCTAATTTCCAATTTCTAATTTCCATAACATGCAACCTTCAGATTTTGTCGCCACATTCCGAGAAGGCAAAGCCGGCCAGGCTTATTTCCTTCGCGGCCCTGACCGGTTTCTCCAGGAAGAGTGCCGCAAAGCGGTGGTGAACTCGATTTCCGAAGAAGCGCGGCAATGGTGCCTGGCGGAAATCGAGTTTCAGCCGGAGCGGCTCCGGCAAGACCTGGAGGCAGCCCAGCAGATGCCGATGTTGGGTGGACACAACTTCCTGCTCTTTTCTGACCCCGAGGATTTCAAACATGCGGCCGAGGAAGACGCCGAGGCGTTGCGCGAATACCTGGAGCGCCCCTCACCCTTCTCCACCGTGGTGTTTACTGCTGTGGAGCCGGACCGGCGGCGGAAGTTCATCCAGTTGCTGGAGAAGAAGGCGGAGTTGGTGGAGATGCGGCCGCTCAATTGTCGCCAAGCCGCGCTGTGGGCCAGCGACTTCCTCCATCAGGCGGGAGTGGAGATCGAGGCCGGATTGGCAGAGGAAATTGCTAGCAAGTTTGAGATCAGTAACGATTGGCGGGCCGAGCCGAAGACCTCCGGCGTCAACCTGCTCTGGATGCGCACCGAAATCGAGAAACTGCTTACCGCCATGCCAGGTAAGAAGCGCTGGGAAGCGGCTGACCTGGACTTGATCGTAGCCTTCCGCGAGGAGCGGGAAATCGGAAAGCTCCTGCGCGCCATCGCCGAACGGAAATGTGGCCAAGCGCTGGAATTCCTCCATGAACTTTTGGGCAGCAAGGTCGCCGAGACATTGATTGTCTGGTGCGTGGGCGACCTCTTTCGCCAGACGTTAAGGGGCGGAGGGGCGCCTTACGGCGGAGGCCGGGGAGGCTGGTCGCGCCCCGCAAATCCCTATTCAACCTGGGAAATCGTCCCGCTCGTTCTGCGGAATTATCCGCGCCAGGAATTGCAGCAGGCGCTTCGGGCCGTCCGCCGCACCGACCTGGGAATCAAATCGTCGTGGAAGGATTCAAAAGTCCTTTTGGAGTTTCTGGTTTGGCAGGTGGTGATCGGCAAGGAAACCTCCGGCGTGCCCACGATTGGCGAAGAACTCCCCGCTCCGGGCGCCGAAGGGTGATCTCCTCCGTTTACTCGAAGCAGAAGGTTACGGTGAGTGCTCCCCAGGGGACTCCCCGACGTGAGGTGGGAGAACCCTAATGGTCCTCCCTTCGAAAACCGAGTTTACGCGAGAGCGTTGAAGGCGAGGGTCAAGCGCGACTTGTAGCCCGCCGCGGTGTTAGGATGCAGGGCGCCCTTGTGGATCGAGTGATCGATGAGAGCCAGGGTTGGCTTCAGGAGCGCTTCCGCCGCGGCCTTATCCTTGGCTTTGAGCGCGGCGCGGAACTTCCGGATCTGATGCCGCAACTTTGTGGTGTGCGCACGGCTCAATTCGGTACGCTTTTGGGTTTGCTTGATGCGCTTTAATGCGGATTTGTGACTTGCCACAGAATCTCCTTTTATACGAGATGCCAACACTCAATTTAACAGATGCTCCCGAAGAGCGTCAATGGTGAATGCCCATGGGTAATGCTTGCTCTGAATCGAGCCTCGAAGTGCTTCTGGATTCGAGCCAGATTGCAGCGCGAATTCGCGAGCTTGGCGAGGAGATTTCCCGCGACTATCACGGCCGCACACCGCACCTGGTTGGGGTGCTCAAGGGCGCCTGGATATTCATGGCCGACCTCGTCCGCAACCTCTCCATCGAGGCGAGCGTAGATTTCCTGGGAATTCAGAGCTATGTCGCCGGCACGACGTCATGGGGCGAAGTGAAAATCACCAAAGACCTTGACGTCAGTATCGCGGGACGCGAGGTTCTGGTTGTCGAAGACATCCTCGACACCGGGCGAACCTATCACTACCTCCAAGGCGTGCTCTCCGCTCACCAGCCCAAGAGCTTGAAGCTCGTCACCTTACTCGATAAGACCTCCCGCCGCGCCGTTCCCGTCCAGGCCGACTACGTTGGTTTCCAGATTCCCGACGTTTTCGTGGTTGGTTACGGCTTGGATTACAACCAACAATTTCGCCGCCTGCGCGAGGTGCGGTACCTCCGCAACGTCGCCTCCGTTTAATAGACGCCGCATGGGCAGCCTGCCCCGACCTGTCGGGATTTCGCCCGTGGACGGGTGAAGCCAATGCCGAACCAGAACACCTGGGCAACCCGAAATGGCTACGACTTCCTGCGCGTGAAATGAATCGTATGGATGCGATCCTTGCCATTCTCGCGCCACGTCCATTGTTCTGTGAAGTGATCTTGATCGGCGATTTGGGTCAGCAAGTGGTGCATATGCCCGGCGTTGGGATTCATCAGATTGGTGATACCCGTGAAGGAAAAATCGAATTCCTTCGGGTCGCCGGTGATGGCATCTGTTTCCATGCGCGGCTGATTGCCTGCCGCGCAGTAGTGGGTGAGCGCCAGCCGATCTCCATCCGCCGTGTAGAGGGTTACCATCTGGTCGTCTTCGGAGCTCTGAAATATCTCTTCCAGCGCGCTCCCATTCGACACCAGCCGAATCGTGTTCGTCAGGATTCCGCCTTGTGGGCTGGCAGATTCCCAGGTGCCTACGAGCGCCTTCAGACGGTCGAATCCGCGCGCGGGCTTCGCTTGCGACCCCGCGCGGGTGGCAAGCAGTCCGATCGCAACGGCCCCCAGAGCAAACAAGCAAAGTGTTTTTCGCATTTTCTCCCCCCAAAGTATTCTGAATTCAGGCCTGCAGATGCCGCTCCAAAACGTCGAAACAGCCATTCCAACCCCGCCGCACTCCCTCGCGCAGTTCCCGTGTGGGAAGCAATTCGTGTGTCAGGACAACCTCCGTCGAACCCCAAAGATCACGGAATTCGACCGTAACCAGACTCTCGTGCGGCCCGTCGTCGCTCTTGTTGTTGGTGTCGAGACGCTCCCAATTCCAGGCGAGAACCAACTTCTCCGGAGGCTTCAGCTCACGATACCCGATCCACTGCTTGTATACGGTCCCGTCCGGCATTCGGTTCTCGAGGTGGAACCCGCCTCCCTCGCGAATATCGAAATCCCAGTAGCGCGTGGCACTTTGGGGAGTATCCCGGCACATCCACTTTTCTAGTTTTTCGGGTTTTGTCCAGGCTTCGAAGACTGTCGCACGCGGCGCCCCGAATATCCTCCGGATTTGAACCCGCGTTTGGGGGCCCTGTTGTGGCGTTGGCATGTTTCTTTTCCCTTTCTTTGGGATGGTGCGAGAAAACGCGCAAGTGCATCGAACTGCTGTTCCCAGAATTGCCGGTAATGCTCGATCCATTCGGCCGCGTCCTTCATGGGTTCAGCGACCAGACGGCAGCGATTGACTCGTCCATCTTTCCGCCGCGCGATAAGCTTTGCCCGCTCCAGCACCCGCAGGTGCTTGGACACGCCGGGGAGCGATATTTCGTAGGGCGCAGCCAAATCGCTGACGGAGGCTTCGCCCTGCGCCAGCCGCGCCAGGATGCCGCGCCGGGTGGCGTCGGAAAGCGCGGCAAACGTGGCGTCGAGCTCAGACCCGGTATACTTAACCATATGGTTTAGTATTCTCTCAGCCGCATCCTTTGTCAAGAAGAATCGTAGGGGGAATGCAGGCCGGCTGGAATGGGGCAGGGCTTGTCCCTCCTACCTGCTATTGGGGAAGGGGTACGCCGTGCTGCTGGATTTTCTGTTCAACGATGGAACGTCGCTCGTTGACATATTTATCCATGATTCGGGGCAGCTCCACCTGCATTCGCACGACGAAGTCGTCCTGGGCCTTCTTCAATTTGCCGTCAATGCCGGCAGCGCTCTGGTTAAGCGCGTCCATCTGCTTCTCCAATTCTTGGGCGTGGGTCAAGGCAGGCCCCAACATCTCCTTTTGAAGCAGTAACCGCAGACTAGCCAGCTCGTCGCTGTTGCGGGCAAGCTCCGTCGCCACATAGAAACCAGACAGAGCGGATAGCAAGACCAGAACAATGACAACGTAAAGTAGATTGCGAAGGGTGGAAAGCCCAGCGTCCATGGTAACTCCTTTGCCTGCTCAAGTAGTCCCGCCGCGGCGGGTCAGCTTTCAGCCCTTGAAAAAAAGGGGGCTAGGGCAACCCTGAACAGTGAATAGTAAATTATGCATTGTGAATTCTAAATTGAGGAACTGCGGCATTCGTAGGCCCAGCGCGCGGCGCCCAGAGCAAACTCTGCGTCCGCAATTCACCATTCACCATTCACTATTCATAATTCCCTTCGTCACTCGTCGCTGCTCTTCTGGCACCTGAAACCTGACACCTGAAACCTATCCTCTCAAGTGACATCTTTACGCTTCATCACCACCAGGATGGCGATGACCATTAACAACGCAAAGCTGGTCATGATCGCCAGGTAAGGCCCTTTGTCTTTCCAGAACCTCGAGGGGAGTGGAAACGTCCCGGAAGCCCGGAAATCTTCGGGTGGTGCCTCCAACCCCTTCTCCAGCTTCTCGACATCATCAGGATGGAGGGAAATGGACACCGTGTTGACGATCACGTAGGCGTGATCCTGTAGGGAATGGGACCCATGCAGGCATAAATCCGCAAGCGCCTCCAGGCCCCAACGCGAGATAGCCAGCGCCGAAAGCCAGCGCGCGAAGGTGGGCATGCCCGCCACCGGGGCCGGGGTGTATTTGTGGAGTGCCTTTTGCACTTTCTCCGAAGGTGCCACGGCCACAGCAACTTGGTGCGCGAACTCTCCCTGTTTCGCCCTGGCTAGCGCCGCCGCCTCTTCCGGTGATGCTTGACTCGCAGGCGCATTGAGCATTTGCCGGGCCTTAGCCTGGGTTTCCGGTTGCGCAAACATCTTCCCCTCATATAGTTCCTGGAGCGTGATAGGGATGATCGTCTGAATCTGGTTTACGGGCAGGATTAACCCGCAGAGGAGAAGCTCCGGAATGAGAACCAAGGGGAACAAGCTCAAAGCCTTCTCCGGAGAGGAAACGAGACTGGAGATGAGAAGTCCTATCACCGTCCCGTTTACGGCCACCAGGAACATGATGCCGATTGCACCCACCACCTCGGGAAGGCTCAAAGCCAACGCCCGGTGGACCGCCAGCAAGATGACAACCACCGAGACACATTGCGCCAGCGCCACAAAGGAAAGAACGGCAAGCTTGGAAAGAATATACGGCGGTATTTTCAAGCCTGTTTGCCGTTCGCGGCGGTACACAGTCTGCTCGTCAACAATTTCACGTACCGCATTCGAGCAGCCGAACCACAAGGCTGCGAACATGGCCATGAAAAGGGTTTGGACCTGGTTCGGCGCGCTCGCCATGAAAGCCACCAACAGAGCTACGATGGGCGCTTGAAGAAACAGAAGCAACGTCTGGCCGCGGTCTATGAATTTCAGCTCCCAGTTTCGCTGCAGAAGGACCTTAAACTGGTGCAAGCTGAAACCCTTGCCTCTCGTGCCGGCAGCAGGCGCAGGAGTAGAAGGGGAAGGAGTTTTCTCCGCCGGAATCGCCGTTTGTGGCTGGGCAATGAGCTCCTTGTAGAGATCGGATTGGGCATAACGCTGCTTGAGTTCCAGGGAGTAGGGAGCGGTATTGTTATCCGTCAAGTCATCGTAAACATCGGGCGGGGCTTCCGCTTTGAAATACTGCAGGAACTTTGTACCTGGCCCATAGTAAACCAGTCGCCCCTGGAGCAACACCACGACCTTGTCCAGTACGCCGAAGGAACCTAACAGATGGGTGGTGATAATGATGGTCGAGCCCTGATTGGCCAATTGCCGGAACAACATCATCATCAGGGTTTCAGTGCGGGGGTCAAGGCCTGCGGTAGGCTCATCCAGGAAGAGCACTCCGGGCTTGGGGAGCAATTCAATGCCCAGGCTCACCCGCTTACGCTGCCCTCCACTCAAGGTGGAGACGGGGTTGTCCCAGCGTTGCGGCTCGAGCTTCAGCGTGTCCAGCATCGCTTCCACGCGCCGATTGACCTCTTCATCCGAGACGTCTTCCGGCAGTCGCAGCTTGGCCGCGTAGTACAGGCATCGCCGCACGCTCAATTGCCGGTGCATGATGTCTTCCTGGGGGACAAACCCAATGGTAGATTTCAGAGCCTCCAGATTGCGGTACAGATCCTCTCCGTTGTACAAAACCTGGCCCGTGGTGGGTTTTACAAAGCCGTTCAGGGCGTTCATGAGTGTGGTCTTACCTGCTCCGCTCGGTCCCAGAAGTCCAATCAGCTCTTTAGGCTTAACCACCAGAGAGATGTCGTCCAAGAGCAATTTGGGTTTTCTGCTGCTCCGATCCGTGACCTGAAAGCTTACTCCAATGGAATCGAGTCGCACCACGCGAGTTTCCGGCGCGTGGGAGAGACTTGCTCCGGAAAAGTGAAGCTCGGAGGGGCCAATGACAATCCGGTCCAACTCCTGGAGTTGGTGCCGCTTCACCTTGATTCCGTTGACGAAGGTCCCGTTCGTGGACCCAAGGTCAACCAGAATGACCTTGCCATCGTGCTTGATGATTTCCGCGTGTCTCTTTGAGACCACAGGGTGGTCAATGACCACGTCATTGGAGGCGTCGCGGCCAATCGTGATGCAGTCTTTGTCCAGGCCAACCTTTTCAATTTTCAGTTGCGGCTCCAGCCCCGACTTGAAGATCAGGGATTTGCCGGCATAGCGGCCGAAGGTGATGTAATCTCCGTCATGCAGTTCCCCGCTCACAATCCGCAGGCCATTCACGAACGTCCCGTTGGTGGAACGGTCAGTCAGCAGCACCCTACCCTCATTGAACGACAACTCCGCGTGCAGCGCCGAAACTGAGGGATGTTCCAGCACCAACTGGCAGCGGCAGGCATCACGACCCATCTGCAGCCCGGCCTCCGGGATGTCAAGGCTCTTTACGGCGTACCGGTCAACGATCAGGTCCAGGTGGGGATGTGCCAGAAGGTCGGTCAGTTTGATGGCGACTGTACCTTCCGCCGCCTTTTCCTGTCGCCGGGCGACAGCGACATCGGCTGAGCTCATAACCGAGGTTCCTCCCGTTAACGCCCCCGGTCGAGCGGCGGGAACAACTTCTGTCGGCACTACGCCCTGAGGTAGACCGGCAGCCCCCACTTCCTCAATGCGAAAGAGGTGACGGCGAGCGCTGCCCACCGAGATCTCATCCTCCGGTTTCAGGACCTTCTCCTGCACACGCACTTGATTTACGAATGTGCCATTGGCGGAATGACGGTCGCGCAGGACCACTTCGCCCTTGTCGTTGGGAGCAATCCAGGCATGGAGGCGCGAAATTTCGTCGTCCGCCAACACTACCTGACAATTCGCGGGGTCGCGGCCGATGACCAGTCCTCGAGGGCCAATGCTGAAGGTCCGACCCGAGAGTAGTCCCGAAGTGGCAATCAGCCTGTAGGCGCGAGGTGAAGGTTGAGAGGGCGGTCCGAGCGGAGCCGCTGCCGGAGCGGTCACTTCATTCGATAAGGCCAGAGTGGCTGCCGAGTCCTCCACGACCGGCAAGCGCCCGCCGCAGGACCGGCAAAAGCGGTAACCCTCTTCGTTTAGCTCACCGCATACGGGGCAATTCATGACATCGGTTCTCCGCGAGGAATCCTCTACTTCCCTTGCACAAGCAAATTGGGAGATTTCGATTTTGTCGCGGCGCCTGTCTCAATTCTTCGCCGGAGCGACTCTTTTCAAGATTTCTGAAAACGCTTCAGGAGTGCCCCTTGAAATCTTCCTCATTGAATTCCTTAAACTCCACGGCTGCGGTGGCGGCCGCGGGAGAAAGCCCCGGTCCGCTGAACTCTGCCATGACTACGGTTATGTTGTCACTCCCGCCCTTGGCGTTAGCTTTATCGATTAAAGACTTGCACTTGTTGGCCAGGGATTCAGTCCCCTTCACACTCGCCACGATATCGGTTGCGGGGACCATGTTGTACAGGCCATCGCTGCAAAGCAGGATGCTATCGCCCTGACGGACTTTGGTATACGTCACCTTGACATTCACGCTCTCGCTGCTCCCCACCGCCTGCGTCAGAATGCTCCTGCGGCTGTCCATTTCCGGGTCGGCGGGCACTGCGACACCGATTTCCTTGAGATAGTTCAAGAATGTTTGATCGCGAGTCAACTGGGTCAACACGCTATTGCGAATGAGGTAGGCCCGGGAATCCCCAACCTGCGCCACAAAAAGATAAGGCCCGAACAATGCAGCCACCGTGGCGGTGGTTCCCATTCCACGATAAAGAGGATTGCTTTGCGCTTTCTGGTGGATGATCTGGTTGGCATATTCGATGGATTCCCGGAGCAGGAGCACAAAGTTCGTCTCGCTGACCTGACCCAGGGACTTGAGGTTTTCATACAAGCGCTTGGGGACGGTGAGGGCGCAAATCTGGCTGGCAACTTCTCCGCTGGCCTCTCCTCCCATTCCGTCAGCTACCATAAACAGCGAACCGCGATTCCCCAAGGTGTGGTTGCGAAGTGGAGGCGTAAGACCCACTTCACCCGTGGTCAGGTTGCAAACCACAAAGTTGTCTTCATTGTTTTTGCGGACGCGGCCCATGTCTGACACACCAAAGGCCCTAACGTTGATTGCGTTCTGCTCTGCCGCCTTCGCCTCATCCACGGTGCTCACTCTCCCTCTGTCAGGCTACTTCACTCCTGGTTCGAAAGCCTGCCGATCCAGCCCTTCACCGCTACTCAGCAACCTGCTAAAACCCCGCCGCAGCTCCAACTGGAGCGACGGTCGGCGATGCGTAACATAATCACATCATCAAAGGCTTTAGCGGATTTCGACGTAACCTCCTTCTTACCACACACCGGCTTCTGTATCAAGCGCCATACCTTCTTGTCCCTGTTTTGCCAACCGGACAGGATCCGGGGACGAAGTGAAGAGCCAAGTTCCTGGACAAACCGCCGAATCCACTGGTTGATTGAGGTGAGTACGCTCCAATTACCGGACACCAGACTGGGCCAAGCCGGACCGCAAGTCGCTCACTATCTCGTCCGCCACTTTCCTGGCGCGTGCAAAATCCGTGGGGGGCAGCGAAATGGCCGCAACCTTGGCGTGGCCGCCGCCCCCATACCGCTCGCAGATACTGGCAAGATTGGCGGTCTTGGGTGTTGCGTTCCATGGGTTGCTGCCCACACCAATCTTGATTCGCGCTTGAGAGCGGCTTAAGGCCACGCTGTAAACCGCCCCTGGAAACAAATAATAAGGAATGAACTTATTGAAACCTTCGAAGTTCTGGTCTGCGACGTCGAAGAATAACACCCCATTCTTTAACTCAGCGCGGGACCGGATAGTATCAATAGTCTTGAGGTGAAGGGCATAAAGCCGGTCAAAAGTTTGCCGCACCTCAGGGATATCCATGATCTCCTGAAGCGGCTTGGAAATCAGCTTGGGAATTAGTCGCACCGTGAACTGCGGGTCACTCGTCCCTTCAATAACCAGGGTGAGCTGGGTGGCCGGTTCACGCATTTCCACCGCTGTCCTGGTATCGGGGTACTGGGCGCCATCAATCAAGTCCGCCCAATGAACCAGCTCGTCGAGCTCGGGGGCCACGAAACCGAATTTCGCCTGACAGGTTTCGACAATAAACTTGGTGCAAGAACGATAATCAGGCCCGTAGAATTTCTTCCCGCTCTGGTCATGACGAAAATGCTCAGCGTCGGCTTCCGCGAGGAAAGCGCTTTGGTGGTGGTCGAACCACCAGGTGAGCCGCTCAGAACTGGAGTATTTGAAATCCACAATGACGTTTTCTTGATCGTCGAACAGCCCCTCATCAAATAGCTGTCCTGCCCGGTGCACCAACCCGTGGTACCGGAACTCCGCCTGCGGGTCGATGCACTGGCGATAAAAACGCGTGAAGACGGCCGCTGAGCCTACGCCGTCAAAGCAGCGATCGTGAAAGCAAACAAGAACACCCATAACTCCACGCCGTGATTTGAGCTTCCTCAAGCATAGGGCAGGCTCAAACCGCAATAGTGAAACTTGCTAAATTGCATTTACAGCCGGGAATTGTCAAGGGAAAACGGGAGCGGGTAGTGGGTCAATTTGATGTAGAGGCGGCTTTACGCCGCCATTTGGCGATCCCGCAGACGCGGGATCGCCGCTACAGCATCAAATTGACCCACTACCGGGGAGCGGGTTACACCTCTCGAGGCGGGAAAAAGGCGCAACTCGCGAGTCCGGAAATCACGGTAGCCGTAGGTTCACACTTCTCGGGTCACTTAACCCACTTGTTTGGCGGCCAGATCCCCAATGAACGGGATCTTATAAAGCTCGTTGTTGTAGGCCTTGTACATCAGGAAAATCCAGTAGGCGAGGATTGCCAGAAAGATCAGAAGGCCGAGCAAACCCATCACAAAGGCGAGAATTCCGAGCGACACGAAGCCCAGAATACTAGCCACAATCGTGTAGGCAATCCAGAACACGATAAGCGCCACGTTAAAGAATATGGACTGGAAGGCGTGGAAGCGCACGAACTTATCATTCTTGTAAGGCTCGATCACCAGAAAGATGATGCCGGTGATAAAACCCAAGATGTAAGTTAGAAGTCCAGCAACGTTGGAGGACATTGCCGTCCCCGCAACGGCCGGCGCCGCCGGACCACCTGCGGCTGAACCCACTGGGGTACCGCACGATGCACAGAAACTTATTCCTTCGGCCAACGGAGTTCCACATTTTGCACAGAATGCCATTTGTTTGTTTCCTCCTTTTGAAATGCTACGAGCCCACCCTAGCTTGCCGAGGCTCCTTTAGACTGAGTTCACACGCTTCGAACAGCGTCAATAGCGAAATCAGGGACTAAATCCACTGCCGAGAGTCGCACCATTACTAGCACAAACTCTCTCCTGGCACAACTGATTTCATAACACGGTGCTGGTGTCATTTGGAATGGGGATCCACTCGAGCCGCCGGTCATTCCCGCGAAAAGCTTGCCCTGAGCTTGCCGAAGGGCGGGAATCCAGTCCGCCGACAGGGTATTTCTGAAGGTTTGCAGAGTGGATTCCTCCCGCAGGGCGGGACGGGAATGACTTCGACATACGAACCCCCGTGTCTCGCAGATGACGCCAGTTCCTGCACGACGGCATAATTGCCGCGCCAAATGTCCGCTTGAAGGAGCACCTAATCCGTCCGCTGGGGAGCTTGTTGAGAGAAATCGGAAACGGGTAGTCCTGTTTTCGAGTTTCCGGCTAGCTATGTAGAATGTGTGCAGGACGGGCAGCACGGTCCGGCCAATGAGTCAACGACTCAATGGATAAATGATTCAATTCCTGAGGGCTGCACACCTAACGATCAAGTCTGCGTTACGGTCTACTTACTGCCTGCTGCTTTCTGCCTACTGCCTACCATTGAACTGGGGGGAGTGGGAAATCGAATCAGACACGTTGCGCGCGACGCCTTAGAGCTTCGTGCAGCCGGCTGCGAACATCATCCGGCAAAGGGAAGAGCTTGCCATCGCAATAAAGCTCAATCGTTTTGCGCGTGGTGTCAAACACCGCGTGGCAGTGGTGGCACTTGCCGAGGTGAGCTTCGAGAGTTTGTCTCAGCTCCTCGTCAAGCTCACCCTCGAGATAACTGGAAAGTTGACTGACCGCCTTCTTGCAGTTCGACAAAGTCATCCTCGCCTCAGTACTTTACTCAACTCTTCCCGCAGCCGCAGGCGTGCCCGGAAAAGCCGGGCCTTCACCGCGCCGATACTCAGGTTAAGTAACTGCGCTGTCTCATCGGTGTCGAGACCCTCCACGTCGCGCAGGTAAAAGACGGTGCGGAAACCGGGGGGAAGGGCCTGAATGGCGTTGCGCAGTATTTGCTCCATCTCTTCCCTTGCCAGTGTTTGTTCAGGATTGGGCCTCCAGTCCGCATAATCACGAACCACAACCTCGCCGTCCCGGTCCTCGGTTTCTTCGAAAGGAACTTCTTTACTGGACCGGCGCTTGCGTAGCTTCATCAGCGCTTCATTGACCGCAATGCGCACAATCCAGGTGTAGAAACGCGAATCCTCCCGGAATTCGGGGAGATGCTCAAAAGCCTTCAGGAAAGTATCCTGGAGCACATCTTCGGCATCTTCGGGGTTTCCCGTGATGTTCATGCCGAGCCGATAGATTTTTTTCTCGTATCGGTTGACGAGTTCCTCAAAGGCGGCGTAGTTGCCCGCCTTCGCCCCGCTCACAAGGACAGACTCGTCTCCAGCCAGTGTGGCCGCCTGCGGTTCGCTCATAGGTGCGTCCTGCTCCACCTGGCCTGCGCTCATATGTAAGAGATCATCGGGCCGCCTCCATCGATTGCACGCCCTCAGACCCTTTCCAAGACGGCAAAATCGGTGTGCCAGCCCGGCTCACTGTCCTAACCATTATGGATGCGCAAGGCCTCATCAAAGATACAACCTTAGACACGGTTACGCAAGTGAGCCAATTTGCTGTAGAGGCGGCTTTACGCCGCCCTTTGGCGAGATAAACTCGCCGCTACATCGCCGTCTGCTAGCTTGCAGCGGAAGGATGACTGAGGCAGAATAGCATGCGCCCTGGTTACCGCAACAAAAGAGCATAGCCGGCTGCCATGTCCACTTTGCCTCCGTTCGTACCAAGTCATTGGCTGCTAATGCCTCGAGAGCCATTCGATCTTGCCCGCACGCTGCGATTCATTCTCAGCCCGCCCGGGCTTCTAAAGGGGCAGCGCTTCCCTCCTCTGCTTGATTACTTCGAGGAAGGAGAATACCGGCGCCTGGCGGACGTCGGCGGGCAACTGGTGCTCTACGGAGTCCGCGAAGAAATCGAGCGGAAGAAACCCGCGCTGCAAGTTCGCATCCTGGCCGGACAGTCGGATGATACTATCCGGCGCGTCGTGGCAACTCAGGTCGAGCGCCAGTTCTCCGCCCAGCTTGACTTGACCCCCTTCTACGAAGTGGCCAAAGCCGACCCCGTGCTGGGCTGCCTCTGCGAGCGCTTTCGAGGCATGCGCATTCCGCAAACACCCACGGTGTTTGAAACGCTGATTTTTGCCGTACTCGAGCAGCAGGTGAACCTGAGCTTTGCACACCAAGTGAAGAAGGCCTTGATTGAAACCTACGGCGGACGTGTGGAGTTTGAGGGTCGCTGCTATAACGCCCTTCCCGAGCCTGCCGCCCTGGCCATCACCACGCCCAGCGAGTTACGCCGCCTGCAGATTTCCGGTCCCAAGGCCCGCTGCCTGGTCGGCATTTCGCGCGCTACGCTGGACGGCAGTCTGGACTTGGAAGGCCTCCGCGACCTCGACCCCGCGCTGGCCCACGCCAAGCTCATGGGACAGAAGGGCGTGGGCCCCTGGACGGCCCAGTACGT
>JBEKUR010000143.1:0-15583 GCA_049514855.1 Terriglobia bacterium
CGCATTCTGAGGTTGATACTGTCGTGTCTGCTTCCCATGGGACGACGGGGCTGGTTGCGACCTATAAGGCGATCCAGGCTGGAAAACGAATCGGGCTGGCGAACAAGGAGGTTCTTGTCGCGGCCGGTGAGTTGGTCACTCGAGCGGCGAGGGAGCGGGGAGCCGAAATCCTGCCTGTGGACAGCGAACATTGCGCCCTCCATCAATGTCTTCGGTCAGGTCGCCATGTGGAAGTCCGCCGCCTCATATTGACCGCTTCCGGTGGCCCTTTTTTGAAAACCCCTCGGAAGCATCTCGATCGCATAACCCCCGAAGAGGCCTTGCAGCATCCCATTTGGAAGATGGGTGGGCGCATCACTATCGACTCTGCGACCTTGATGAATAAGGGCCTGGAAATCATCGAGGCCCACTGGCTGTTTGGTTTCCCCTCCGAGCAGATCGACGTCCTTATTCATCCCGAATCAGTTGTTCATTCCATGATAGAATTTAGAGATGGATCGGTGATGGCCCAGATGTCGGTCCCTGATATGCGTCTGCCGATCCAGTATGCGCTGAATTATCCGGACCGACTGGCCATGAACGGTGATTCACCGGGCTTGGATCTGATTGCACTAAGCAAATTGCGTTTTGCGGCGCCTGACACACGGCGTTTCCCGTGTCTGGATTTGGCTCGGGAGGCTCTAAGCAAGGGGGGCTCCTTGCCATGCGCCTTGAATGCTGCCGACGAGGTAGCCGTCGAAGCCTTTCTAGCCCATCGGCTACGCTTTTCGGATATTCCTCGAGTGATCGAGAGAGTTTTGGAACAAACGACCCACGCACAATCATGCAGCTCCCTGAACGACGTTCTTGAATGTGACCGCGAAGCCCGACGTCGTGCCCTGGAGCTTGTGACAACGCCTGCACGATAGGGAGAATCAGCGGCATTATGGCCGGAAGCTTCATTACGGATGCGGTGGTGGTAGTCCTAGTCCTGGGCCTCATGATCTTTGTTCATGAGCTTGGCCACTTCCTGGCTGCTAAGTTCTTTGGGGTCCGCGTGTTGGTTTTTTCATTGGGCTTCGGCAAGCGACTGCTGCATTTGACAAGGGGGGATACCGATTACCGGATCAGCGCCCTTCCTTTTGGTGGATATGTGAAGATGGCAGGGGACGACCCCTCCGCGGATCGCCAGGGCGATCCCGGGGAGTTTCTAGCCAAGCCTCGTTGGCAGAGGTTCGTGGTGGTGGTCATGGGACCGATCATGAACATCCTGCTGGCCCTGGTCCTCCTCACGTGTCTTTACAAGTTTCATTATCAGAAGCCCGCCTACCAGGAACAGCCAGCCCGGGTGGGCGATGTGGAAGCAGACTCACCGGCCAGCCAGATCGGCCTGATGCCTGGCGATTTTGTGGTCCGCCTTGACAGTCTTCAAGAAAATCCCAAGTGGGAAGACGTGGAGATCAAAATCCTGACCACGGTGGGCGAGGCTATGCCGCTGGAGGTCGAACGTGACGGCAAGATTCTAAACATGACCCTCACGCCCCGCGCGGAAGGGCCGAGTCGGGTCGGGTATGCCGGCTTGTACCCGTACGCGCCCGGAGTCGTCGACAAGGTCGAGCCGGGACTTCCTGCGAGTCATGCCGGACTCATAGCCGGAGACCAGATTGTGGGCGTCGGTGGGCGTAAGGTTCTGTACTGGCCCCGTGTCGCCTTCCTGCTGCAGTCGGGCAAGGGGAAACCAGTCCAACTTTCCATCCTTCGTGACGGGCGGGAATTCTCAACCACTTTGACACCGGCTCTCACGGACGTGATGGGAGAGAAACGCTGGCGCATCGGAGTCTCTTTTCACAATGACATGATCGTAAGGATGCTGCCCTGGGGCACGGCAATTGGGGCTTCGCTCGAGGATAACTTGCGGAACTGCCTTGCGTGGTTTGACGTAATGGGGAAGATTTTGACCCGCCGCCTCTCCACACGCTCTCTCGCCGGACCTATCGGGATCGCGCAACTTTCTGGTGAAGCGTACCGGGCGGGGCTGTCTGAGCTCGTGATGCTGGTCTGTTTCATCAGTCTCAATTTGGGTCTCTTCAATCTGTTGCCAATTCCGGTTTTGGACGGCGGCGTGATCCTGCTGCTGCTCATCGAGGGTCTGATTCGCCGCGACCTGAGTGTGCAGGTAAAAGAGAAGTTTGTGCAGGTCGGTTTCCTCTTCTTGTTGTTGCTTGTGGTGTTCCTTATGTGTAACGACATCGTGAAGACGATAAGACCGTACTGAGGGACTAGGGGGCTGGGAAGACAGTGACGAGTGACAAGCGGAAATCCGCAGACAGCAGGCAGTCGTCAGCAAGATGAGGCGAGAGGGTAATAACCAACACAAGATTGAGAATTTCAAAATTGGCGCAACTCCTAGCCCCCAGCCCCGTTTTTGAAGGCTGGAAGCTGATAGCTGAGCGCTGAAGGCTGACAGCTAGCAACGGCTGACAGCTTGCAACGGACCACGGACCCGCCGCGGCGGGACAACGAACCAATCTTAAAGGGCCTTCGTGAATTTCAGCGATACCGAGTATTTTCCTCCGCGCCGCAAGACACGCGCCGTCCAGGTCGGCCGGCTCACGATGGGTGGCAATGCCCCCATTGTTGTGCAGTCGATGACCAAGACGGACACGCGTGAGGTTGGGAAGACGGTCGAGCAAATCCAGCAGATGGAGGCAGCGGGCTGCGAGATGGCGCGCTTGGCTGTCCCTGACATTGAAGCTGCAAAGGCGCTGGCCGAGATTCGTAAGCGCTGCCCAGATTCGATCCTCGTCGCGGATATTCACTTTCAGTACAAGTTTGCCTTGATGGCGCTTGATGCCGGGATGGACAAGCTGCGCATCAATCCCGGAAATATCGGCGATGCTGAGAAAGTTCGCATGGTGGTGCGCCGCGCGCAGGAGCAGAAAGTTCCCATCCGCATCGGGGTGAATGCGGGTTCCCTGGAGCGCCGACTGCTGGAGAAGTATGGTTATCCGACGCCCGAGGCCATGGTGGAGAGCGCGCTCTATCACATTCGGATTCTCGAAGAACTAGGATTTGCGGACACCGTCGTTTCCTTGAAAGCTTCCAACGTGAAGCTCTGTGTTTCAGCTTATCGCTTGCTCGCCAAGCAGGTTGATTATCCCTTCCACCTCGGCATTACAGAGGCTGGCACCCAATTCACGGGGACCGTCAAGTCGTGTGTGGGCATGGGAATGCTGCTGGCGGAAGGTATGGGCGATACCATCCGCGTCTCGCTGGCTACCGATCCCGTCGAGGAAGTTCGCGTTGCCTACGAGATGCTCAAGGCACTGGAGTTGCGGAGCCGCGGGCCGGTGGTGATTGCCTGTCCCACTTGCGGGCGCCTGGAAGTGGACCTGTTCAAGATCGCGGCCGAAATTGAGAAGGCCACCGCTCACATCAAAATGCCCGTAAGCCTGGCCGTCATGGGCTGTGCCGTGAACGGTCCGGGCGAAGCGCGTGAAGCGGACCTGGGCGTGGCCGCCGGACGCGGCAACGGCATGATCTACCGAGAAGGGAAGGCTATTCGGCGGGTTAGCGAAGAGGAGATCGTTCCTGCATTGCTGGAAGAGATTGAGCGATTCGTGGCGGACAAGGCCGTTGGGATTGATACGCCGCCCAAGCAGATCACCCCTCAACCTGCTCCCCCCACGGTTTCGTCCTTTCCGATCCTGAAGTAACAGCCCGTTCCTTTCTTCCCGCCGAATTCGCCGCGGGTGGGACAGCGCGGCCCTTAGCCGCAACCCAAACCTGGGCCAAGCGAGGATCGTGGAAAATCTTCGCGGCAGGAGAAGAAGTTGACTGCTAGTGCTACGGCGCGGCCATAGGCCGCAACCAAAAGCAGATTCTTCGCTCCGCTCCCGCTGCGGCGGGACATGTCATCCTGATCCCGCCTTGCGGGAGAAGGATCTGCTTTTCTCCGCGCCGCGCGATGAGGTTGGTGCCTAGTGCTTCAACGCGGCTGGTGGCCGCAACCAAAACGAGGCTCTCTGCGTCCTCCGTGCCTCTCAAGCTTTAACACGGAGCACACTGAGCCTCTCAGTGACCTCCGTGTTGAAGCTCTTCTGACCACGGAGGACACGGAGGCGCTAACGACGCGAGGAGAAATCTTCGCGGCGCGAGAAGAAGATCAAAACTAATGCTACAGAAGGCAGGAAGCAGAAAGCAGAAGACAGTCCACACCGCCAGGTGGGGTAATCCAAAATCTTAAATCTAAGATCCAAAATCAACCCAGCCCCTAGCCTCCAGTCCCCAGCCCTGAAGTTCGGCGACGTCTACACAAGCTGCGGCTTTGGGGCTATACTGAATCCGTCGGGTCTACGGCAGCGAATGGGAAGCGAACTGATCCAAATAATAGTCGCCAATCACCCGGGAGCGCCCGGAGCGCCGCGATCTTCTTCTAGTGCGGCAGGGGAGGCGGCGAGCTTCGCGGCCTGGGGGCTGGTGAACGAAAGGATTACGACAAACGCGGCGTGCGGGGCGGGAAGAAGGCCTGGGCCTGCAAATGCCGACCAGCCGTCGGAGACCCTTGCCACGGCTGGCACGCTGAAGACCTTTTACATTGAAACCTTCGGCTGCCAGATGAATGTGCACGATTCGGAGAAGGTGCAAGGCGTGCTGATGGCGCGTGGGATGACGCGCGTCGAAAGCCATCAGGAGGCTGATCTTGTGCTTTACAACACGTGCAGCATCCGGGAAAAGGCCGCGCAGAAGGTCTTTTCGCGGCTGGGGGTTTTCCGCAAGGGCAGAAGTGGCGCGCGGAAAGTGATTGGAGTGCTGGGCTGCGTGGCGCAGCAGGAAGGCGAGCGATTTTTTGAGCGCGCGCCGCAGGTCAGTCTGGTTTGCGGCTCCGCGAGCTATTCGAAACTGCCGGAGTTGCTTGACCAGCTCCAAACCGGAAAACAACGCGTAACCGGTCTCGCCCTCGACACAGGGGAGTGCTTTGAGACTGAGATGACCCGCCGCAATAACCCTTTCCGGGCTTATCTCACTATCATTGAAGGGTGCGACCAGCGGTGCTCATTCTGTGTTGTGCCCATGACGCGCGGCCCGGAGCGAAGCCGTCCGAGCGACAAGATCCTGGCCGAGGCCCGGCGCTTGGTGGACCAGGGTTATACAGAAATCCAGCTCCTGGGCCAGATCGTCAACGCCTGGCATGATCCTTCGCCAGCGCGGCTGAGCTTTGCGGAATTGCTTTCGCGCGTGGCCGAAATTCCGGGAATTCGCCGCGTACGGTTCACGACCTCGCACCCGAGATACTTCACCTCCGACATCGTCCAGGCGATCGACGCGAACCCCAACCTTTGCGACCAGATTCACCTCCCGCTGCAATCCGGTTCCACGACAGTCCTGGCGCGGATGCTGCGGGGATACACGCGCGAGGAGTATTTGGAAAAAATCCATGGCATTCGCAAAGCGCGGCGTGCGATCAGCCTTTCCACGGACATCATCGTCGGTTTTTGCGGGGAAACAGGCAAGGATTTTGAACAGACGCTTTCGTTGATAAAGGAAGTAGAGTACGATCAAGTCTTCTCCTTCAAATATTCACCACGGCCGGATACCCTGGCGGAAGGAAGCCAGGATGCTATAGCGGAGGAGGAGAAGGGGCGGCGCCTGACCGAACTTCAGGAACTACAGCGGCAGATCCAGGTGCGGCGCAACCAGGCGCTGCTGGGCGAGAGTTTCGAAGTCCTTGTGGAAGGATACCAAGCACGCTTGGGGCAGGCAGTGGGGCGCAGCACTACGAACCGCGTGATAAACTTTCCGGGCAGCCCTGAGGATGTTGGACGCTACCTCACGGTGAAAGTGACCTTGGCCGGGCCGAACAGTTTGGTGGGGGCGCGTGCGGAAAACGAGGCGTAGGGGCACCCCTTGTGGGTGCCCGCGAGCATGCGCGTGCGGAAAAGGATTCGAGGGTGTAATCAAGAGCTCGAGCAGGGGAGAGGCGGCTGGCGCGCGGAAAGGCGGGGCGTGCAAGGGGCCTGGAGGGTCACATGGAAATCGAAATGAGAATCCGCGGTTTGGTGATGGATCCGGTCACGAACATGCCCATCGTGATTTTGAAGGATGCCAACGGGGCCTCGGTGCTTCCGATCTGGGTAGGCATCTACGAGGCGAACGCCATTGCTTTGGAAATTGAGAAGGTGACCACACCACGCCCCATGACCCATGACCTGCTGAAGAACCTGTTGCTGGGCCTGGAGACGCGCGTTCAGAAGGTTGTGGTGAGCGAGTTGAAGGAAGACACTTTCTACGCCCTGATCTGGCTGGAACGCGATGGACAGGTGATGTCCATCGATTCGCGGCCCAGCGACGCACTGGCGCTGGCCTTACGCATGGATTGCCCCATTTACGTCGAAGAGGAAGTCCTGAAGAACTCGAAGATTGCCGGCGGCGCCAACGAAAAGGCGAGTAACGAAGAGCTTCGGAAGTGGCTGGAAGGCTTGGGCGACGAGGACATGGGACGCTACAAGATGTGACCGCCGGCGGGTGAACTCGAATCCGGAAGTTAGCGGGGGTGCGACGTGCATCTTGTAGGGGCACAGCGTCCGCCGCGGCGGATGCCCCTACGCTTGGGCCCGCCAAAAAATCCAACCCTTGGCTGGAGCTGCGAGTGAGCACGATAATAGCAATCGCAAACCAGAAAGGTGGAGTAGGGAAGACCACGACCGCTGTCAATCTGGCCGCCGCCTTTGCCCTTAACAACAAGCGAACCCTCCTGATTGACTTGGATCCCCAGGCCAATACCACGCTGACTTTCTTCAACCCGGACGAAGTCACGCACTCGGCCTACGAGGTGTTGGCCGATCACCAAGTGGCGCTCTCGCAAGTGGTGAGGCCGACCAAGGTGGCGAATCTTTGCCTGGTGCCCTCCAGAATCTCGCTGGCCAAGCTGGAGACGCATCTGGTGGGACAGTTCGATGCCCCCTTTCGCCTCAAAGACGCTCTGCCCGCGGTGCGAAACGACTTCGACCTCGTGCTGATTGATACTCCCCCGGCGCTCGGCCTGCTCACCGTGAACGCCCTGGTTGCCGCCCATTACCTGCTGGTGCCCATTCAGCCCTCCTACTACGCGTTGGAGGGAACGGACGATCTGCTGGAGACGCTCGAGCGCATCCGCGCGCGCCCCAATCCTGAGTTGGAGTTGCTCGGAGTGATCGTCACGCTTTTTGACAGGCGCACCAATCTGGCGCGGGATACCTACAAGCAGGTCCGCGCAGTGTTCGGCAAAAAGGTTTTCAAGACCATCATCGGGAAGACTGTGCGGCTGGAAGAGAGCCCTGCTTATAAAGAAACGATCTTCACTTTTGCCCCTCACTCGTCCGGAGCGCAGGAATACACGCAGCTCGCGAAGGAGGTCCTGCAACGTGTCAGTTAGACGCGCTGGTTTACCACTGACGGTCAAGATGCGTCACAACGCACACTACGTGGAAGAGATAATCGCCCGAACCGGTGCCGCCATTGGCAGGATGATTCCCCTCGAGGAAATCCAGCCCAACGCCAGCCAGCCCCGCAGGGACATCGGCGATTTGCAGGGGCTCACCGACTCGGTGCGGGAGAAGGGCGTGCTGGAGCCGCTGCTGGTGCGTTTTATGCCCGAGTCGGGAAAGTACATGATCATTTCCGGGGAGCGCCGCTACCTGGCGGCGCGCGCTGCGGGACTTTGCGAACTTCCCTGCATCGAAAAAGACGTTGATGACGCCGAGACGCTTGAACTGGCGCTGATCGAAAACCTGCAGCGCAAAGACTTGACCCCCTTCGAAGAGGCAGACGGAGTGCAAGCGCTCGCCGGCCGTTTCGGCTTGACCCATGAGGAAATCGCCAAGAAAGTAGGGAAGTCTCGCTCCTCGGTTACTGAAGTGCTCAGCCTGCGGTCGATTCCTGATGAGATTAAGGCCTTGTGCATTGAGAAGGGTGTGCTTTCGAAATCGCAACTGCTGCAGGTGGCCCGCCAGCCCAACGAAGTGAAGATGAAAGACCTGGCGCAGCGTTTTGCGCTGCGGACGGTGAACCGCGAGCAGGCCCGCGCCGAGCGGAACCCTGACAAGAAACCGCGCCCGGCCGTCTTCCGCTTTATCCCCCCCGCCAAGGAATTCAAGATGGTGTTGCAGTTCCGCAAGAACCATGTTGAGCGCGACGAAATCATTGCGGCCTTGCGACGCATCATCGAAACGCTGGAAGCTGAAGATTAATCGCAATACTGTTCACATAAGGGGTGTTCAGGACACTCCCTCCCAATTCGTTCCGGGGTGCCCCCCTCACCCGGCCGGCCCGGGCTGAAGAAAACGCCGGCGGCGGTCCACCCTCTCCCCCAAGGGGGGAGAGGGCAGGCGCATTATCGCTCGGGTCTGGGCCGACAGCGGCGGTTCAGAAACAGAAGGGCGGGGAAATGTTCTCCCGCCCGCGGCGGTTCCTGCCTAAAAGGCTTGGCATTGCAGGCTTGACGTTTTGAGTCAAGTTTCCAGGTTGGGGTTTCTCCCATGCTTGAAGTGCAAGCAAAGGAATTAAGTCCAGGCCAAGTTGCCGTGCTCGAATCGCTTTTGAAGGCGGGCTTCAGGTTCGTGACCTTCGAACGTTATGCTCGCTATCTGGGGGTGGAGAGGGATGGATTCGTTGCCTTGTTGGAGACAGCGGGAGGAAAGGTCCAGCTCTTCGGCCAAGTGGGATATCATGTGAGAGAAGGCAGAAAGCAGTAGGCAGTAGGCAGAAGGCAGAAAGGGACACGAGCCGTACACAATTGCAAGTCCCAAGCAGCTCTTGGCAGCAGCGTTTTTCATCCGGCTGGCATTTCAGTACCACCCGCGGCGTAGAAGGAAAAGCGTTCAGGTGTCAAGCCTTGTGGATAGTTCCTGAACGCGAGATTCTACCTGAGAAGTATGCGACCTGACTGCCTACTGCCTACTGCTTTCTGCCTACTCGTAAGGGAGGGAGGACTCGATTCTGATGAACGACTTGTTTGACGTGCTTGTGGTGGGCGCCGGGCCGACCGGCCTGGCTTGCGGGATTGAAGCGCTGCGGGCTGATTTCAAGCTGTTGATTCTTGAGAAAGGCTGTTTAGTGAATTCCTTGTTTCATTATCCGCCCAACATGACCTTCTTCACCACGCGTGAGCTGTTGGAGATCGGCGACCTTCCTTTCACGAGCATCAATAGCAAGCCCACGCGCGCCGAAGCCCTTGAATATTATCGCCGCGTGGCAGGCCACTACCATTTGCCCATCCACTATGGAGAGCGCGTGACGTCCCTCAGGCAGGAAGACGGCGCCTTCGTGATCGGTACGGAGTTGCGTGCTGGTCAGCGCCGCAAGTACAACTCGCGCAACGTCGTGCTGGCGACCGGCTATTACGATCTGCCCAACCTGATGAATGTACCAGGAGAGGATCTGCCCAAGGTCTCGCATTACTACTGGGAACCGCACCAGTTCTTCGGGCGGCGGGTGGCAGTTGTGGGGGGCGGGAATTCGGCCGCAATTGCGGCCTTGGACCTCTATCGCCATGACGCTGAGGTGACGCTGATCGTGCGGGAGCACGAGCTGAGCCGGCATATCAAATACTGGATCAGACCTGACCTTGAAAACCGAATCAAGGAGGCTTCGATCCGCGCCATGTTCGCCAGCTTCCTGACCGAGATTGGCAACGATTGGATTCTGGTGCGGAATTCCAATGCGAAAACGCTGCGACTTGAGAATGACTTCGTTTTCGCCCTTACCGGATATCATCCGGACTTCGACTTCCTTGGCAGCGCCGGGGTCCGGATTGACCCAACCGCCTGCCGGCCGGAGTGCAACCCGGAAACGCGCGAAACTAATGTGCCCGGCCTGTATCTTGCGGGCGTTATCATCGCGGGTCTGGATACGAACGAGATCTTCATCGAAAACGGCCGCTTCCACGGCAAGCAGATCGTCGCAGATATCAGGCGCAAACGGTCATTTTGAATTTTGGATTTTGGATTTTGGATTGGATTACCCAATCTGGCAGCGGCGCCCTCCCCCCTGCTTCCTGCCTACTGCCTTAATAGTGAAGACAGCAGCCAGGAGCCAGAAGTCAGTTGTCGATCTTCGCACCACTGCCCGACTGAGTAATCCAAAATCCAAAATGGAGTCAGCAGTCAGGAGCCAGAAGTCAGTCGTCAATCTTCACACCACTGCCGGATTGAGTAATCTAAAATCCAAAATCCAAAATGGGCCACCCTGCCTACTGCTTACTGCCTACCTTCTTCGCCGTGGTGTCGCGGGAAATAACGAAGGTCATCTCGCAACCCTGAGGAAGAACGAGCTCTTTGTGCTTTTTGAGAAGCCCGTGGGCCAGACCCGCCAGGGCGCCGATCCCCATGCCGTAAAGGGCGCCGGTTCCACCGTGGGCGATCGCTCCCACACCCGCACCCGCGGCGGCGCCCACACCGGCTTCTTCGGCCGTCCTCTTGGTGTCCTTACCCGGCCCCTGCATGGTCCCTTCTGCATCTTTCACCTTGGCGCCCTGGGCGTCCTGTAGGCTTGCCACGATATCGTACTTCGATGCGTCCGGAGTGGCGATGGAATCTACGATGAGCCGCATTTCACCCTTACCTTTCACGCGGCCCGAGCCTTTGACATAGGTGACGTGACCATCCACGGTGCTCCCGTCGGGGACGATTTCCCCACCTTTTCCAAAGATCGGCTCGACGACCTTTCCCGTCCACAGATCGCCGGTTTCGTTGGTTTTAGAGCTGAGCGTGGTGATCAGTTGCACATGGAGCTCGCTTCCTGCGGGCAATGTGATGGCATCGTCCGACGCAAAAGACAGTGTCGAGATGATAAGCATTGCTGCCAGGCCTGCCGTGAATCTTGACTTCTTCATAGGCATCTCCTTTGAAGCTAGACGGATGGGCCCCTTCTTCCGTTACAATTGGAGTTGGAACCACGCCTTTTGCTGCCTCTTCTCTGACTGTATTCTACCTTCGGCGTCTCAGCAATTCGTAACCTATGCGCTTGGATTCTCCCTCTGGTCAGTCCGTTGCCAGACTGAATTGGGTAATCGCTGGGGGAATTGGCAATTGGTGGGGAGTTGAGCGACGGCGATTGACCCGCTAAGGGGCATCCGCTATACTGAATTTCTGACAGGGTATGCCAAACATACTTCGAGAAATCGTGGATTCCGCTTCAGCTCTGGCCAAGGGTTTTTCCGTCACTTTTAGGACCATGTTCCAGCCCACGGTGACGGAGAACTACCCGGACGAACCCGTTCATTTTGAAGACCGCTACCGCGGGCTGCACGTTTTGAAACGCGATGAAAATGGGCTCGAAAAATGCGTAGCCTGTTTCCTTTGCGCGGCGGCTTGCCCGGCAAATTGCATCTACATCGAAGCTGCCGAGAATACCGGTGACCATCGAATCAGTGCGGCTGAGCGTTACGCAAAGGTTTACAACATTGATTACAACCGGTGCATCTTTTGTGGCTACTGCGTGGAGGCCTGCCCTTGCGACGCCATCACCCACGGCCACGGATTTGAAATTGCCGCTTACGATACCAACTCCCTGGTTTACCGCAAGGAGCAGCTCCTCCAACCTTGGCCTGCCACTGCGGGCGACCGGGAATAGCCCATCTTTCAGGCTAAGATGTCATTCCGAGCGCAGCGAGGAATCTCGCTCTGAGTCCTTCCGGCGAGGACCAAGGCGAGATTCCTCGCTGCGCTCGGAAAGACACTGGATGCAGGTGCCGCGGGTAATGTCCTAAAGTTGCGTTGGTGGCATCAGGAGCCGGGATTGCTGATTCGCCAGCGCAGCCAAACCTCGTTCTCCCATTCGGCGAGTGTGAGCCGTTTCCTGATCTCGTTTATCCAGCACATGTACTGCTCGTCGCTGTCACACTGTGTCCATGAGGCGTCGATGCCCACGGCGCTGAGAACGACGTAGTCGATTGGGCAGTGGGGCGGCGTCCCCGCTTTGCCCAACTTCCAGAGATATTTCAGGAAGATATTGAATGCTTTTTGCGATATTCCGAATCGCAGACGTTCTCCGTCCAGAAGTTCGCGGAATTCGCGCGACAATTCGTCGGCGATCCTTGAGATAGCTGCGCAGTGCTGTTCATCGGTGATGGCTTGGGCCGGTTTACGATAGCCCTCTGCCTCTCTTAGGAGAAGTTCCTTCCATCTGTCACGGAATTTTTCTCTTTTCTCGTAGTCCTCATCATTCTTGTAGACTTTGTTCCGCCGCACTCGTACTGCGGCGTTGATAGCCCACTTGAGTGCATCTTCTTCGTTGCTGATTTCGTCAACTGTGAGGAATAAATCTTTCATAACAATTGTGTCCTGTCGCCTTTCAGGTGGCGTTAATGTTCAAAAGCTGCCTTTGTTTCCGGTGGGGCATCGGCGCAACTTTAGCACACTAACGTGCCGCGCAGGTACTTGACTTCCACTGCCGCCAAGGCTACATTATTGAAGAAGTAATGAGAAGTAAACTTTCTCTCCCCAACGCCGGTTTTCGGCGCGTCCCTCGACCACCGCATGATGGTTATTCGCTGATTTAGGAGGATGTGAGGCATGCAGAGCATATGAAGACGAGTGTAAAGGTTCTGAAAGGAGTTGAAGAGTTGGTAGGAACGCACGACGGAAACCTGCGATTGCTGGAGAGGTGTTTCAATGTTTCGGTACACCTCGGCGAGGAAGGGCTGGAGATCGAAGGCGGGGATCTCGAAGTGCCGCGCGCGCAAAAACTCCTGGAAGAGTATGCCGACTTGGTGGAGGCCGGGTCACGATTTGACAGCTCGGAGGTCGAATCCTTCCTGCGCATCGTCTGCCAGGATCCGGATGCCACGCTGAAGGGTCTTGCCGAGGCCGGCCGCCCGCGGACCTTCGGCAAGAAATCGATCACCCCCAAAAGCCTGAACCAGCGCACCTATGTGGATGCGATTGAGCGGCACGATATGGTGTTCGGAATCGGTCCTTCGGGTACGGGAAAGACTTACTTGGCCGTGGCCATGGCCGTGGATGCACTGCTGACCAAAGAGGTCAGCCGCATCATCCTGGCGAGGCCCGCCGTGGAAGCGGGCGAACGCTTGGGATTCCTCCCCGGGACGCTACAGGAGAAAGTGAACCCGTATTTGCGCCCGCTTTACGATGCTCTTTACGACGTATTAGACCCGGACAGGGTGGAACGTTTTTTGGAGAAAGGCATTATTGAGATCGCACCCATCGCTTTCATGCGCGGCAGGACTTTGAACGACGCCTTCGTGATTCTTGACGAGGCCCAGAACACCACTAGCGAGCAGATGAAGATGTTTCTGACGCGACTGGGCTTCAACTCCAAAGCGGTGGTCACGGGTGACATCACCCAAATCGATCTCGATGGGAGACGTTCTGGCCTCGTCGAAGCGATTGATGTGGTTTCCAGGGTGCCGGGTATCAGTTTTGTTTACTTTACGGAGCGGGACGTGGTCCGGCATACCCTGGTGCAGCGCATCATCCGCGCCTACGAGGAATACGACCAAATGCGCACCGCGGCCGCGGCGAACAACAAAAACAACAAAGGAGTGGTCACGCAATAAGCTTTCCATCACTTGCCAGGCAGCCCCCCCGCTCCCGTCCTCCCGCAGAGCGGGACAGAGGGGCCCGCAGGGACGGGGTTCTGATCTACGATGGAATGGTTGTTACGTGAAGACGCTTAACGAACTTCTCAACAAAGGCGCCGCTCTGCGCAACTTGCTTTATCACGGCAGAACCATTGATCCTTAATCAGCAGAGCAAGTACGTTGTCAGTTCTTCCCGTCTGGGGGAATTTGTGCGGGAGCTCAGGCAGGCGCTTCGATTGGGCAGGCGAGATTGCAACGTTTGCTTCGTAGACGACAGGCAGATCAAGCGGTTGAATTCGCTCTACCTAGGCAAGGATTGTGCGACCGATGTCTTATCTTTTCCTTGGAATGCGCAGCAGAGGCAGCCACCCCAGCGACCAGGAAGCGAAGGCGCTGGATCGAGGTGCACCCGCCGGAGCGCAAATGAACGCGCGGTGTTGGAGTTCAAGAACTTCCTCGGCGACATCGTCATTTCCGTCGACACGGCCAAAAGAAACGCGCGCCAAGAAGGACACTCAACCCTGAACGAGATGCGATGGCTTATTTTGCACGGCGTCCTCCACCTGCTGGGCTACAATCACGAACGAGATCATGGCGAAATGACCAGGCTGGAGCTTGCCCTGCGGAGCCGGCTGGGTATTTCGGGAGACTAGGTCATTTGCCGTTTGAAATTCTTTCTCTATGGATCTTGAAACCATCCTGATCACATGTGTATGGCTGATCGTTCTGGCCGCCCTTCTGGTGGCCGGGTCGGTGGCCTCTTATTTGAGGCTGCTGATGCGCCGCCTGACTGCGGTGAGCGCCCGGAAGCTGTTTCGCCCTGGGGAGGGAGGGCGTATCGCCGTCGACCGGGAGCGTGTCGGGGTCTCGATTTCCGCCCTGCACGGCGCGGCGATGCACTTGTTTGCGGTGGGTGTGACCGCGCTGCTTGTGCTGCGCAGGCCGGATCACCTCTGGGGAAACATCGGGGCCGCTTTGGTCATAGTCCTGACCGCGGTGGCCATTGCCGACCAGCTCATACCTTTCCTCCTGGTGGCGCGCCATGACGAACCGGAGGTCATCTTGGAGCTCTGGATGCCCGCGGTGCGACGGCTGGTTTACCTGGCCTTGCCACTCACTTTCCCCATCCTCATTTCAACCACCATGAGCCGCCTGTTGGAGTCCACGGAGCAGGAACCGGAGGCCCCCAGCCCGCAGGAGAACCTGCAAGAGTTTATTGAAGTCGGCGAGCAGGAAGGCTTGCTCGAAAAAGGGGAGGGTGAACTCTTACAGTCGGTCGTCGAATTCGGGGACAAGGTCGTGCGCGAGGTGATGACGCCGCGCACGGAAATTGCCGCCATCGAGGTGAACGCCCCGGTCGAAGACCTTCGCAAGCTGTTCCGCGAAAAGCGTCTGACCCGATACCCCGTCTTTGCCGGGCAGTTGGACCATATCGAGGGCATCGTGAGCGTTCGCGACCTCATGGAGTTGCCGCCCGAAGAGCAAGCCCGGGTCACCATTCGCAGTTTGATCAGGCCGGTGCCATTCGTTCCCGAAACGCGGCGCATCCAGGACTTGCTGAAGGAATTGCAAAAATCCACCACGCAGATGGCCATCGTCATTGACGAATATGGCAGCGTCGCCGGGTTGGTGACCATCGAAGACATGCTGGAAGAACTCGTTGGAGAAATAAAAGACGAATTCGAGATTCACGCCCAGGATATCGTCAAGGAGTCGGAACATTCCTACCTCGTGTCGGGTCATACCGATCTGTCCCAGATCAGCGATGAATTGCACGTCCCCGTCCAAGCTCCAGGCTACTCCACGGTGGCGGGGTTGGTGCTGGCCCAACTCGGTCACGTTCCCGTTCCCGGTGAGAAGGTGGAGAAGAACGGGTTGACCATCGAAGTGCTGGAAGCCAACAAGCGGACAGTCTTGAAGGTCCGCCTGATTCTGTCTCCGGAAGCCACAAAGCCTGCTGAGAACCATGGCGGATCAGACTAAATCCGGATTCGTGGCCGTGGTGGGAAGGCCGAACGCCGGGAA